>DATMAZ010000099.1:0-10057 GCA_035559675.1 Candidatus Limnocylindria bacterium
GGCGATTGCGCCGCGAAATCGCCGCGTGATAGCCGAGCCCGACGTGCCCATGCCGATCGACACCGTCGAGTTCGATCCGTTCTCCGCCGACTTCTTCGACGACCCGTACGACACGTATCGGGCGCTGCGCGACCGGGCCCCCGTCTACCACAACGCGCGCTACGGGTTCTGGGCGCTCTCGCGCTTCGCCGACGTCGCTGCCGCGCACCAGGACTGGCGCACGTTCAGCAGCTCGCACGGCGTCACCGTGCACGATCTCCGCGATCCGGAGTTCCGCGCCGTCGGCAACATCATCTACATGGATCCGCCGGAGCACGAGCGGGTGCGGAACCTGGTGAGCAAGGCGTTCACGCCCCGCGCCGTCGCGGCGCTCGAGCCCGTCATCCGGGCCATCGTGCGCCGCACGCTCGACCGCGTGGCGGGCCGCCCGACCTTCGACGCGGTGGCCGACTTCGCCGCGCCGTTTCCCGTGGAGGTCATTTCGGAGATGCTCGGTGTCCCGCCGGCCGACCGGCAGGCCGTGCGCCACCGCACCGACGCCATGCTGCACCGCGAGCCGAACGACCCGCGGCCCACGCGCGAGGGCATGGAAGCGGGGATCGCGCAGTACCAGTACTTCGTGGCGCTCGCGGCCGAGAAGCGGCGGCACCCCGGCGACGATCTCATCAGCCGTCTCGCCCAGGCCGAGGTGTCCGGCGAGCGCGGGCCGCAGCGCCTGAGCGACGTCGAGATCGCGGCCTTCGCCTCGCTGCTCGGCGCCGCAGGCAGCGAGACGGTCACCAAGCTGATCGGCAACGGCGTGGTGCTCTTCCGGCGCTGGCCGTCGCAGTGGGACAAGGTGCTGAGCGACCCCAGCCGCATCCCGCCGGCGGTCGAGGAGATCCTGCGCTACTGGGCGCCGTCCCAGTACCAGGGACGGTTCACGACCGCGCCCGTCACGCTCCACGGCGTCACCATTCCGGCGGGCGTGCCGGTGCTGCTGCTCACCGGCGCGGCGACGCGCGACGATCGCGTCTATCCCGATCCCGACCGCTTCGACATCGACCGCGAGCAGCAGCTCGCGCTCGGCTTCGGCTACGGCATCCACTCCTGCCTCGGCGCCGCGCTGGCGCGGCTCGAGAGCCGCATCGCGTTCGAGGAGCTGCGCGTGCGCTACCCGCGCTACGAGATCGACGAGGCAGGGCTCCGGCGCGTCCACATGTCGAACGTCGCCGGCTTCTCGCACGTGCCGGTCCGAATCGGGTGACCGGCGCCGTCATCTCATCGCCGGGCGGGTGCGACGGGGGTGAACTCGCAGGGCATGTGCTTGATGCCGTTGATGAACCCCGAAAGCAGCCGGGCCGGCTCGCCCGTGATCTGCAGGTCGGGCAGGCGCTGGAAGAGCTCGCGGAACATCACGGTGATCTCCCGGCGGGCGAGATTGGCGCCGAGGCAGAAGTGCGGGCCCGGCGCTCCGAAGCCGACGTGGTCGTTGGGCGTGCGGCCGACGTCGAAGCGATAGGGATCGTCGAACACCGCCTCGTCGCGGTTGGCCGACGTGTACCACAGGACGACCTTGTCCCCGGCTCGGATCGGCTGCCCGCCGATCTCCGTGTCACGCGTCGCCGTGCGACGGAAGTGCATGACCGGCGTCGCCCAGCGGACGATCTCCTCGACGGCCGTCGGGGCCAGGCCCTCGAAGTCGGCCATCCAGCGCGCACGCTCGGCGGGAAAGTCGCAGAGCGCCTTCATGCCGTGGCTGATGGCGTTGCGGGTCGTTTCGTTGCCGGCCACCACCAGCAGCACGAAGAACGAGCCGAGGTCGCTCTCGCTGAGCGAGTCGCCGTCGACCTGCGAGTTGACGAGCGCCGAGGTGAGATCGTCGGTCGGCCGCTCGCACCGCAAGCGGCCGAGCTCCTGCACGAGCTGCGTCAGCTCGGCGCCGGCGGTGAGCAGCGCCCCGGCGACGGCTGCGGGATCGCTCACGTACTCGGGATCGCCCGCCCCCAGGATGACGTTGGTGCGATCGAAAACGAAGCCGTACTGGCTCTCCGGAATGCCCATCATGTCGCAGATGATCCTGAGCGGCAGGGCGGCGGCGATGTCGGTGACGAAGTCGCACGCCCCGCGCTCGGCGACGGCGTCGATCACGGCCCCGGCCGCTTCCTGCACCTGGCGCTCGACGCGCTTCAGCATCCGCGGCGTGAAGCTGCCCGAGACGATGCGCCGCAGCCGCGCGTGGCGCGGATCGTCCATGTTGATCATCGACCCGAAGGCCTCGTTGAAGATCTGGGGCTGGTCCGGGATCTGGGTGCCTTGACCGGAGCAGAACAGGTCCGGCCGGCGGCTGGCGAGCGTTACGTGCTCGTGGCGCACGAGCGACCAGTAGCCGGGACCCTTCGGAAAGCCCGGGATCTCGTACTCGCGGTGGAAGACGAGCGACGGGTGGGCGCGGAGCGTCGCGAAGGCGGTGTCCCGTTCGGCGGGAGGGCGCGCCCAGAAGGCGGGATCCGCGAAGTCGATCTCGTCGACGGACAGCACGGGCGTCGGTGTCATGGTTGGCCGCGATCATGGCTGGGCAACGGGTCGTACGGCAACCGGCCCCGCGGTGGCGCCGAGGCGCCCGCGCCTCTCGGGATGCCGCTGCCGAGCGTGCTCCCGCCCGCCAGAGGCGCGCGGCGTCAGTAGCGGAGCCGGATCTCGACCGGCCCCGCCGCGACGGCGACCGCGTCGCGCGCGGCGGAGGCGTGGGGCCGTCCGTCCACGAGCACCGTGGCGAGCGCCCGGCGCCCGGGGGACATGACGACGAAGCCGCCCGGCGGCCGGGCGGCGCCACCCAAGCGGACGACGACCTCGTCGGGGCTCGTGGCGCGGATCGCGGCGTCGAGCGGACCGAAGTGCGTCGGGAGCGCCCGGAGCACGACGCCCGGGTCCTCCGTCCAGGCGCGCGGCACACCGGCGCCGATCACGAGCACACCGGCGTCGCGGCGCTCCCAGGCGAGCAACCGGCGCAGCGCACGCACGAAGCTCGACGCCACCCAGCCGTGCGGGAGGTCGCCGAGGAAGCGCGGCGCGCGCGGATCGCGCCACGCGATCTCCGGCCATTGCCGCCACGCCGGCGGGCGCTGATCCTCGATCAGCCAGGCGAGCAGCGTGAGCGCGCGCTCGGGCCAGCCGAGCTGCAGCAGCGCGCTCGCGTTGCGTACCTCGTAGGGCGTGTAGGCCTCGTTCGCGGCGTCGCCCCGGCGCCGGGCCTCCACCTCCGCCCAGTAGCGTTCGAAGGTGGCGGCGAGCGCGCCGGGCGGCAGCAGCGCCTCGGCGCCGCATGGGTCGACGGCGATGGCGCTCGAGGTAGGATCGAAGTCGCCGAGCTCGACGGAGCCGGGCAGGACCGCGAGGCCGTGCTCCGCCATCGTCTGCGCGATCGAGCGTGCGAGATCGCCCCGCATGGCCGCCGCTTCAGCGTCGAGCCGGCTTGCGGTGGCGGTATCCCCGAGCAGGGCCGCGGCCCAGGCGGCGTCGGCGAGCGCCCGCACCGCGAAGAAGTCGTCCCAGTACGAGTGCACCGGCCGCGAGGCGTAGCCTTCGTGGCTGATCGACTCGGGCAGCAGTCCGTAGGAGGCGCGCCCGCGATACGCCGCCGTGGTGCGCTCGGCACGGAGGGCGACGAGCGCCTCGGCCGCCCGCAGCACGCGCGGCCAGAGCGATTCGAGAAAGGCGCGGTCGCCGGTGAGACGGAACACCTCGACGATGCCCCACACGAGCTGGCCGTGGCTGTCGTGCTCCACCACCGGGTCGACGCCGCGCCGGTCGACGGCACACGGCACGCGCCCGTCGTCGTACTGGAAGGGTGCGTACCAGCGGAGAAACTCGCGGGCCTCGTCGGCCAATCCCATCTCGACCAGCGCCGTGCCGGTGAGCGAGCCGTCGCGGATCCACGAGCGGCGATAGCAGCGCGGCCCGGGCTGGATGCGCGGGCCGTCGCGATTCACCAGGATCCAGGCGAGCGACGCTCGCAGCGTGTCGGCGAACGGGGCTGCCGCGGGGGGCAGCGTCACGGGCACGACGGACAGCCGGCGGCGCCAGTGCCGGCGCGCCTTCGCGAAGTGCTGCTCGAGCCACCGGGCGCGGGCGTGCGGCGCGCGCGGCAGCCGTACGGCCGCGTCGTCGAGCGGCACCGCCACGCCCACCAGCTCCGTGCCGCCGCCCACCAGCGCAAGGTCGAATCCCAGCGCGCCCTCCGCGAATCCCACGGGATCGTCGACCTGCTCGCCGGCCGGTGGCCGGCCCGCCTCGAGGCCACGGAGCCCTTCGTCGAACGCGGCCGCGCCGAAGGCGTCGGGCGCGCGCAGCGGCACGACCTCGAGCCGGTCGTTCACGCGCACGCCGCGCCAGGTGCGCACGATGCGCGTGATGGGCGCGATGCCGCCCACGAGGTGGAGACTCTGCCAGCTCGGATTCACCTGGAAGGGACGGATGGCGACGTAGAGCCGGACGGCAGCCGGCGCATCGGCCGTGCGCGTGACCGCGTAGCGCGCGAGCAGCGTGACGGCGCCGGGTCGTCCGACGGCGCAGGCGCTGACGACGAGCCGGAGCCCGCCTGCGCGCCACTCCACCGACGGCAGCGGCAGATGGTCGTCGGCCAGCGCCAGCGTGCGCTCGGCATCCGCCCAGGTGAGAAGCCGGCCCTCGCTCCAGAGAAAGGGCTCGAGCGTAAAGGCCTCGGCGTCGACCTCGAGGGCGCCGTCCTCGCCGAGCAGCGCCGTGCGCGCATCGCCGTCCACGCCGAGCACCGCCCAGTAACCCTGCTCGCCGAGCAGGTGGCGAGGAAATCGGCCGCGGGGCGCCGCCGCCGCCACGGCCGCCGCATGGCGGGCGGGTGACACCGTTAGCTCCAACGGGACGGGCTGCACGTGCGCGATGCCGGCGCCCGCGCCATCGGGGAACTCGAGGCGCGCGAAGCGGCCGTCGCCGTCGGCCGTGCGCAGCCATTGCCGGGCAAGCGGGGACGGCGCCGCGTCGGCGAGCGTGGTCCAGTGCGTGCCGTCCTCGGAGGCGGCGAGCCGCATGGCCGGCGCGCCCCGGCGGCCCGCCGCACGGACCACGAGCCCGCCCCACTCGCGGCTGGCGCCCAGATCGACGACGAGCCACGGCGTTGCATCCCCTGGCGCTGGCCGCCACGTGCCGCCGCCGGGATCGCACACGTTGGCCGCCGGATGGGCGGGGAGAGCGCTCGACGCACGCACGCTCGTGATCGCGAGCGGGCCGGCGGCCACCGGGCGCTCCTCGACGCAGAGCTCGTCGATCCAGCAGGTTCCGCTCCGTGCGTCGTCGGCGGCCAGCGCGACCTCGACGGCGCCGAGCGCCCGCGGCTCGCCGCCGCTCGCCGGCCCCCAGGCGAAGAGGAGCGCGGCGCGCCGGAGCACGAGCCGGGAAACGTCCGTGGTGAAGACATGCGGCCGCAGCCGCCACCACCACACGTTGGCGCCGCTCGGGTCCACCAGCTTCACCTGCAGCTCGGTCGGCGGTAGCGTCCCGCGTACCGCCAGGCGCACGACGTAGTGCGCCGGCAGCACGAGCGCGCCCTCGCGCCGCGCGAGCGCCCAGCTGCCGTGGCCGGCAAGGGTCACGTCGAGCCGCAGCGCCGTTCCGGCAGGCCCGTCCTCCGTGGAGAGCCTGGCCGCGGCGCCGGGAGCCGCGACGGCCCGCCACGCGGTCGATGCGGGCGCGCGTGGGTCCCACAGCTTCATGCGGTCTGCAGCGCGAAGACGCCGTTCTCCCGCGGGACGAGCGTCCAGCGGCGATCGTGGTAAGCGACGGCGGCGGCGTGCTGCGTGATCGAGACCAGCGTGGCGTGTGGGAGCCGCTCGTGCAGGATGTCGTAGACGCGGCGCTCCGTCGCCTCGTCGAGCGAGCCGGTGGCGTCGTCGCCGAAGATCCAGTCCGGCTCGTGCAACAGCACGCGGGCGAACACGACCCGGCGGCTCTCCTCGCCCGAGAGCACGTGCTCCCAGATGTCCTCGCGGTCGAGCGCGTGGGCGAGCCGTCCGAGGCCGACGTACGACAGCACCTCGCGGACCTTCGCGTCGGGAAACGCGTCGGCGGGCGACGGGTAGGTGAGCGCTTCCCGCAGCGTGCCGAGCGGGATGTACGGCTGCTGGGTGAGAAACATCATGCGGGCGCGGGCAGGGACCTCGATCCGGCCAGCGCCGTACGGCCAGATGCCGGCGATCGCCCGCAGCAGCGTGGTCTTGCCAGCGCCCGCCGGCCCCACCACCGCGACGCGCTCGCCGGCTCGGAGCGTGGCGCTGACGGGCGCCAGCAGCACGCGGCCGTCGGGCGCGTCGAGCCGCACGTTGTCGAGACGGAGCACGTCCTCGGCGCCGGGCTCGACGCGCAGCCCGGCCGCGGCGAGCCGCTCGCGGGTTTCATCCAGGCTATCGAGAAAGGCCGACAACCGGGCGATGCTGGCGCGCCACTGGGCGATCTCCTGGTACGCGTTGACGAACCAGGCGAGCGCGGCGGAGAGCTGCCCGTACGCGATGCGCGTCTGCGCCAGGCTGCCGAGCGTGAGATGGCGCGCGAAGTACGCCGGGGCGCCGATGAGAATGGGGATGAGTCCGTTCGCCTGGCCGATGCCCGTCGTGAACAGCGTAAGGCGGGCCTGCGCGCCGATCAGCTCGATCCAGTTGTCGATCACGCGCCCGAAGCGCCCGCGTGCCTTGCGGCGCTCGAAGTGCTGTCCGCGGGCGAGGGCGACGGCCTCCGCGTTGTCGCGGAAGTGGACCAGCCCGTAGCGGAAGTCCGCCTCGTAGCGCAGGCGGTCGAAGTTGATCGGCACCAGCGAGCGGCCGACGAGGTGGGTGACGAAGGTCGCGACGAGGGCGTAGAAGATCGCGACCCACAGCATGAGCCCGGGGATCCACAGCTCGACACCGAAGACGCGCACGGGCCAGTTGGCGGACATCCGCCAGAGGATCCACCCGAAGGAGTACAGCGTGGCCACGGCCGAGAGCAGCGAGAGCGAGAGCCCGAGCGCGCTCGCGACGTAGTTGCGCGCGTCCTCGGCGATGCGCTGATCGGGGTTGTCGAGCGACGTCGAGTCGAGCTCCGTCTGGCAGTAGGCCTCCGGGCCCATCCACTGCTCGACGAAGTGGACGGTGACCCGCTCGCGCCAGCGGATCTCGAGCCGCGCGCGGACGTAGATGCGAAGCGTGGAGCTCGCGACGAAGCCGCCGATGACGATCAGAAAGAGGCCCATGGCGCCGAAGAACGCGGTGACGTCGCGATCGCCGAGCGCGTCGAAGATCTGCCGCTCGGCGTCGGCGATCAGCACGCTCGCCTGCACGGTGAGCAGCTCGAGCGTGATGGCGCCGAGTAGCAGGAGCGCCCCGATCGGCGCGTCCTTCGACGTCCAGTAGATGCGCGTGAGCCGCCAGAGATCGCGCGCGAAGCGGGGTCCGAAGAGGCCGCGTGGGGAAGGCTTGGTCACGAGGCGTCCTTTCCAAGAGACTGGCAGGCGTGCCTAGCAGAAGCCGGCGTGGACCGCACATCGCATTGGACCGCGTACACCCCGTCTGCGCTGACCGCCGACCATGAAGATCGCCCGCGTGATGAAGGCCGCCCACCGTCTTGCGCGCCGGTATCGCATCGACGACGGACGCCACTTCCGCCTGACGGACGTCGACCCCGATGCTCTACGCGCAGGATCGCTGGGCGCTGCCGCTACGCCACCGAGCTGGATCACGACTATCTGTGGCGCACCCACTGTCGCGTGCCCGAGCGTCGAGAAGGCGAAGCGCCGGGCGCTGGCGGCCGTGCGCGAGCAGCTGCGCGCCGAGCGGTGAGGGCGCGCCGCGCCGGTCAGTAGCGCCGGCGCCAGAAGAAATCGATGGCGCCGCTGCCTCGGCTCGAGGTCGACAGCTCCACCGAGAGGCGGCGGGTGATGGTGTACTCCACCGCCATCGTCTGCCCCGCCCAGCCGGAGAACTGCTGGGAGAGCGAGATGAAGACGTCGCTGCCGACGTGCTGGCCGACGCGGACCTGCTCGAGACCAACCTGCACCTCGTCGAGCGGCAGCGCGTCGCCGAGGCCGCCGCCGAGCCCAGGCACGACGTAGCCCACGGCGAGCGAGGCGGCCTCGGCCTGCACGCTCAGCCGCTCGCTGTCGCTCAGCTCGCCGCTCGGCCGGCCGACCAGCAGCACGGCCAGCACGTCGGTTTCGTCGAGCGGCGGATCCGACGACAGCAGCAGCTCGGGCGTGCCGATGGTCCCCTGCACGGCGACCGTGACGTCGTACTCGGTGGTCCGGTGCGTCGCCTCGAGGTCGAGCACCGCCGTGTCGACGGGGCCGCCCGTGAAGCGCACCTCCCCGGAGCGCATCGTGAAGCGGCGTCCCGAGAAGGTGTACCAGCCGCGTTCGATCTCGACCGTGCCGCGCACCGTGAGCGGCCCGGGGGGCGTGCGCTCGACGTGTAGCGTGCCGCCGAGCTGCACGTTGGCGTCGCGGCGGCGGATGCGCATGCCGTCGCCCAGCGTGATGGTGACGCCGAGCGCGAGCTCGCCCATGCTCGGTGGCGGGGGCGCGGCTTCGGTCCCGGGCAGGCCCACCACCTCGATGGTGGGGTCGGGCTCGAGCGGCGCGTTGGCGGCGGGCAGAAACGCGGGTCGCACGGTTCCGTCCGGCACGTAGAGCCGCCCGCGGACCGTGGGGCCCGTGAGCGGGCCGGTGACGCGCAGCCGCCCATCGACGGAGGCCTCGAGCACCGGACGGTCCACGGCGAGAAAGCGCTCGAGCTCGAGCCGCACGTCGACAGTGGGAACGGCGCCTCTGACGAAGTCGAACCGGCCGCTGCCCTGCAGCGTGCCGCTGCCGCCCGCCGCGGTCAGCCGCTCGATCACGAGGCCGCGCGCTCCGTCGGCGCGCAGCGCCACCACCACGTCCTCCCAGCGTGCGCCGGACGCCACCAGCTCGAGCGCCGCGGCGCGGAGCCGCAGCGTGCCGTCCGGCCGCGGCGCGTCCCACGTGCCGCCGAGATGCAGATCGCCGCGGATGGTGCCCGTCGCCGCGCGCACGATTTGCGGACGCCAGGCGGCGAGCCGCGTGATGGCGAGGTCGCGGGCGGTGATGCGGAGATCGAGCGCGTCGCGGGCGACGGGCGGCCGGCCGATCGGTGCCGGGACGCTGCCGCTCACCACGACACTGCCGCCGAGGCCGGCGACCGTCACCCTGCCGGCGGCACGTCCTGCCTCCCAGTGGATCGCCGCATCGATGCTGCTGCGCGCGAGTGGTCCGACTGCGACGTCGTGGGCGCTCGCACCGAGCGACAGGCGCGGCGCCGTCGTACTCCCGGCCGCCTGCAGCCGGCCGGTCGCCACGCCGCCGCACGTGGTTCCCGCCACCGTGCAGAGCGGAGCGAGCTGCAGGGCGGAGACCGCGAGCGTGCCGGTGAGCGCTCCGTCGGCGCGCACGGCGAGCGAGAGATCGGCTCGCTGTGCGCCCGAGCGGAGACGCAGCCCGTCGAGCCGCATCCCGTCACGGAACGCCAGAGTGGCGGCGCCGTCGCTCGTCCATGCGGGCAGCGCCTCGGGCGCGAGGGTGAGCCCGCGCACGTGGCCTTCCCAGCCGGCGCGCGTGCGCGCGAGCGACACCGTGCCCGCGGCGCGGCCGCGGCCGGCGAGCAGCAGCTCGAGGCTGGCGTCGAGCGAGCGGCGATCGAGGTCGGCGCGGGCGTCGCCACCGACGCGCATGCCGTCGGCTTCGACCTGCAGCTCGTGCACCTGCAGCCGTGTGCCCTCGAGCCGTGCCTGGGCCGAGCCGCGCGCGAGCTGCCGGCCGGCGAGCGTTCCGGAGCCGAGCGTGAACGTGGCCCGGGCGTGCGCCGGACGCGGCAGGGCACCGCTCGCCTCCGCCTGCACCTGGAAGGGAAAGCGGCCGGCCGTGCCGCCGGCGAACCGCGCGAGGTCGCGGACCTGGCCGCTGGCATCGAGCCGGGCGAACGCGGAGTCGCCGAAGCCCGCGTCGCCGGTCCATGCGACCTCCACGCCCGGCGTCGCGAGGCGCCCGCGCGCGCGAAGC
>DATMAZ010000100.1:0-2319 GCA_035559675.1 Candidatus Limnocylindria bacterium
GCCGGCGTGGCTCGAGGGGCGCGCCGCCTGGCCGGGGCTGGTGACGCTCGCCGCCGCCGCCGCGCTCGGTGCGCCGATCTTCGCCATCCTCGGCGGCGCCGCGGCGCTGCTCTTCATGACGGAGGGCGTCGGCCCCGTCGCGATCCTGATCGAGACCTACCAGCTCGCCGTCAAGCCGACGCTCCCGTCGATTCCGTTGTTCACGCTCGCCGGGTTCCTCCTCGCGGAAGGGCGCGCGCCGGAGCGGATGCTGCGATGCTTCCGCGCGCTCGTCGGCTGGATGCCCGGCGGCACCGCCGTCGTCTGCGCGGCGGTGTGCGCCTTCTTCACCATCTTCACCGGCGGCTCGGGCGTCACCATCCTGGCGCTGGGCGGGCTGCTGCTCCCGGCGCTGCTGCGCGACGGCTACCGCGAGCGCTTCTCGCTGGGGCTGCTGACGGCCTCCGGATCGCTCGGGCTGCTGCTGCCGCCGGCGCTGCCGCTCATCCTCTACGCGATCGTCGCCGAGATCGCGCCCGAGGATCTGTTCATCGGCGGCATCGTGCCCGGCCTGCTGCTCGTCGGCCTGGTGGCGGCGTGGGGCGTGCAGGAAGCCGTCCGCGCCGGCGTCCCGCGGACGCGCTTCGACGCGCGCGAGGCAGTCGCGGCGCTGTGGGCGACGAAGTGGGAAATCCTGCTGCCGGTCGTCGTGCTCGTCGCCATCTTCGGCGGCTACGCCACCGTCGTGGAGGCCTCGGCGCTCGCGGCGCTGTACGCCTTCGTGGTGCAGGCCTTCGTGCACCGCGATCTCGAGTTGCGCGACGTCGGCCGCGTGCTCGTCGACTGCGTGACGACGATCGGCGGCGTGCTCGTCATCCTCGGGGTGGCCGTCGGGCTGACCGGCTATCTCGTGCAGGCCGACGTGCCGGGCCGGCTGCTCGAGTGGACCCAGGCCTACATCGGCGCGCAGTGGGTGTTCCTGCTCGCGCTCAACCTCTTTCTTCTCGTCGTCGGTTGCCTGATGGACATCTTCTCGGCCACCTTCGTCGTCGTTCCGCTGATCGTGCCGCTCGGGCAGGCCTTCGGCGTGCACCCGGTCCACCTGGGCGTCATCTTCATCGCGAACCTCGAGCTGGGCTACCTGACGCCGCCGGTGGGGTTGAACCTGTTTCTCTCCTCCTACCGGTTCAATCGGCCCCTGGCCGAGGTGGCGGTCGCGTCGCTGCCCATGCTGGCGATCCTCGGGCTGGGCGTGCTGCTCATCACGTACGTGCCCTGGCTGACGACCGGGCTTCTGGCGCTCGCCGGTCGGCTGTGACGCGGCGGCCCGTGCCGCCGTGCGGCGCCGCGCGCCGTCCCGCGGCTACTTCGCGAGCGGGCTCGGCCGCATCTGGAAGTGCAGCACCTTGCTCTCCGTCCCCTTGCCGCCCTCGAGGTGGAACGGCGCGCGCGTGCTGATCGTCGCCCAGAGGCCGCGCCCCTTCCAGCCAGCCTTCGGATCATCGATCCGCCCGTCGAGCCACTTCGTGTAGAAGCCGAGCGGGTACGGCACGCGCAGCACGATCCAGCGGCCGTCCTTGAGGACCAGCAGCGCCTCCGAGGCGTTGCCGGTGTTGATGGGGACGTTCGCTCCGAGGCCGAGCGTGTCGAACTGATCGACCCAGGTGTAGTAGCTCGCCTCGGCGCTACCGGGACGGTCGACGCCCTGGAGCTGCGGGAGCGGCTCGGCGTAGAGCGTCCAGCCCTCGGGGCAGTGCCGGCCGGTGGCCGTCGGGCCGTTGAGCGGCCCGCGACACTTCCGGCGGTCGAAGCTCGCGAGGTGGCCGCTCGCCAGCGCCACCCACGCCACACCGTTGCGGTCGATGTCCATGCCGCGCGGCGAGAAGCCGATCGCCGCGCGCGCCGTCGATCCGTCCTCGGTGCTCGTCGTCGTGTCCTGCCAGGGCGGCTCGTAGACCTCCGCCAGCGCCGTCTCGGGCGGGTTCGACCCGGGCACGAGGCGCACGACGGCGCCGGGGAAGCCGAGCACCGAGCCCCAGATCGATCCGTCCGGCGCCGGCGAGACGGCGTAGAAGCCGCCGCCGAAGCGCTTGTCCTTCGTCGGATCGACCGGCTGATCCGGCTCGACGTAGGTGTCGCGCCGGCCGTTGCCGTTGGTGTCCATCACCAGAGCCGTCCAGCCCTGCGCCTTCGCCTCGTCGCCGGTCTCGTCGAAGAGCCGCGTGTTCAACCAGCCGACCACCTGTCCGCCGCCGCTCGTCCAGAGCGTGTCGTTCGCGTCCTCGGCGAACATCAGGTGGTGGGTGCCGAAGCAGGTGCCGATGTGCGTCAGCTTGCCGG
>DATMAZ010000101.1:0-3368 GCA_035559675.1 Candidatus Limnocylindria bacterium
GCCGCTGCGGCGCGCCGGCGGCGGCGGCGCGCTCGCCCGCGCCTTGGCGCGCAGGTAATCCTCGTAGTTGCCGAGGTAGCGGACTGCCTGGCCGCCGCCGACCTCGATCACCTGCGTCGGCAGCTCGTCGAGAAGGTAGCGATCGTGCGCCACGATCACGATCGTGCCGCCGTAGCCCTTGAGCGCGTCGAGCAGAATCTCCTTGGCGGTGAGATCGAGATGGTTGGTCGGCTCGTCGAGGAGCAGACAGTTGGCCGGCGAGAGCAGCAGCTTGGCGAGCGCGAGTCGGCTGCGCTCGCCGCCGGAGAGGACCCCGATGCGCTTGTCGACGGCGTCGCCGGAGAAGAGGAACGCGCCGAGCAGGTTCCGCACGAAGGGCGCGGTATCGAGCGACGCCGCGCGCATCATCTCCTCGAGCACCGTGCGGCTCTCGTCGAGCATCTCGGCGTGGTCCTGCGCGAAGTAGCCGAGCTCCACCTTGTCGCCGAGCTTGCGCACCCCGCCGTCGAGCGGCAGCACGCCGGCGAGGATCTTGAGCAGCGTCGTCTTGCCGGCGCCGTTGGGGCCGACCAGCGCCACGCGCTGGCCGCGCTCGATCAGGAGATCGACGCCGTCGTAGACCCGCCGCTCGCCGTAGCTCTTGACCGCGCCCGCGAGCTCCAGGACCACGCGCCCGCTGCGCTTGGCCTCGGGAAGCCGGATCTTCAGCGTGCGCTCGTGTCCTTCCGGGGGCGGCAGCCGCTCGATCTTCTCGAGCTGCTTGATCCGGCTCTGCACGAGCGCGGCCTTCGATGCCTGATAGCGGAAGCGCGAGATGAACGCCTCGATGCGCTCGATCTCCTCCTGCTGGTTCGCGTAGGCGGCGCGCGCCTGCTCGAGCCGCGCCTCGCGCTCGACCAGGTAGCGCGAGTAGTTCATCGGGTAGTCCGTCACCCGCCCGTTCAGCACCTCGGCGATGTGGTCGACCGCCACGTCGAGGAAGTAGCGATCGTGCGCGACCAGGATGACCGTGCCCGGATAGGCCACGAGAAACTCCTCGAGCCAGGTGCGCGCTTCGAGGTCGAGGTAGTTCGTGGGCTCGTCGAGCAGCAGCACGTCGGGCCGTCTGAGCAGCAGCGTGGCGAGCGCGACGCGCATCTGCCAGCCCCCCGACAGCTCGCCGCAGTCGCGGTCCATGTCCTCGTCGCCGAAACCGAGGCCGTGCAGCACCGTCTCGGCCTCGGCCTCGGTGTCGTAGCGGCCGCGGTGCTCCCACTCCTCGCACACGGCCATGTAGCGCTCCATCACGTCCGCGTAGCGCGGATCGCTCGGATCGACCGTCGCCAGCTCGTGCTCGAGATGCGCGCGGCGCGCCTCCAGCTCGTGCAGCTCCGCGAACGCGGTCATCGCCTGCGCGCGCACCGAGATGCCGCGCACGCCGTAGATGTGCTGCGGCAGATAGCCGACGCGCGCGCCCTTCGGCAGCGCCACCGTGCCGCGATCCGGCTCGATCTCGCTCGCCAGGATCCGAAGCAGCGTCGACTTGCCGGCGCCGTTGGGCCCGGCGAGCCCGACGCGCGAGCCGTCGGAGACGGCCCAGGTCACGTCGTTCAGCACCTGCTGCCCGCCGAACGCCTTGGAGATGCCGGACAGACTCAGCATGAACGCTCGAAGATGCCGCGGGGCGGCGGCCCCGGCAAGTCGGTATTGCGGGCGTCAGACGTCGACGGCGTAGACCTCCACGTCCTCGAGGATGCCGCGCAGCGCGACCTTGCCGCACGGAGTGAGCGTGACCGGGGGCGGATCGGGCAGTGCCGCGCGGGTCGATTCGGTAAGCAGCACGCGGCGGCCGAGCTCGCGCGTCTTCACCTGCAACCGCGCCGCCTGGTTCACCGCGTCGCCGACGATCGTGTAGATCACGCGCGAGCGGCCGCGCACGTTGCCGGCGATCATGTAGCCCGTGCAGAGACCGATGCCCGCCTCGAGCGGCTCGCCGTCGGGGCGCCGCCGCTCGCGCAGCACGCGCTGCACCGCCACCGCCGCTCGCACCGCGCGCACGGCATGGTCGGGGGCCGGGAGCAGCGGGCCACCGAACACGACCACCACGCCGTCGCCGAGAAACTGCGTGATCGTCCCCTGCTCCCGCTCGCACTCCGCTTCGACGACGGCATAGTAGTCGCCGAGCATCTCGACGATCTGCTCGGGCGGCAGCCGCCGCGACAGCTCGGTGAAGCCACGGAGGTCGACGAACATGGCCGTCGCCAGCACGACCTGGCTTTCGAGCTCCACGTTGCGCTCGAGCGCCGCCTGCGCGACCTCGGGGCTCACGTAGCGGCCGAAGAGCTCGCGGCTGCGCACCCCGCGCTCGAGCTCGGCCACCATCGAGTTGAAGTGTTGGTTGAGCTCGCCGAGCTCGTCGAGGCTGCGCACCGGCACGCGCACGGCGAAGTCGCCCGCCTCGACCCGGGTCATGGCCAGCCGCAACGCCTGGATCGGCCGGTTGATGAAGCGCGCGACGAGCAGCGCCATCACGGTGGCCGCACCCGCGTTGACGAGCACGACGTAGACGTGCGCCCACACGAAGCGTCCCCAGAGCGGCTGGAGGTCGACCGGCAAGAGCCCGCTCATCCGCTCGCCCACGCCGGTGACCAGCGCCAGCAGCACGACCAGCGGCACGAGCGCCGTCAGCATGAACGTGGCGCCGAGGCGGACCACGATCGGCAACCGCAGCACGCCCTCGCGATCGAGCTCGCCGTAGGGGAAGAACGCCGGGATGCGGCGGCGCCAGGTAAACTCCGAGATGAGGAACGTCATCGCCGCCGTGGTGACGCCGCCCACCAGCACGATGCCGAGAAAGAGCCTGATCTCGTTGGCGACCGGCAGCTCCGGCGAGCGCCAGCGCTGCCGGAGCGCGAAGAAGATGCCCGCCAGCGTCCAGGTGCCGAGCGTGAGCGCGGCGCTGATGAGCGGCGCGTTGAGCGCCCGGCGCCGCACGCCGACGGGGACGGCCTGCGCGTCGGCCCCGCGCCGGAGCCGTTCGTACCAGTCGACGGCGGGCCCGAAGAGCTGCTCGGAGATCCTCCAGGACGCCAGGGCGAATCCGCCCACGACCACCAGGAACGCGATCGGGTCGGGCGCGATGCCGCTCACCGGATCGAGGTAGGTGAAGTACAGGTAGACGGCCGCCGCGCCGAGCACGTTGGCCGCCGTCACCGTGATGTGCGTGTCGGGCGGCGGGGGGTCCAGGGCGACGCGGGGGCGCGGCGGCGACGCGGTCACGCGGCGCCCCTACCAAACGCGCCGGGCCCCGACCAGCGCGCGGCCGCACCCCGCCGCGCGCGCTAGAGGCGGAGACCGGTGGGGAGCGACTCGTCGAAGATGCGCGCCTG
>DATMAZ010000102.1:0-3556 GCA_035559675.1 Candidatus Limnocylindria bacterium
TCCGTCCCGCCGACGCCCGCCGCTCCCGCCACGCGTCGAACGCCGAGGCGACCGTCTGGCGGCTCCACCGCCAGGCCCGCTCGGCCGCCTCGAAGGCGGACACGCCGGTCGACAGCACGAGCGCGACCACGGCGAGCATCAGCAGCACCACGAACGCGCCGATCCCGCCCAGCAGCTCGCCGAGCGCCGTGCCGAGGAAGCCGCCGAGCCACCCGCCCCCGCGCGCCGCGTGCGCCCCGCCCGAGAGCAGCCCGGCGAGCGCCGCCACGCTCGCCACCAGCAGCACGGCGCCGGCCACGCGCAGCGTGCCGAGATCCTCGGTGCCGTCCCGGAAGAGGCTCGCCATGAGCAACGCCAGGTAGATCGGGAACAGGTACGCGGCGATGCCGATCGCCTGCAGCGCGGTGTCGGCGATCGCGTTGCCGACCCGGCCGCCGAGGTTGTGGTGCGGCATGTCGGGCGAGTACGAGAGCAGCGCCAGCGCGAGGAAGAGCGCGACCGCGCCGCCCACGATGGCCTGCGCCTCGCGGATGAGCGAGCGGGCTTCCAGCGTCGCGCGGCGTCGTGCCATGCCTACGCCCCCTTTCCCCAGTTTGCCAGCAGCACGAGCGCGCCGAGCGGCCAGAGATAGTACGCGAAGTAGTGCAGGCGCCGCGAGGCGACGACGCGCATGAGCGTCCAGATCGCACCGAGCCCCACGACCCCGGCGACGAGCGCGCCCACCAGCACGGCCTGCCGCATATCGGCATCGAGCGCGCGGAGCTCGCCCAGCTCCAGCACCTGCGCGCCCAGCACGGCGGGGATGCCGAGGAGAAAGCTGAAGCGTGCGGCGACGTCGGCCCGCAGGTGGCGCAGCAGGCCCGAGGCGATCGTCGTACCGGAGCGCGAGATGCCCGGCAGCAGCGCGGTGGCCTGGAAGGTGCCGATGACGATGGCGTCGAGCGCGCCGAGCTCACGCTCACCCCGCCTGGCGTCTCGCACGAACCGGGTGGCGTAGAGCAGCAGGCCGGTCACGAGAAAGCTCACGCCCACCACGGTCATCGAGGTGAAGGTCTGCTCGATGGCCGACTTCGCGAGGAGCCCGATGCAGGCGGCCGGGACGCTACCGAGCGCCAAGAGCAGGATCCAGCGTCGCTCCCACGTCCCCGTCCCGCGCGGACCCAGCGCCGCGAGCAGCCCGAGCAGGTCCCGGTGGAAGTACGCGATGGTCGCCACCAGCGTGCCGGCGTGCAGGCCGACGTCGACGGCGAGCGTCTCGGCCGGCGGTAGCGGCGCGATCAGCCAGTGCAGCAGCGCCAGGTGCCCGTCGCTCGAGATCGGCAGGAACTCCGTCACCCCCTGCACCACCCCGAGCACGCATGCATCGCCGATCGTGATCATCCACCCCACCCAACCGCCGGCCCCTTAGCTAATCACATCTCGATCACGAAGGGGAGGATGACCGGCCGGCGGTCCAGACGGCGAAAATGGCGGCGGAGCGCGCGCCGGATCTCGTTCTGCACCTCGGCCGCGTCGGTCCGGGACTCCGGGTCCATGGCGTCGAGCGCGGCCAGCACTTCGGCCCGGGCGCCCTCCATGACCTCCGTCCCGGTCTCCTCGCCCGTGACCCCCCGCGTCATGAGCTCGGGGCCCGCCACCAGCTCCCCGGAATGCTGCGCCAGGCCGATCACGGCGAGCACGAAGCCGCCCTCCGAGAGGTGGCGGCGGTCGCGCAGCACGATGTCGTGGACGTCGCCGATGCCCTTGCCGTCGACAAACACGCGGCCGGCGGGCACCTGCCCGGCGCGGTGCGCGCCGTGGGCGTCGATCTCGAGCACGTCCCCGTCCTCCAGCAAGTGGCAGTGCGCCGGGCGCACGCCCACCTCGGCCGCCAGCAGGTTGTGGCGCACGAGCTGCCGGTACTCGCCGTGCACCGGCACGAAGTAGCGCGGCCGCACGAGATTCAGCACGAGCTTCAGCTCCTCCTGCGAGGCGTGGCCAGAGACGTGGATCGGCGCGCCGTGCCCGTAGTGCACGATCGCGCCGCGGCGATACAGGTGGTTCACCAGGTTCGCGATCGCGCGCTCGTTGCCCGGGATCACCCGCGACGACAGGATCACCGTGTCGCCGGGCTCGAGCCGCACCTGTTTGTGAGCGTCCATGGCGATGCGCACGAGCGCCGAGGCGGCTTCGGCCTGGCTCCCGGCCGTAATCAGCGTCAGCTCGTGCGGACGCACGCTGCGGGCGTCGGCCAGGTCGATCAGCTGGTCGTCGCGCACGTGCAGCAGCCCCAGCTCCCGCGCCACCGCGGTGTGCGCGAGCAGGCTGCGCCCGACGAACGCCACCTTGCGCCCATGCCGCGCCGAGAGGTCGATCGCCTGCTGCATGCGGTGGATGTGCGACGAAAAGGTCGTCACCACGATGCGGCCCTTGGCCTCGGCGAACAGCGTGTCGAGATACGCCCCCACCGTGCGCTCCGACGGCGTGACGCCCGCGTGCTCGACGTTGGTCGAATCGGAGAGCAGCAGCAGCACGCCCTCCTCGCCGAGCGCCGCCAGGCGCGCCAGGTCCGGGAGCCGGCCGTCGAGCGGCGTTTGATCGATCTTGAAGTCGCCGGTGTGCACGACCGTCCCGAACGGCGTGCGCACGGCGAGGCCCACCGCGTCCGGGATGGAATGCGTCATCACGAACGGGTCGACCGCGAACGGGCCCGCCGACGCCACCTGACCCGGCGCGAGCGGGCGGAGATCGCGCGACAGCCCGTGCTCCCGCAGCCGCTCGCGCACGAAGCCGAGCGTGAGCGGCGTGCCGTAGACCGGCACGTCGAACTCGGACAGCACGTAGGGCAGCGCGCCGATGTGGTCCTCGTGGCCGTGCGTGAGAAAGATGCCGCGGAAGCGGTCGCGAATGCTGCGGAGATAGCTGACGTCCGGAATGACGACGTCCACGCCCAGCATCTGCTCGTCGGGGAACATGACCCCGCAGTCCACCGCGACGGCGGCGTCCGGCGTCTCCAGCACAAGCAGGTTGAGGCCGATCTCTCCCAACCCACCGAGCGGCACCACGCGCAGTCCGTTCACGGGCACCCCATCGCCCCGGCTCCCGACACCTCGATCTCGTTTACCCAGGGGGTTTCCAGCGGTCAATGGAGGCGGAACGTTCCGCTGCGCTGCGTTGACTCCACCGGGCGGCCGCGACTATCGTCGGCGCCATGTCGCTCAACAAAGTGCTGCTCATCGGAAATCTCGGGAAGGATCCCGAGGTGCGGTTCACGCCGGGCGGACGCGCCGTGGCGCGCTTCCCCGTCGCCACCAGCGAGGTGTGGTCCGACCAGGACGGCCAGCGCCAGGAACGCACCGAGTGGCACAACGTGGTGGTCTGGGGGAAGCAGGCGGAGACCTGCGGCCAGTACCTGTCCAAGGGTCGCCAGGTGTTCCTCGAGGGCTCCATCCGCTCGCGCCAGTATGACGACAAGGACGGCAACAAGCGCTACATCACCGAGGTGATCGCGCAGCGCGTGCAGTTCCTCGGCGGCCGCGGCGAAGGCGGCGGTGCGGGCCGCAGCGCCGGCGCCGGC
>DATMAZ010000103.1:0-13868 GCA_035559675.1 Candidatus Limnocylindria bacterium
CGGCGACCAGCCGCCCGAGCGCGTCGAGCCAGTCGCCGGCCCACCGCTCGAGCCAGTCGAGCAGCGGCCCCGAGACGTGGATCGTCGCCGGCAGCGCCCCGCCGCGCTCGAACGCGTCGAGCAACGGCCGGTAGACCTCCGCGAGGTGCTGGGCGAAGACCCCGTCGAAGTTGCCGACGGGCTGGTGGAGGTGGATCCCGAAGGCGTAGAGCACCGCCGGCTGCTCAGCCACGGCCGCCCCCCGCGAGATGGCGCGCTACCACGTCGTCGAGCACGTCGGCGCCCGTGCCGGCCGCCGGATCGTTGCACGCGGCGGCCGCCAGGCGCTCGCGCAGCCCCGCCAGCAGCCGCCCGCGCTCGCCGCCCGTGAGCTCGATCGCGCGCACCGCGTGCGCGAGGCAGATGCGCGCCTCGATGCCGGCCAGATCGTCGAAGAACCAGCCGCAGGACGAGAACATGCGGCGCGCGTGCCAGTCGAGCGGCAGGCTCGTGCGGCACGCATCGGGGTCGCTCGGCGTGGTGAGCCCCCAGGCGGCGAGGAGCCGATCGACCTCGGCGCGCAGCTCGTCGAGGCCCTGGCGGAGCGGGCCGCGCCAGGCCTGCTGCGTGCCCTCCACCAAGCGACAGCCGCAGTCGGCGCGCCAGCGCTCGATGCCGTGGGCGCAGCTCCACGAGGTGTTCTCCACCAGGCGCACGAACTGCCGCGGCGGGTTCCGGGCGAGCACGGCGGCATAGTTGTCGAGCCGCACGTCTGCCGCGGAAAGGCGGTCGAGCACCTGGGTGAGCGTCTCTATGCCCTTCGCGTGGTGGTGCCCGTAGGTCTCGCCGTCGGTCGCGATGCCGACGACCTTCGCCGCCCGCACGTCGTCGGGCGGGAGCCGCAGGCGCTGATACCAGGCGGTCGGGTGCTTGATCAGCGCGCCGAACGCGACCCCGTGTGAGAGCGCCCCGTCGTAGCAGAACACCGCGATCCGCCGCGTGGCGCTGGTACGGACCACGCCCGGGGCGCCGAACAACGGCGCGCGCTCCACCTGGTGCGGCGCCAGGATGGTGAACGCGATGCCCGCCGCGGCGAGCACGTCGAGCGTCTCGAGGTCGACCGCGGTCTCCGGCAGCCACATGCCCTCCGGCGCGCGCCCGAACCGCCGCTCGAAATCGCGGATGCCCCAGCGCACCTCCACTTCCTTGTCGCGGCGCGAGGCGAGCGGCAGGATCACGTGGTGATACGGCATGGCGAGCGCGTTGCCGTGCCCGAGCCGCTCGATGCTGGCGCGATCGGCCGCGACCATGGCGGCGAGGACGTCGGGCGCTTCGTTGGCCAGCCAGTCGGCGAGCGTGGCGCCGACGTCGAAGCTGAGCCGCGCCAACAACGGCGCGAGCGGACGGTAGCACTCGTGCGTGATGCGCGCGTTCCAGTCGTGGAACGGCGCCGCGCCCGGCTCCGGCGGGATCGTGCCCGTCCACGGATCCTCGCGCGGCGGCTGGTAGAGATGGGCGTGGATAACGACCGAATGGGACACGCCCGCTCACCCGCCGAGCGCGTCGACGACCGCCGGCCACGGATCCGGGAAGCAGTCGTCGAGCTGCGCGTAGTCGTCGGCCAGCCGGGCCGCGGCCTCGGCATCCCCGCCGTCGATGGCGTCGAGCAGCGCGGCCAGCGCGTCGCAGTGGCCGCGGAAGCGCCGCTCGGCGTAGTCGCCCGCCGCGCCCGTAGAGATGACGAACTGCCAGTCGGACGCCTGCGCCAGCAGCAGCTCGCGGGCGGCCTGCACCAGCGCGGGACGGCGCCTGCCGTCGGCGCCGCGCTCGCGCGCGGCGGTGCGCCAGAACCGCTCCTCGAGCGACCAGAGCCGCGTCCACGTCCACTCGGTCTCCGGGTTCATCCACATGCTGAAGTCGCCGTTGGCGCCCCACGAGCCCTCGGCGAGCTCGATGGCCTCGCGCTCGCCGCCGCCGACCAAGTGCTCGCGCGCGGTCGCGGGGCGGACGGCGGTCTGGTCGTCGAGCGCCCGATAGAGGTCGCCGAGGAAGTCCACCCCCTCGTACCACCAGTGGCCGAACAGCTCGGTATCGAACGGCGTCGCGATCAACTCACCCCCGAGCGGCGCCGCCGTGTCGCGCACGGTGCGGAGCACCGCCGCGAAGTCGGCCGCATGGCGGTACGCGCGCGCCCGCGCCACGTTCGGATCGTACGGCTGCTTGGCGCCGAGATCGACGCGCGGGTCGGTGACGCGCCAGAGCTTCAGTCCACCAGGCCAGCGGATCTTGTGGAACTCGAGATAGGCGGCGTCGCCGGGATAGCCCTGGTGGCGCGACCAGACCTGGCGGGAGCTCGTGGGATCGCGCACGAACACGGCGACGGGCGCACCCACCTCCGGGTGCAGCGCGTAGACGCGGTAGGGGCTGCGCAACGACACCACGTCCCGCGGCTCGTCGTCGGCGCTGCGCACGCCGCCCGCGAAGTGCTCGCCGTAGAGCCCGAGCGAGCGGCCGGCCAGCGCCATGTGCGCGTCGGCGAAGAAGAAGTCGAACCCGGCGTCGCGCACCACCTGCTCCAGCCCGGCGCGGTAGGCGCACTCCGGCAGCCAGCAGCCGGCGGGATCGAGGCCGAAGATGCGACGGTGCTCGCGCCGGCCAAGCCGCAGCTGCAGCCGCACGCTCTCCGGCCGGCGGAGCAGCGGCAGGAAGCCGTGCGTCGCCGCGGACGAGATGAGCTCGATGCGCCCGGCCCGGGCGTGCCGGGCGAGCGCGCCGGTGATACCGCCGTCGGTGCGCTCGAGCACACGGCCCAGGCGTTCCAGCCGGGCGCGCCAGTAGTGGGCGAGCGGGAGGAGATGCGTCTCGCCGGTCGCCTCGAGCGTCCACTCCGCCTCGTCGCAGGCCTCGAGCCGCTGCGCCACGAACGCCTCGAGCTCGTAGTCGAAGTCGGGGTGTCCGAGCTGGTTGGCGAGCACCGGGGTCACGCCGATCGTGAGCGGCGACGGCGTGCCCTCGCGCTCGAGGCGGTCGAGCGCTTCGAGCAGCGGCAGATAGGTGTCGGTCGCCGCCTCGCACAGCCAGTCGCTGCCGTGCGGCCAGCGGCCGTGATGCAGCACCCAAGGCAGATGGCTGTGCAGCGTGAGCACGAAGTGCATCAGAGCGACACCGCGATCTCGCCCGCCAGCACGCGCCCGTAGAGGTCGAAATACCGCTCCGCAGACCGCTCCCAGCCGAAGTCGCGCTGCATGGCGTCGCGGCGCAACCGGTCGCGCTCCGTCGGGTCGCTCCAGGCGTCGACCGCGCGCAGCGCCGCGCCCAGCAGGGGCTCCGCCGCGTACTCGTCGAACACGAAGCCGGTGACGCCATCCTCGACGGTGTCGGCGAGCCCCCCGACGCGGCGCACCACCGGAAGCGCCCCGTACCGCTGCGCGCGCATCTGCGTGAGGCCGCACGGCTCGTACTGGCACGGCATCAGGAGAAAGTCGCCCGCCGCCATGAGCTCGTGCTCACACCGGTCGCTGAAGCGGGTCTCGACGACCACGCGGCCCGGATACGCCACCGCCAGCTCGTGCAGCGCCTGCTCGAAGCGCCGCTCGCCCGAGCCGAGGAACGCGAACTGCGCCCGCAGCCCGAACAGCTCGCGGTCGGCGAGGATGAGCTCGATACCCTTCTGCGTCACCAGGCGGGCCGCCATGACGAAGAGCGGGATGCCGTCGCGCTGCTCCAGCCCGAACTGCTCCCGCGCGGCCCGCGTGCAGAGCGCCTTCGGCCCGAGGTCGGTGCGCCGGTAGCGGGCCGCGATGAATTCGTCCGTGGACGGATCCCACGTACGCTGGTCGATGCCGTTCAGAATGCCGACGAACCGCGGCCCGAGCCAGGTGAACACGCCGTGCAGGCCGAACCCGCCCTCGGGCGTGCACAGCTCGCGGGCGTGGTGCGGGCTCACGGTCACCACCGCGTCGGCGAAGACGAGCCCGCCCTTCAGCACGTTCAGCTGCCCGTACCACTCGAGCCGCCGCCAGTTGAACAACGCGCGCGGAATGCCGAGCGTCTGGCACATCGAGGGCGGATAGTGCCCCTGGTAGCCGGCGTTGTGCACCGAGAGCACGGTGCGCATGGCGTCGTACCACGGGTCGCCGCGGTGGTAGACGCGCAGATAGACGAGCGCCAGCGCCGTGTGCCAGTCGTGCGCGTGCAGCAGCACCGGGCCGGGGGTGAGCCGCGGCAGTGCTGCGAGCGCGGCGCGCGAGAAAAACGCCCAGCGCTCGGCGTTGTCAGGATAGTCGACGCCGGCCTCGCCGTAGATGCCGGCGCGATCGAAGAAGGGGGCGTGCTCGAGGAAGAAGATCCGTGGGCCGTCCGTCGCGTCCGCCTGCCGGAAGACGCAGAAGGTCTCGCGGCGGCCGTCGAGCTCCACCTCGAACGGGTCGCCGACGGCTGCGAGCGGCCCGGCGAGCTCGCGCGCGCTCCGGTAGAGCGGCATGACGGCGAGCGTCGATACGCCGGCGCGCGCCTGGTAGCGGGCGAGGCCTTCCACGGCTTCGGCGAGCCCGCCGGTGCGCGCAAACGGCGCGTACTCGGCGGAGAGATGGGCGACGCCGACGGGCGTACCGTCGGCGAGCCGCATGGGGGGCGCCGGGGCGCGCACCCCAGCCTGCCGCGAGTTTCCGTTAGGCGCTGGGCGGGACGTCGGCACCGGAGTCGGCTCGCATCGCGGGCACGTAGTAGCGCTCGGTGTATTCGCGGAGCATGCGGTGGGCCGTAAACTGCGTCACCGCCACGCGCAGCGCGTTGCGCATCCGCTCGACCCACGCCACGGGGACGCCACGCTCGTCGCGATCGTAGTACAGCGGCACCACCTCTTGCTCCAGCAGCCGGTAGAGCTCCTCGGCGTCATGCGCGTCGGCTTCCTCCGGGGTCAAGTGCTCGGGAGCGCGCGGGATGGTCCACCCGTTGGTGCCGTCCCATCCCTCCGCCCACCAGCCGTCGCAGGTAGAGAGCTGCGGGACCCCGTTGAGCGCCGCCTTCATGCCGCTCGTGCCGCTGGCTTCGAGCGGCACGCGCGGAACGTTGAGCCACAGGTCCACGCCCTGCACGAGGAGGTGCGCCGGGTACATGCCGTAGTCCTCCACGAACGCCACACGGCCCTCGTAGAACGGATCGTGCGTGAACCCGTAGACGCTCTGCAGCACCTGCTTGCCGGGCGTGTCGGCGGGGTGCGCCTTGCCGGCGACCACCAGCTGCACCGGACGGCGCGGGTCGACCAGCAGCCGGTGCAGCCGCTGGGGATCCCGGAAGATCAGGTTGGCCCGCTTGTAGGTGGCGAACCGGCGCGCGAAGCCGATCGTGAAGGCGTTGGGGTCGAACAGCACGCCCGCGCCGACCACGTGCGCCGCGTCCTTCCAATCGTCGGCGAAGCGGCGCCGAGCGTCCTCGCGCATGAAGGAGAGGAGCTTCTCCTTCAGCAGCAGGTGTACCCACCACAGCGCGAGGTCGTCGAGCGTCGCGATGCGCTCGAGCTGTGCCGAGTCGTCGAGCCGGGTCCACCACTCCTGGCCGAGATGGCGGTCGAGCAGCTCCATCACCTGGTTCGCCATCCAGGTCGCCGTGTGCACGCCGTTGGTGATCGCCCCGATCGGCACGTCGTCGGCGGCGCGCTCCGGCCAGAGCGCCTGCCACATGGTGCGGGAGACGGCACCGTGGAGACGCGAGACGCCGTTTACGTGGCGCGAGAGCCGGATGGCGAGCGCCGTCATGTCGAAGCGGCTGCCGTCGCGGCCCGGATGGCGGGCGAGCCCCACGAGCTGCTCTTTCGTGATGCCGAGTTCCTCCCAGATCGGCCCGGTGCAGGCGAGCACGTCGGCGGCGGCGAAGTTGTCGTGCCCGGCGGCCACCGGCGTGTGCGTGGTGAAGACGGAGGTCGCGCGCACCGCGGCGAGCGCGTCCTCGAAACGCTCGCCGGCGGCGACCAGCTCCCGCACCCGCTCGATGAGCATGAACGCCGCGTGCCCTTCGTTCGCGTGCCAGACGGCCGGCTCGACGCCAACCGCGCGCAGCACCCGCACGCCGCCCGCCCCGAGGATCCACTCCTGGCGCAGCCGCAGGCTCTCGCCCTCGCCGTAGAGCCTGTTCAGCAGCCCGCGGTCGTCGGGATGGTTCTCCTCGAGCGTCGTGTCCATCAGGTAGATCGGCACGCGGCCGGCTCGGATCGCCCACACGCGCACGTGCACCGGACGCCCGAACGTGTCGATCACGGCGAGGTACGGCGCTCCCCCCATGCCCCTAAGCGGCGTCACCGGGATCGACGTCGGATCGACCGTCTGATCGCCGTCCTCCTGCCAGCCGTCCAGCCGGATGCTCTGGTCGAAGTATCCCTTCTGGTAGAAGAGGCCGAGCGCCACCAGCGGGACACCCAGATCGGAGGCCGCCTTGCAGTGGTCGCCCGCGAGCACGCCGAGACCGCCGGAGTAGATCGGCACGGAGTTGTGGAGCCCGAACTCCGCGCAGAAATACGCGACCGGCCGCTCGCGCAGCTCGGGCCACGTTTGGCCGAACCAGGTAAGCTCGTTCGACTGCTCGCTCGCGACCCAGGCGAGCACGCGATCGAGCTCGGCGCGAAACGCGGGATCGGCGGCGGCGCGCTCGAGCCGCTCGGGTGGGAGCTGCCGCAGAAACACGACCGGATTGTGGCGGCAGCGGCGCCAGCCGACCTCATCGAGCGACTTGAACAACGCGCGGGCTTGCCGGTGCCAGCTCCAGGAGAGGTTTCCCGCCAGCTTCTCGAGCCCGTTCGCAACCGCGCGGAGTGCAGCCGACTTCGAGCGCGGAGTCGCGGGCAACAGCATCCCCTCCTCCTGTAGCTGACGTAGCGCGGCGGGTCGACTGCTGGCGCGCGCTCCGCCTGGGTCGGGCTCTCCCAGCACGAGACGCGGGCAGCACCGGACGGCTGCGCGCGTCGCTTAAGCCGAGGCCAAGATGTGCCGACCTATCTGCCCAGGGACGCGATCCATGGAACAAACGACCCGCCCGATAGCCCGCGGCGGCCGCATCGTCATCCGTCAGGTGGCCGACCGCTGGACGGCGCAACTCGAGCTGAACGAGCACGCCGGCGACCAAGCCTCACGCCTGCGGGTCGATGTCCCGGGCGAGTTCGCCAGCGAGGCGACGGCGCAGCACGCCGCACAAGCCGCTCTCGACCGGTGGTGCACCGGGCAGCTCACGCTGCGGGAGCTGGTGCTGCGTCAGCTGGCCGCCGCCTACCGGCGCCTGCGCGAGAAACACAAACCCATGGAGCCCGTCGCAGTCCCGACCACCGGAGCGGCCTGGGAGCGCGCCCTCACGCTCTGGGAGCTGGCTGGCTGGCTCGATGCCCCCGAGGCCGCGCGTTACCGCCAGCACGTCAGGCGCGCGTTCGACGCCGCGGCGACCACGGTGAAGCGCCACCGGCTGGCGGACGCGAAGCCGGATCCGGCGTCTTAGCCACGAGGCTCACGGCGCCAGCGCCTTGAAGAGGAGCCCGTCCGCCTTCTTCACGTTGGTGACGGTCTGGCCGAAGCAGTCGCCGTCGTCGACGACGATCTGCACTGTGGCTTGCGTATCGCCGAGGAGGAGGGCCGCGATGCCGGTCGGCAGATTCGCCTGGCCTAGCGCCGCATTGTTCGCGGCTTTGACGATCACCTTCCCTTCCGCCGCGTCGCCGCCCTTGGCGACGATCTTGGCGACCCCGGCGGCCGTCGTCGCCTTGTCGATGTACTTGTAGCCGAGCGTCGAAATCGCCTTCCAGCACGGTGCCGTGCCGCAGAACTCGCCGGCCTTGTTGACGTTGAGATCGGCGACAAGCGCGCCGGTGTCGTCGTAGAGGCAGAGGTTGTACTGGCTCGTCCCAGCCACCGGATCCCCGAACTGGCTCTGCGCGATCGAAGAGACGAGCTGCTTTAACACGACCTTCACCTTCTCGTTGCCGGGGCTCGTCTCTTTCACCAGCACGACGGCCTTGGTGGGCGCAACGCAGCCGCCGAGCGCCGTCGGACTGCAAGCTGCGATGATTGTGGTGGTGCTGGTGGACGTGGTCGTGGAGGTAGAGGTCGTCGACGATGCGAGGCTCGCGCTCCAGCCGATGTCCTGCAGCAACGGGACGGCGAGGCCGGGGTTGTGGTTCGGGCCCGTCAGCACCGGCTCCATGATCTCGTCCGGCACGAGTGCCGCGTCCCAGTGACTCACCGACGATGCCGACACCGCGGAGGGCGCGAACATTTGCACGTGGCCACTGCCGCCGTCGCGGCCGGCGGCGAGAAAGCCGCCCAGCGCGACCACGCTGGCACCGGTCCAATGGAGGTCGCCGCTATCCTTCGCCGAGGCGGCGCGCTGAGCATCGGTCATCGACGGCCAGAGGAAGCCCAGGCTGTGGTCCTCCAGAAGCTGCATGAACGCGTCGTCGAAGCCGAGCAACTTGGTCCCCGAGGGAACGTCGACGAGTGTAAAGAAGCCCAGGCCGTGGCCCAGCTCATGGAGTGCCACGGTGACGAGGTCGATGTCGCTGCCGGGCGGGTTGGCGTCGAGGCCGAGGTACATGCCGGCCGGCAGTGCGCAGCCGAAGCCCACGCTCTTGTTGAAGGACACGTCGATGTCGTCGACGCCGGGGTCGAGGTCGATCCCGGCGAGCGAGTTCGCGAGCGCGATCGGGTACCAGGTGCTTGGCAACGGCGCGCCGGTGAAGTCCTTGATGACCGTGTGCGCACTCCCCAGGCCGAGGACGGCCCCCCCGCTCGAGCACGCGAGGTCGTCGAAGCTGGCGTTCACCATGATGGCCACCGCGCTGTCGAGCAGCCCGCCCCAGATGTCCGCGGCATGCTGGACGGCGTTGAGCCGTTGGGCGCCGAGCGTCGTGCCGGGATTGCCGCCGACGGGCGCCACGGGGGTGGGGTCGTTGAATCCCTCGCCCGCGCCGTCGTTGTTGACCACGACGATGGTGGCGGTCGCGTACGCAGCCACCGGGGCCAGCAGCGCCGCCGTGACCAGCAGGCGCGGCAGCGAGCGGGTCATGGCCGGGTTCCGCAGTGGCCGCTCACACGACCATCCGCGCCGACGGTCGCGGTCATCTGCATCATGGGGACGCCCTCCACCAGGATGCCGCCCCCGGCGGTGGTGCCCCGCCGCACGACCAGGCGCCTAGATGCCTGCGCCGCTTGCGCGCTCACGTCGGCGACGACGTCGTCGGGTGGTGCGGCGACTCGGCCGGTCTGCGGGTCGACGTAGCCGACCATGCCCATCGCCGTCTGCCGGCTAATCGGCGCGGCGCCGACCGTTGCGATGCGATAGAGCACCCCGAGCACGGCAAGAACACCGGCGAGGCCGCAGGCAACAGCAGGCCAACGGGGTGTGGAACGGGCGCCACGAGGGTTTGACATCGGTAGGTCCCCCTTCGTAACGGCAGCGATGACCGTTGCGCTACCGCTGTTCTCCGTTACGCCGGCCGCGAGCGACCTGTCAATGCCTTTTCTATACCGCCGCGACGACCTTGCCGACAACCCGGGGGGGCGTCCCGTTCGGTGCGGATTCGGTTGTGGAAAGGAAAAAACGTATTTTTCCACAGTGGGGTAACACGCCCTGTTCCGGAGGAATACGCCATGGGGAAGCGTGGCACAGGAGAGCCGAGGAAGAGGGCTGGGCAGCACCGGGCGGCCAGGGCCCGACCCGGTGGCGTTGCCGCGCGCGCGGATGGCGCAGACCACCGCCGAAGAGAGGACGCCCATCGGCCGGCTAGCCTACCTGGAGTTCCCCCGGTTTCGTGGGTGGGCAAGTGTTGGCGGCCTCAGGCCGAGTGGCGATTCCTGGCCATCCTGAAGGAAGGGGATCCTTCGGTGATATCGAGCCGGTCTCCCGAGCGAACCAGGCCGCGGCTTTTTTCAGGATCTTCCTTTCTTCGCGGAGGATCTTGTTTTCGCGGCGGAGCTTCCGACCATCTGCCGCCGAAACTCGCGCGGCTATGGCGCATGACTCTTCGGCATCGTGGACTCGTCTCCCCCAAGCGGGGATGTGTCCACAAGACCGGGGCAACTCCAAGACGGTCAGAGGTTGCCGGGTGAGAGGCCAGTACGGCGAGCGGTTCGCGCCAGCATCCGTGGTCCGATCTCGTCACAACCGATCCGAAGGAGGCCGGCGAGTACCCGCCGCGCCTTCGTGGCCGGCCATTCGCTCACGCAGCCTCGAACAGGCCCGTCACTTCCGAAGCTGGCGCGGAGGTACCTGCGCACGATGATGGAACAGGATCGCGCGCGGCTGTGCGGGCCGAAGAACGTGCCCAACCCCGATCGCCGCGCGTACCGGCACGGCCAGACAGCGGGTGAGGTCACGCTCGGCGGCCGCCGCATCCTCGTGCCGCGCCTGCGTGCCCGCAGTGTCGACGGCGACGAGCTCGAGCTCCCCAGGTTCGCCGACGCCGCGCGCCGCGATCCCCTTGACGCCCGCACCCTCAAAGGCGCTCCTCACCGATCTGCGCGAGCGCGGCCTCGAGCTCGACCAGGCGATCCTCTTCGTGATCGACGGCGGGAGCGGGCTCCGCAAGGCCATCCGGGAGACGTGCGGGACGACGGCGATCGTCCAGCGCTGCCAAGTCCACACGCGGCGGAACGTCCTCGAGTATCTCCCCGAGACGATGCGCCCGAGACGATGCGCCCGCGCGTGCGCCGCGTGCTCAACGAGGCATATGGGCTCGCAGATGCCGCCCTCGCCAAGCGCTGTCGCCTGCAGCTCGCGACCGGGCTCGCCCCCCCCCCCGGCCGCGACCGCGTCCCTCCGCGAAGGCTTGGACGACACGCTCACCCTCCAGCGGCTCGGCGTCATTGGCGCGCTCTACCGCACGCTCCGCAGCACGAACGCGATCGAGAACCTCAACGGCCGTGTCGGCCATTTTCGTCCGTCACGTCCGCCGGTGGCGGAACGGCCGCATGCTCGTCCGCTGGATCGCTGCTGGCTTGCGCGAAGCCACGCGGAGCTTCCGGCGACTCCGCGGCCATCGTGATCTCGCTGCGCTCGTTCGCGAACTCGACCGCGGGACGGTGGACAGCAGGAAGGAGGTCGCATAGGAGCCGCTCAACGGAGCCGCCGCTCACCCGGCGTTCAACAGCGAGCGGGACATCCCCCCTCCTCCTTCGTCTGTCGTCTTTGCGGGACGGGCAGCGGAGAAGATGCGCGATGGCCGCTCTTTTTTCACGCGGCGGCGACTACGTGATTTCCACCACCTCCGGGGACACTACCCACACTAGCAGCCGAACACGCGTGGGGCCCCCAACCAGCCACAGACATCGGGGAATGGGCCGCCAGGGACTCGAACCCCGGACCCGCTGATTAAGAGTCAGCTGCTCTAACCAACTGAGCTAGCGGCCCGTACCCGATTGCTCGAGGAACGGCGCATCTAGCATCGAGCCATGGAAAAGGAAATGGGGTGAGTGAGGGGATTCGAACCCCCGACCACCGGAGCCACAATCCGGTGCTCTACCAACTGAGCTACACTCACCGCTGCTTTCCTCGTCCGGGCACGCGCCAGAAGGGATTCGAACCCCTGACCTACGGCTTAGAAGGCCGCCGCTCTATCCACCTGAGCTACTGGCGCAGGCGAGAATGGTCGGGGCGAGCCGATTTGAACGGCCGACCCCCTGCTCCCAAGGCAGGTGCGCTACCTGGCTGCGCTACGCCCCGGCAATCCATGGCGGAGCCTTCGTAACATGCATCCGCGGAACGACGCAATGTGAGCGGCCGTCGGGCGCCCTCCTTTACTTCGTGTCCCGATGACGCGAAGGTTCCGTGCTTCGTATGCGTGCCGACGCGGCCTACCATCCCGCGCTCGACGGCATCCGGGCGCTCGCCGTCACCGCCGTGCTGCTCTTCCACGCCGAGATTCCCGGCGCGGCCGGCGGCTTTCTCGGCGTCTCCACCTTCTTCACGCTCTCCGGCTTTCTCATCACGCGGCTTCTGCTCGCCGACCTGGCCGCCGCCGGCCGCATCGATCTCCGCCGCTTCTGGACCCGCCGCTTCCGCCGGCTCATGCCGGCGAGCCTGCTCGGCCTCGCGCTGGTGCTCGTGCTGGCGCCGTCTGCCACCCCGCCCGAGACCCTGGGTCGGCTCCGCGGCGACGTGCTCGCCGCCCTCGCCTACGTCTCCAACTGGCGCTTCATGCAGACGGCGCAGTCGTACTTCGCCATCTTCGAGGACCCCTCGCCCGTTCAGCACTTCTGGAGCCTCTCGATCGAGGAGCAGTTCTACCTCGTCTACCCCCTCCTCGTGCTGGGCCTCTGGCGGCTCCGCCCGCGGCTGGTGGCCGGGCTCGCCGTGCCGCTCGCCGCCCTCGCGCTCCTCACCGTGCTCGACGGCGTGCTGCTCGCGGCGAGCGGCGCCTCGCAGGCGCGCGTCTACTATGGCACTGACACGCGCGCACCCGAGCTGCTCGTCGGCGCGTTGCTGGCCCTGTGGATGGCGCGGCCCGAGTGGCGGCCGCCGTCGCGCGCGCTCACCGAGGCGGGCGGGATGGCCGCGCTCGCGGCGTCCGTGGCGGCCGTCGTCGTCCTGCACGAGAACTCGCCGGCGCTCGACCGCGGCGGGCTCGCCGCCTACGGGGTCGCCACCGCGGCATTGCTACACGCGGCGGTGCGGCCGACGCTCGTCGCGCGCGTGCTCTCTTTCGAGCCACTTCGCCGGCTCGGCCGCATCTCGTACGGCGTGTACGTCTACCACTGGCCGGTGTTCCTCTGGCTCGATGCCGAGCGCACGGGGCTCGCACTCGGTGCGCTCGTCGCGCTTCGCGTGTCGGTGACGATCGCGCTCGCCGCGGCGTCCTACGCGCTGGTCGAGTGGCCGATCCGCAGCGGGCGCGTGCTGCGAGCGGGACTGTGGCCGGCAGCCGCCGGCGCTGCCGCCTGTCTCGTCGCCGCCACAATGTGGACGACGCGCCAGTCGGTCGCGAGCGTGGATCTCACCGCGACACTCGCCGAGCTCAGCATGGGCCGCATGCCGTCGGTCACGCCGGTGGACGGCGTTTCCCCGCTGCGCGTGCTGGTCGTCGGCGACTCCGTCGCCGGCGACATGGGGACGGGCCTCTGGCTATGGGCCAAGCAAAGCGGCACGCCGCTCGCGGTCTGGAATCTCGGATGGAGCGCCTGCGCGATCGGCCGCGGCGGCACGCGGCCAGCCGCCGACAAGTTTATTCAGCTGAAGGAGCACTGTGCGAACTGGCCGCAGTACTGGGCGGCGGCCGTCGAGCGCTTCGACCCGGACGTCGTGGTGGTACACACCGGTCCGCTCGAGATCGTCGATCGCCAGCGGCCCGAATGGGGCGGCCGCACGCTAGCCCCGGGCGCTCCGGAGTTCGACGCCTGGCTGCTGGGCGAGCTCCAAGCTGCGGCCGACGTACTGGCCACGCGCGGCGCGCGCGTCGTCTGGCTGACGACACCGTGCACGGGCCCACCCGTCTCGCCCCGTCTCCCGCTGGCTGCCATCGGCAGCCTCGACCCGAGACGCGTGCTGCGGTTCAACGAGCACACACTGGTGCAGCTCCGCCGCACGCGCCCCGACGTCGTCCGTATCTTCGACCTCTTCAGGAAGAGCTGCCCGAGGCGCCGGTTCATGGAGAAGATTCCGGGGCGCCCCGGCCGGCTGCGCAAGGATCACCTGCACTACACGACGAACGGCGCGCTCTGGGTGGCGTACGATCTCGGGCCCGTCGTCGTGGAGGAGGCGCGGCGCCGCCGCGGCTCATGAGCCCGCGGCGAGCCGCCGGCCGAGCGCGCGCATCGCGCGCGCTCGGTGGCTGACGCGCCGCTTCGCCTCGGCCGTGGCCTCGGCGAACGTGCAGCCGAGCTCCGTCGAGCGGAAGACGGGATCGTAGCCGAAGCCCG
>DATMAZ010000104.1:0-8535 GCA_035559675.1 Candidatus Limnocylindria bacterium
CGCGGCCTCGGCCGCGTTCGCCTCGGGAACGAGCAGCCCCGTGAGGCCCGCGGCGCGCGCCGCCGCCGCGCACGGCAGCGCCCCGCGCACGGGATGGACGCGGCCGTCGAGCCCGAGTTCGCCGAGCACGCACCACGACGACAGCTCGGGCAGCGGCGGCTCGGCGGCCGCGGCGAGCACCCCGAGCGCGATCGGCAGGTCGAAGGCCGCCCCTTCCTTCCGCACGCCGGCCGGCGCCAGGTTCACCGTCACGCGCCGGGCGGGATAGGCGAAGCCGGAGTTCCGGATCGCGGCGCGCACGCGGTCGCGTCCCTCGCGCACCGCGCCGTCGGGCAGCCCGACGGTCGTGGTCTGCGGCAGGCCCGACGACACGTCGACCTCGACGTCCACGACCAGCGCGTCGACGCCGCATAGCGTGCCGGAGCGGACGCGCGCGAGCATGCCGTGTGCGTGCCGCGCCCCGAAAGCCGCGGCAATCGCTGTGAACGGAATGGCTTGGCCCGACTCAGCGGCGAAGCGCGCGCACGATCGGGTGCGAGAGCGCGTAGGCGGTGGCCGCGGCCATCAACGTGGTGTTCAGCACGTAGGGCGCAATCGGCTGGAGCTCGTAGAGGCTCGTGCCCACCACCGGCCCGACCACGTTGCCGATCACGGAGAGCCCGCCCAGCACGCCCGCCACGTGGCCCTGCTCGTGCGCGCCGGCGCTGAGCGACGCCCCCGCCGTGGTGCCGGGACGCACGAGCCCGAGCCCCAGCCCCAGCATGCCGAGCGCCACGGCGCATCCCGTGGCATCGCGGGCCAGCGCCAGCGTGGCGAAGGCCAGCGTGCTGAGCGGCGCGCCGACCGCGATCATCGTGCGGGCCGACGGACGCAGCCGCTGCACGATCACGAGCTGCGCCACGAGTCCCGCGCCCGCGAGCACCACGAACTGCAAGCCGGCCTGGCGGGCGGCCTCCGTGGCGGTGAGCCCGAGCAGGTCCTGGAGGAAGAGCGCCAGCGTGATGACGGTCGTGGCGCGCGTCGCCTGGAGCGCCGTCGCCAGCGCGAGAAACGGCCACAGCCGGCGGTCGACGTGCCAGCGGCTCCGCCGCGGCGGGGCCGCGGTCGCCTGCGGCGCCTCGGTCTCGGGCAGCATGCGCCAGATGAGCGCCGCGCTGCCGACCGCCAGCACGGCAGCGCAGTAGAGCGGTGCGGTGAGGCCCAGGATGGCGAGCGCCGCGCCGATCGCCGGCCCGAGCGTCTCGCCCACTCCAGTGGCGGCACCGAGCGCCGCCATCCCGGAAGGCCGGTCGGCCGCGGTGGTACGGTCGGCGATGTAGGCCTGGGCCGCCGGACCCGTGCCCGAGCCCAAGACGGCGAACACGCAGCGCGAGGCCACCAGCGCGGGGTAGACGGCGAACGCGGGGAGCAGGCCGGCAATGCCGGTCGTGATCGTCGTCGCCATGAGGGCCATGGACGCCGCGTAGCCGAGCAGCCCGATCAGCATGACCGGCCGCCGCCCGATCCGGTCGCTGCGGCGCCCCCACCAGGGGCTCGCGAACACCCAGATGCTGGCAGAGGTGGCGAAGATGGTCGCGATGCGCACCGGCGAGACGCCCAGCTCGCGCGCCGCCGGCGGCAGCACGGCGAACAGCATCGACTGGCCGATGCCGATCGACACCAGCGACACGAACAGGATCGGAAGCCCGCGCCGCTCGCCCGCCGCCACGCGAGCGTCTTACCGGCTCACGCTCCAAACGCAACGAGGCCGCCCGCGTGGGACGGCCTCGTCTCTCAGGGAGGGGAGGAAGCGGCCGTGGCGGGGGAGGCCACCACGGCCGCCGGGAGATCAGGGATTGGACGGCTGGTCGGCGATGATGGGGAAGACCAGCGCCTTCTTGCCGGCGCGCAGCTCGGCCGTGGCGAAGGAGCACTGCTCGCCGAGCCGGACCGTGGCACGCACCTCGCCACGGAAGTCGCGGACGTCGAGGTCGACCTTCTTGCCGCGGGTGCGGAAGACCACCTGGCCCTTCTTCCGCTCGCGGTAGACGCCGAGGGAGAGGCCGTTGGAGAGCACGCCGTTGCGGTTCTTGTACTTGAAGATGGTGCGCTTGCGGTTGCGGAGCTTCCACTCCGACGCGGGCAGCGTGGCGCAGAAGACCATGCCGTGCTCGTCGCTCATCTGGAAGCTCGTGTCCTGGCTGAGCGGGTCGAAGTCCTGGCTGGGCAGCGCCGGGGAGTAGCGGGCCTTCACCTTGAGGCGCTTGCGCTTGATCTCGACCGGCGTCTTGATCCGCAGCTTCCGCATCGGGATCGACTGCGACAGCGCGCAGCAGTCGGGGTCATCCAGGTCGACGAAGCTGTCGCCGTCGTCGTCGATGCAGTTACCGCAGATCTCCTCGGGGAGCTGGCACTCCGGCGCGGCGGCGCAGTTCGGGTCGTCGCAGTCGGCGAGCGCGTCGCAGTCGTTGTCCTGGCCGTCGCCGCAGACCTCGGCGGTGGGGACGCAGATCGTGCACCCCTCGATCGGCACGTAGGCGCAGGCCCCCTGGAAGCAGGAGTCCTCGGTGCACTCGTTCTCGTCAGACGGGCAGTCCTCGTCGACGTCGCAGGGGATGCAGCCGGGGATGGTGTTGAACTGGCAGCTGCCATCCTCGCCGCAGACGTCGCTGGTGCAGGCGTTTTCGTCCGCACAGTCGGTGTCGAGCTCGCAGGGGATGCAGCCCTCGCGGTCGGCGTGCTCGCAGACGCCCTGGGCGTTGCAGATGTCGTCGGTGCAGACCTGCGCGTCGTCACAGTCCTCGGCGGTGGCGCAGGGGACGCAGGTCGGGTCGGGGAGCTCGTGCGTGCAGACGCCCTCGAGGCAGGCGTCGCTCGTGCAGCCGTTGCCGTCGCTGCACTCCATGTCGGTGGTGCAGGGGACGCAGCCTTCCTCGGGCTCGCCAAACTGGCAGGTGCCCTCGACGCAGGCGTCAGGGGTGCACGCGTTCTGGTCGTTGCAGTCGGCGTCGGTGGCGCAGGGGATGCAGCCCTCGGCGGGCGGGCCGAACTGGCAGATGCCCTCGGAGCAGGCGTCGGCCGTACACGCGTTGCCGTCGTTGCACTGGTTGTCGTTGTCGCACGGCACGCAGTTCGGGTCGGACACGACCGAGCTGCACACGCCGGCCTCGCACGAGTCGGTGGTGCAGGCGTTGCCGTCGTTGCAGTCGCTGGCATCGTCGCAGGGCTTGCAGTCGGGATCGGTCACCACCGAGCTGCAGATGCCCGCCTCGCAGGAGTCGAGCGTGCAGGCGTTGTCGTCGTCGCAGTCGGCGGCGGTGTTACACGGCCGGCAGTTCGGGTTGCTGGGGAAGTTGTTGCACATCCCGCCGACGCAGGCGTCGGTGGTACACGCGTTGCCGTCGTCGCACAGCACGGCGCCGCCCTCGTCGACCTCGCCGTCACAGTCGTTGTCGACGCCGTCACAGGTCTCGGCCGCGCCCGCGCCCACGGACAGTGTGGCGCTGGCCGTCTGGTCCATGGCGTTGCTGGCGTGCGCCACGACCGTGTTGAGGAACGGCTCGGAGGCGCAGGTCGGGGTGGCCGTGCCGTGCACCTGCACGGTGATGGTCGCGTTGCGGGGCAGCAGCGGGGTACGCACGATCAGCGGATCGGTCGACTCGACGCTCGGCACCGCCATCGGATCGTCCGCAACGGCGGTGACCGAATTCAGCGTGAAGAAGGGCGGGAAGCCCAGGTCCTCGATCACCACGCCCTTGCCGAGCGTGAGGCCGTCGTTGTTGACGGTGATCGTGTAGGTGACCGGCGAAGGCGAGCCGGCGGGCGCGCTCTCGGGGCTCACCGACTTCGTGACCGCGAGGTGCGTGTTGGGCAGGAAGGGGCAGCCGTTCAGGAAGCCCTTGTTGAAGTTGCTGGTGTTGGTGGAGACGGCCGGGAAGTAGAGCACGTTGGCCAGGTCGGCGGCCGACGCGATCACGCCGTGGGAGATCAGCTCCGGCACCGGCACCGCGAAGTCGACGAAGAAGTCGCCGTCGCCGCCGAAGCTCGAGCCGTCGCTTGCCGGCACCACGCGCGCCATCGGGCCGGTGTTCGACGTGTCCGGGCTGACGAAGTCGTACTTCTGGGCGTAGATCCGGACCTCGCTGGTGTCGTGGAACACCGGCGAGAAGTCGATATCGCTGGCAATGGTGTTCTGCCAGATCTCGACCGTGTCCGACTTCGGATTGCCGAAGTCGTCGTTGTCGCCGGCGCCGTTCAGCCCGACGGCATACTGGTACTGGAAGGGGTTGCCGGTCGGGACCTGCAGCAGCGCCACCCACGCGAACTGGTTGAAGCCGCCGGGCCCGCTGGCATCCTGGTTCACCCGGTAGCGGAAGTAGAGGAAGTCGTCGTCGAAGCCGAACTGCGCCGGCGGGAACTGCGCGTTTCCGACGAGGTCGAGCGACGACGGCGACTCGTCTCCCGCCGGCTCGGGCTCGCCACAGCTGAGCGGAGAGAGCTCGACGTTGTCCCAGTCGGGTTCGACGGCTGCTGCGCGGCTCGCCGATCCGGCCACGGCGAGCGCCGTCGCCAGGAGCACCTGAGCCAGCACGCGCGTGAACCCGGTGTTTCGCTGTGTCATTCGCATGGTTGCCTTCTCTTCCTCCCGAGCGTGTGCCTGCTGTCGATTTGTTGCCGATCCGTCGCGGGTGCGACGCTCGACCGCTGGCATATCAAGAGACGTGCCGCGGACTTGCGCGGTGGGTGGCGGAGTGGCGCCCGCTGCTACAGGTGCTGCGGAGCCCGTATGAGACGTCGGGTTGCGAAGGCTCGGCGATGGCCAAAGTCCCAGCAGTTACGGCACGTTGCGTCACCCGCGTCCCCCGCTCCGTTCCGACCCTCCACCGACCGATGGACCCCATGCACTGGCGCACGCTGGGGCAGACGCTGCAGCGGAGATTCGCGGAAAATCGTGCAGCCGCGCCAGGCGGGGAATCGCGTAATTGCGATTCGCGCACTGGCGCCATTGCAATCGTACGAAAGGGCGGCGAGCGGAACCGCTGAGACTCACAGAGTTTGCGCGGGCGGCCGCCAGCGAAGGACCGCCACGTGGTTCGAGACTGCGGCGACGCGCTCGTAGAATGGTGTGGGACATGCCGGGCAGTTTGATACGGCGTTCGCGGGTTCCAGTGCGGCTCGATGCCGTGACGCGCCTTGCGACCGAGCGTGAAGTCGACCCGCGTGCGCTCGGCGTGGCGCCCGCGGCCGTCGCCCGCATCTGGGATGCGGTCGAGCGGCTCTACCGCAGCGGCATGCATCCCGCCATCGCAGTCTGCGTGCGCTGCCGGGGCGGGGTGTTGCTCGACCGTGCGATCGGCCACGCCAGCGGCAACGGCCCCGACGACCCGCCCGACGCGCCGAAGCGGGTCGTCACGCCGGACACGCCGTTTACCACATTGTCCGCCTCGAAGCCGGTGGCCGCCATGATGATCCACCTGCTGGCCGAGCGCGGGCTGCTCCACCTGGACGACCCGGTGGCGGAGTACATCCCGGAGTTCGCCCAGCACCGCAAGCACGGCATCACCATCCGGCACCTGCTCGTGCACCGCGCCGGGCTCGCGTTCCTGCCGCCCGAGGTGCTCGAGCTCGACCGGCTGGCCGACCCGGCGCGAGTGCTGGAGACCATCTGCGACATCCGGCCGGTGTTCCGCCCGGGCCGCACGCTCGCCTATCACGCACTGTCCTCGGGCTTCATAATGGCGGAACTCGTGCGGCGGCTGCTCGGCAAGGACATCCGCGCATTCGTCGACGAGGTGCTCTGCTGGCCCCTCGGGCTGCGCTGGATGAACTTCGGGGTGGCCCCGGCGGACGTCGGCCTGGTGGCCCGGAACTACTTCACCGGCCCGCCCATCCCGGCGGTGGCGCGGGCGCTGTTTCGGCGGGTGCTCGGGGTCGACTTCGAGCAGGTGCCTCCGATGTCGAACGACCCGCGCTTCCTCACCGGCATCATCCCGTCGGCCAATCTGGTGGCGACGGCGAACGAGATGTCGATCTTCTACCAGCTTCTCCTGGAGGGCGGCGCCCTCGGCGGCGTGCGCGTCTTCGACGCGCGCACGGTGTACCGCGCCACCCACGAGCAGACCTACATGGAGTTCGACCGGGCGCTCGGCCTGCCGATCCGCTACAGCCTGGGGTTCATGCTGGGCGCCCGCTGGCTCAGCCTCTACGGGCCGGGGACGGGCCGGGCCTTCGGGCACCTCGGGTTTACCAACGTCATCACCTGGGCGGACCCGCGGCGGCGCGTGGCGGCGGCCATCCTCACCAGCGGCAAGCCGCTCCTCTACCCCGGCCTCTACGATTTGATAGACATTCCGCGCCAGATCGGACTAGCCTGCCCCCCGATCACGTGACGACGATGCTTGCAGATCTGAGCTCCGCGCCGACGCTGCTCGTCCTGATCGGTCTCTGCGGCATCGCGGCGGCGGCGCTCTGGGTGGGGATGACGGTGCTGCGCAATGCCGACGAGCCGCCGCGGCGCGCCGCGGGCAGCCGCGTGGTGGGCCGCCCCACGCTGCGCGACGGAGTATGGTGGCGCCTGGTCGCCGACCCCGACGGCCATCGTCGCGTCGAGGTGCTCTCGCCCCAGGGCTGGGTCCCGAGCCATCGCAACGTCGCCCAGCTCCTCGAGGCCATCCCCGGGCGCCGCGACGTGGCGGCGCCCAAGGCGCCGTCCTAGCGTGAGTCCCGCGCGCGGGGCGGGCGAGCTTGCAGGCGGCGCGCCATCCCCATATCACGCGCTGTCGATGTTGCCGCTCAGCGTCCCCGGCGACGCCGCGCGCCGATCCGCGCCCGTCCTCGACGGCTTGTCGGTCGTCGTGCCGGTGCACGACGAGGAAGGGGCGGTCGCCGGCGTGGTCCATGCGCTCGCCCGCGAGCTGCCGGGGGTGGCGCGGCGCTACGAGGTGATCGTGGTCGACGACGGCAGCACCGACCGCACGGCGGTGGTGCTGGCCGCGCTGCGGCGCACGGTGCCGCAGCTCCGCGTGGTGCGCCACGCCGGCAATCGCGGCTACGGCGCGGCGCTGCGCTCCGGGTTCGCGGCGGCGCGGCACCCGTGGGTGCTGCTGATCGACGGCGACGGACAGATAGACCCCGGCGCGCTCCGCGACGTCGTGGCCGCGCTCGACGGTCACGACGGCGTCGTCGGCTACCGCGTGCGACGGGCCGACGCGCTGGCGCGCCGGGTGAACACGTTCGCCTGGAACGGCGCCGTGCGCTGGCTCTTCGGGCTCGCCCCGCGCGACGTCAACTGCGCGCTGAAGCTGCTGCCCGCGGAGCTGGTGCAGGACCACGCGCTGCAAACCGACGGCGCGGTGATCTCGGCCGAGATCCTCGTGCGGGCGGCGCGCGCCGGCTACCGGTTGGCAGAAGTGCCGGTCATGCACCGCCCGCGCCGCTCGGGACGCGCCTCGGGCGCGCGGCCGTCGGTGGTGGCGCGGGCCGGCGTCGAGCTCGTCCGGCTCTACTGGCGCACGCGGCGCGAGGCCCGCGCATGACCGCCGCGCGGCCGCGGGCGATCGACTGCTGGCTCAATCCCACCTTCCGCCCGAGCGACTACCGGCCGGAGTTCCTGGTGCGGGTCGCGCGCGAGTACTTCCATCGCGAGCGCGAGATGTTCGAGGTGACGCCACTCGAGACGCTGCTCCGGCAGATGGACGACGCCGGCGTCGAGCGGGCGATCCTCACCATCGACCCCCACCACCCCGAGCCCTTCGTCGAGGTGCGCCGCGCGTTCCCCGATCGGTTCATCCTCTCCGCGATGCTCGACCCGACCCGCGGCATGGAGACGGTGCGGCTGCTCGAGACCTTGGTCGCCAAGCACGACGTGCGGCTCGCGCGCGTGACGCCGTTTCTGGTGAACCGTCCGCCCAACGACAAGGTGTACTATCCGCTCTACGCCAAGTGCATCGAGCTCGGCATTCCGATCTCGGTCAACACCGGCATTCCGGGGCCGCCCATGCCCGCCGAGCCGCAGCGGCCGCTCCACCTCGACGAGGTCTGCCTGTTCTTCCCGGAGCTGGTGATCATCATGGCGCACGGCGCCGATCCGTGGTGGGGCGAGGCCATCCGGCTGCTGCTGAAGTACCCGAACCTCTACATGATGACCTCGGCGTACGCGCCGAAGTATCTCCCGGCGGAGCTGATCCATTTCATGAACACGCGCGGGCAGACCAAAGTGCTCTTCGCCTCCGACCACCCGGTACTGTCCTTCGAGCGCTGCCTCGCCGAAGCGGCCGCGCTGCCGTTGCGCGATGGCGTGCTCGAGAGGTATCTCCGCGGCAACGCGCTGGCGGTGTTCCGCTGGGACTGACGCCCCGTCGACGCGGCGGTGCCTGCATGCAAGCATGGGCCGCGCCTTGCATCGAACGACCCGCTATAGTAGCCGCGGCGCCGCGATGAGCAGCGGCGACTCCTGGCTCGCGCTCGGGATCGTACCGGGGTTGACGGCGGCCAAGGCGTTCCACGCATGCCGCACGCTCGGCGGCCCGGAGGCGGCGCTGCGCGCGCCGGCCGCCG
>DATMAZ010000105.1:0-2488 GCA_035559675.1 Candidatus Limnocylindria bacterium
CCGCCGGCCCGGGGGTGCGGAGCGCCGCGCCGCGCGCCGCCGCGCGCGACGCGGCGGCGCGCTTCTGCTGGCAGTGCCGCAAGCCGCTGCACGCGCTCAGCCGCCGCTGTCCGTTTTGCGGCGAGCCGCAGTGAGGTGCTACAATGGCCGCGTGCTCGGCGCTTCCCGCCGCGGCCCACGTCCCCGCCCGCACCGCCACTCACCCTCGAGGAGCTGAAGGATGGCATTCCCGACCGCCGGCAAGGTCTGGATGAACGGTTCGCTCGTCGACTGGGCCGACGCGAAGATTCACATCGCGACACACGCGCTGCACTACGGAAGCGCCGTCTTCGAGGGCGCGCGCTGCTACGCCACGCCGAGAGGCCCGGCCTGCTTCCGGCTCGACGCGCACCTGCGCCGGCTGCTCGGCTCGGCGCGCGTCTACCGCATGGACTACCCGCTCGACCTCGCGGGCTTCCGCGACGCGGTGCTCGAGACCATCCGCGCGAACCGCCTCGAGGCCTGCTACATCCGCCCGATCCTCTACCGCGGCTACGAGACGCTGGGCGTCAACCCGCTCGCCTGCCCGGTCGACGCGGCCATCCTGGTCTGGGAGTGGGGGCCCTACCTGGGCGCCGACGCCGTCGAGAAGGGCGTCGACGTGCGCATCAGCTCCTGGTCGCGCCAGGCCCCGAACACCTTCCCGTCGCTCGCGAAAGCCTCGGCCAACTACGCCAACTCGGCGCTCATCAAGATGGAGGCGATGGCCGACGGCTACGCCGAGGGCATCGCGCTCGACACCTTCGGCTACCTCAGCGAGGGCTCGGGCGAGAACCTCTTCATCGTCCGCGACAACGTGCTCTACACGCCGCCGGTGACGGCCTGCATCCTGCCGGGCGTGACGCGCGACACGGTGATCACGCTGGCGCGCGGGCTGGGCCTGCGCGTGCGCGAGGAGATGCTGCCGCGCGAGCTCATCTACCTCGCCGACGAGGCCTTCTTCGCCGGGACCGCGGTGGAGATCACGCCCATCCGGTCGGTCGATCGCATCCCGATCGGCACCGGCCGCCGCGGGCCGGTCACCGAGGCGATCCAGCGGGCGTACTTCGACATCGCGACCGGTCGCGTCGACGACGTGCACGGCTGGCTGACCTACGTCTATCCGGCCGGCCGGCCCGAGCCGGCCGGGACCGCCGCCAAGGCGCGCTGAGATGCAGGAGCTGCTCCACGCGCTGCTGCAGCAGGCGGTGGCGAGCGGCGCCTCGGACCTGCACCTGAAGGCCGGCAGTTACCCCATCGTGCGCATCCACGGCGAGCTGGCGCCGCTCACGACCGAGCGGCGGCTCGACAGCGCGGAGACGGCTCAGATCGCCGCGGCGCTGCTCACGCCGGAGCTGCGCCAGCGCTTCGAGCGGCAGCGGGAGGTCGACCTCGCCTACAGCGTGCCGGGCCTGGGCCGCTTCCGCTGCAACGTCTACCAGCAGCGCGGCACGATCGGCCTGGCGCTGCGCGTCATCCCGATGCGGGTGCCGACGTTCGAGGAGCTGAATCTGCCGCCGGTGCTCGCGAAGATCGCCGACGAGGAGCGCGGCCTGATCCTGGTGACCGGGACGACCGGATCGGGCAAGAGCACGACGCTCGCGGCGATGATCGAGCACATCAACCGGACCGCGGCCTGCCACATCATCACGATCGAGGATCCGATCGAGTACCTGCACCGCGACAACCGGTCGATCATCAACCAGCGCGAGGTCTCGGTCGACACCACGTCGTTCGCGCAGGCCCTGCGGGCGGCGCTGCGGCAGGATCCCGACGTCATCCTGGTCGGCGAGATGCGCGACGCCGAGACGATGGAGACGGCGCTGGCCGCCGCCGAGACGGGGCACCTCGTGCTCTCGACGCTGCACACGCTGGACGCCACCGAGACGGTCAACCGCATCATCGCCGTCTTCCCGCCGCACCAGCAGCGGCAGGTCCGGCTGCAGCTCGCCAGCGTGCTGCGGGCGGTCATCTCGCAGCGGCTGCTGCCGCGCGCCGACAGCCGCGGCCGCGTGCCCGCCGTCGAGGTGCTCGTGAGCACGCCCTTCGTCCGCGACTGCATCATCGACAAGGACCGCACCTCGCAGATCCGCGACGCCATCGCCGCCGGCACGTCGCAGTACGGGATGCAGACGTTCGATCAGTCGATCTTCGGCCTCTATCAGCGCGGCCTGGTGACGCTGGAGGAGGCGCTGCGCTGGGCCTCGAACGTCGACGAGTTCAAGCTGAAGGTGCAGGGCATCTCCACGACCGCCGAGCTCGCGCGCGACGAGATGCACCGCGCCGCGCCCGACATCATCCGGTTCGGCGGTTGATCGCGCCGCCGGCCGCCCCGGCGCCCATGGGCTCCCGCCCGTCTTCGACCCGCCCTCCCGACGACGAGGCGTACGAGGCGGCGCTGCGCGCGCTGGCGCGCCGCGACCTGACCGCCGCCGAGCTCGAGCGCCGGCTCGCCGCGCGCGGCTTCGAT
>DATMAZ010000106.1:0-12673 GCA_035559675.1 Candidatus Limnocylindria bacterium
GACCTGCGTTCGGTTCACGGCCTGTGGGCCGACGCGGAGCCCGAGAAAGGAGCTGATCACCCGCCTGCCCCCGATCATGCTGCCGCACTCGGCGACCGTGTCCGACGACGAGACGCACTGGGCGTATCTCGTGGAGGACCGGGAAGGCGTCCGCATGGTGCGCGGCGGCGTGACCGACGCCAGCGGGCCGCCCGCGTCGGTGGAGAGCGAGAACTTCCGCTCCGCCAGCAATCGCAGCTTCTTCCCCGGCACCAACCGGCACGTATACTGGGCACGCGGCTTCGACGATCAGGCGTTGCTCGTGGTCGACGACTTCATCGCGCCCATCGGCTACTCGCGCCACGAGTACGTCGTGTTCGATCCCACCGGCAGGCACTGGGCCGCGGTGGCGTCGCCGCCGGAGGACAAGACGAAAGCACTCATCTTCCGTGACGGGCAGGCGTTCGGCCCGTTCGTCGACGCGTGCGTACCGGCCTGGTCGCCGAGCGGGCAGCTCGCCTACGTGCGCGTCCCCGAAGGCTCGGTCGTCACGCGGCGCACCGAGCTGGTGGTGGACGACGCCGTGGTGCGCACGCACACCGGCATGCCGGCCACCTGCGTGCCGGCCTTCGGCGAGCCGTTCGAAGGCCCGGAACTACCGCGCCAGGCCGCCGTGCACTATCTCACCGATGGCCGGCTCGTGAGCCTCATGCCGTCGGAAACGAACTGGGCGCTGCGCCGGGACGACGAGGTGCTCGGGACGTTCGACGCCAGCGCGCCCACCTCGCCGGCTTCCGTCGGGCCGTACGCGCTCGCCGGTCACGACGCCTGCCAGCAGGGCAGCGTGATCGCCGCCACCACCGTCACCCCCGCGAAGCACGCCCCCGTGATCGCCTGGTGGGAGCGCCCGGCCCGCAGCCAGCACTGGCGGGTGATGGTGGACGGTCGGCCGGCGCTGAGCCCACCGTGCCTCCGCCCGTGGCCCCATCAGCCGCCCGTCATGACGGGCGACGGCCGGATCGTGTCGTTCCCCTGTTCGGTGCGCTTCGACGACAAGGGCGAGGCCATCACGATCGTCCACGGGCTGCGCCAGTACGGCCCGTATCCGGAGGTCTGGGCGCTCGCGCTCTCCGATGACGGCAAGCAGCTCGCCTACGGCGCCTCGAACGGCTCGCTCGACCAGGGCTGGGCGGTCTACGTCGACGGCGTGCAGCGCTCCGAGCGGTACTACGCCATCTGGCGCCCGCGCTTCGACCCGAGCGGCCGGCACCTCGCCTGGGAGGCAATCCGCACGGTGGAAGGTCCGAACGTGCTCGTGCTCGACGGCCGCACGCTCGCCACGTTCGACGATCTCCTGCGCGGACCGATCTTCGACCGGCCAGGTGAGGTAGCCTGGATCGTCCGGCGGGGCAATCGGCTGGTACGACTCAACTTCCCACTCACCCCATGAGCGCGCGGCACCACGTCGTCATCGTCGGGGGCGGCTTCGGCGGACTCGAGGCCACACGGCACCTCCGGCGGACGGCGGTGGACGTCACGCTGATCGACCGGCGAAACTTCCACCTCTTCCAGCCGCTGCTCTATCAGGTGGCCACGGGGTCGCTCTCGCCGGGCGAGATCGCCTCGCCGCTGCGCGCCATCGTCAAGCGACAGCGCAACACCCGCGTGCTGCTGGCGGCGGTGACGGACGTCGACGTCGAGGGGCGGCGCGTGCTCTGCGAGGACTGCGACGTTCCGTACGACACGCTCGTGGTGGCCACGGGCGCACGCCACCACTACTTCGGACATCCCGAGTGGGAAGCGCTGGCACCGGGGCTAAAGACGATCGAGGACGCCACCGAGATCCGCCGCCGGGTGTTTCTCGCCTTCGAGGCCGCCGAGCGCGAGACGGATCCCGAGCGCCAGCGGGCCTGGCTCACCTTCGTGATCGTCGGCGCCGGCCCGACCGGCGTCGAGCTGGCGGGCGCGCTCGCCGAGATCGCCCGCGAGACCTTGCGGCGGGATTTCCGTACGATCGACCCGCGCAGCGCGCGCATCGTGCTGCTCGACGCCGTCGACCGCGTGCTGCCGACGTTCCCGCCCGATCTCTCGGCCAAGTCGACGGCGGCGCTTCGCCGGCTCGGCGTGGAGGTGCGCACCGGCTGCATGGTGGCGGCAGTGGACGCGATGGGCGTCACCTTCAAGACCGCGAGCGGCAGCGAGCGCGTGACCGCCCGCACGACGCTCTGGGCTGCCGGCGTGCAGGCGTCCCGTCTGGGGAGCGTGCTCGCGGCGCGCACCGGCGCCACCCTCGACCGCCAGGGCCGGGTCGTGGTCGAGCCGGACTGCACCGTGCCCGGCCATCCGGAGATCTTCGTGATCGGCGACCTCGCGCACCACGGCGAGCCGCCGCTGCCCGGCGTGGCGCAGGTGGCGATCCAGCAAGGCGCCTACGTCGCGCGGGTGATCCGCGAGCGGCTGGCCGGGCGCACGCTCGAGGGCTTCCGCTACCGCGACCGGGGGACGATGGCCACGATCGGCCGCGGCGCCGCCGTGGCCCAGATCGGGCGCTTGCACCTGAGCGGCTATCCGGCCTGGCTCATCTGGGTCTTCGTCCATCTGGTGAACCTGGTCGAATTCGACAACCGGCTGGCGGTGCTGCTGCAGTGGGCCTGGAACTACGTCACCTGGAACCGGGGCGCCCGGCTCATCACCGGGGAGTCGCCCTTCCCGCTGGTGGGCGGCCCCGCCTCCCGGGTCCCCTCCGACGCTCCGCCATGACCCGGCTGTCACGAGCCGCGCGGGAGTTCGTGCCGGTTGCCGGCTGTGACGGCGGGGCGTACCCGGACGACTGTTACCGGCGGGACGCCGAGGTGCAGGCGGTCCGCGACGGTCCCTGCCGAGCACGGCGCTTGTTGATTGTCGCCGACGCCTGCTCCACCTTCCAGAGGGTGCGCGTGCGGGCAGCCCTGGCGATCATTCTGCTCCTTCTGCCCCGTCTTGGCGGTTCCGAGGAGGCCGCCCGCGAGGTGCGCGTGCCGCTCACCGTCGACTACGCGCTGCTTACGCGGCTCACGATGGCGGAGCTCCGCGGGCCGGAGCGCGAGGACGCGGCGCTCTGGCGGTCGGAGGACGGCTGCAGCGTCTTCGAGATCGCCGGCGTGCGCGTCGGGCCGGGCGACGACCGCCTCGAGATCCGCGCCGACGGCAAGGGCCGCGCCGGGCTCGGGCTGCTGTCCTGGTGCCTCTTTCCGGTGAAACGCGACGCCGAGCTGCGCATCCTCGCCACCCCCGTTCTCGGCGACGACTGGCAGCTCCGGCTGACCGACGTGCAGGCCACCATCGTCGACAAGGAAGGCCGCTCGACCTTTCTCATGCGGCGTATCACGGGGGTAATGGGGGAGAGCATCGAAGACGCGGTGGCGCGTGTCGTGGTCGATCTCACGCCGCCTGCTGCCGATATCCGCGACGTGATCCGCAGCTCGCTCGCGCCCGCGCAGGCCGAGCGCGCCACGGCGGCCCTCGAGAGCCTCCGACCCCTCGGCGCCACCGTCACGCCGCGCGGCGTGCGGGCGGAAGTCGGCATGCGCGTCCCGCCTGCGCCGCCCGCGCCGGTGGGACCGGAGCCTGCGCTGAGCGACGAGGAGCGCCGGCGCTGGGAAGAAGCGCTGGCCGACTGGGACGAGTTCCTCACCTTCGCGGTAAAGGAGCTCGGTCTTGCGGATCCGGATCGGGAGACCGTCGACGCGCTCTTCCGCATCTTCATCGACGGCCGCCACGCCGTGCTGGACGTGCTCGCCGCCGGTCCCCGGCCCGGCGAGGATCCGGTCCGGCCGCTCTTCCTCTCGACCTGGTCGCGGCTTCGCCGCATCGTGATCCGCGTCGCGCGCCGCGCGCCGCCGGATCGTCGCGATCCGCTGCTCTACATGCGATTCGTCGCGGCCGGCGACGCGCTGGCTGCGCTCGAGCAAATCGGACCGAACGTCGGCATCGAGATCTCCGCCGATGGGCTGCGGCGGCTCGCGCGCACGCTCGACCCGGACACCCTTTTCGATCCGCGCGCGCGCAGCGAGGCGCCCGATCCGGCCTTGCGGCGGCTCTTCGGCTTCCACGAACCCCCGTCGACGCCGCAGCCGCCGGCGGCGCCGGGCGCGACACCGCCGAGCACCACGCCGGCGCCGCTCGTCCCGGATGCGGCGTCCTCCACGACGCCGCCGCCCGCCGCGCCAGAAAAACAGCCGGTGCCCCCACCCGACACGGTCGCGCCGCCGCCGGCGACGCCCGATGCTGCGCCGCCACATACGTGGTGGCGGTGGTGGTCGATCGGCGGCGTGGCTCAGGCAGCGGAGCGGCCCGTCGTGCCGGCGACGGCGGAGCTCGACACCATCGGCCGCCGGCTCGACCACCTGGTTCCCGAGCCGGCCGAGATGGAGGACTATCGCCGCCTCGTCTCCCGGCTGCTCGACCTGGTCGCCGCGCTCGAGCAGGAGAGCGAGGGCGTGCCAGCCGCCACGCGACCGCTCTTCCGCCAGCTCGTTCGCACCACCGCGTGGCAGGAGAGCTGCTGGCATCAGTTCGAGCGGCGCGGAGGCACGGTCGTGCCGCTCATCTCGCGCACGGGCGACGTCGGCATCATGCAGGTAAACCGCCGCGTCTGGCGCGGCGTGTTCGACGCGGTGAAGCTCGAACGCGACGTGGTCTACAACGCCGACGCCGGCACGCAGATCCTGGCCCAGTACCTCCTGCGCTACGGGATGAAGGAAGGCCGGGTGCGCGGCGGACACGTCGCGCGCGCCACCTACTCCGCCTACAACGGCGGACCCGGAGCGTACACGCGCTATCGCACCGGCCGGCGGGCCACGGCCTACACGCGCCGGGTCGACGCCGCGTTCTGGACGAAGCTCCAGGTGACCGCGGCGGGCGGCGAGCTGGCGCACGTGCCCTGCCCGCCGCAGGTGCGCTGAGCTGAGAAACGTCTTTGGAGCCTGGCATGCCCCCTGCTAGGGTGAAGGTCAGACGCACAATCCAGCAGACAGCGGGGAACGACATTCCGAGAAAGGAGAGCGTATGTCCAGGCTTTTTCTGAGCATGGCACTGGCTGCCGCACTGGCGGTCGCTGGACCGGGTGCTGGATGGGCGGCGGGTGAAGAGATGGACCATGCAGCCCTGGCGGCGCAATACGAGCAGGAAGCCAAGGAGGCGCGCGCCAAGGCGCAGTACCATCGGGACATGGAGAAGCGCTACGACCGTATCCAGGTGACCAAGGGCGGGCAGCCGAAGGTGATGGCCGGCCACTGCAAGCGGCTCATCGCCGAGTACGAGCAGATCGCCGAGAACGCCGAGGCGCTGGCCAAGGAGCATCGCGCAGCCGCCGCGGCCGAGTAGCGCTCCGCCGTCGTCTCAGAGCGGCAGCCGCCTGAGCCGCAGCGCATTGCCGATCACCGAGACGGAGCTGAGACTCATCGCCGCCGCGGCGATCATCGGGTTGAGTCGCAGTCCGAGGAACGGGTAAAGCACGCCGGCCGCCACCGGAATACCGAGCGCGTTGTAGACGAACGCCAGAAAGAGGTTCTGGCGGATGTTCCGCATGACGCCGGCCGAGAGCCGGCGGGCGCGCGCGATGCCGCGGAGATCGCCCCGCAGCAGCGTCACGCCGGCGCTCTCCATCGCCACGTCCGTGCCCGTCCCCATCGCGATGCCGACGTGGGCCGCGGCCAGCGCCGGGGCATCGTTCACCCCGTCGCCCGCCATCGCGACCGTGCGCCCTTCGGCAATGAGACGCTTTACGACCTCGCCCTTCTCGGCCGGTAGCACCTCGGCGCGCACGTCGGTGATGCCGAGCGCGCGGCCGACGGCCTCGGCGGTCGTGCGGCCGTCGCCCGTCACCATGACGATCCGCACGCCCGCTGCGCGCAGCAGCTCCAGGGCCTCGGGGGTGGCGTGCTTGATCGGATCGGCCACGCCCAGCAGCCCCGTCGGCACGCCGTCGACGGCCACGAACATCACGGTCTGCCCCTCGGCGCGCAGCGCTTCCGCCCGCGCGCCGAGCGGTCCGGGATCGAGGCCGAAGTCGGCGAGCAGCGCGCGGTTGCCGAGCGCCACCGTGCGGCCGCCGACGCGGCCCGCCACGCCCTTGCCAGCAAGCGAGCGGAAGTCCTCCACCGGAGCGAGCGCGAGCCCGCGCTCCCTCGCGCCGCCCACGATGGCGGCCGCCAGTGGATGCTCGCTCGCGCGCTCGAGGCTCGCCCCGAGCGCGAGCATCTCGTCGCCGCCCTCGACCGTGACCAGCCGGGGCTTCCCTTCGGTGAGCGTGCCGGTCTTGTCCACGACCAGGGTGTCCACCCGCTCGAGCAGCTCCAGCGCCTCGGCGTTCCGGATGAGCACGCCGGCGCTGGCGCCCCGGCCCGTGCCGACCATGATCGACATGGGCGTGGCCAGCCCGAGCGCGCACGGACAGGCGATGATGAGCACCGAGACGGCCGCGACGAGAGCGTGCGCGAGCGCAGGCTCCGGGCCGAGCAGTATCCAGGCGACGAAGCTGGCGATGGCAACCAGCACCACCGCGGGCACGAAGTACGACGAGACCACGTCGGCGAGCCGCTGGATGGGCGCGCGGCTGCGCTGCGCCTCGCTCACCATCCGGACGATCTGCGCGAGCAGCGTGTCACGGCCGACGCGCTCGGCACGGATGACGAGCGCGCCGGCGCCGTTGAGCGTGCCAGCCGTCACCGTGGTGCCCGGCTCCTTCTCCACCGGAATCGGCTCGCCCGTCAGCATCGATTCGTCGACCGCGCTGCGCCCCTCGAGCACCACGCCGTCGACCGGCACCTTCTCGCCCGGACGCACGCGCAGGCGGTCGCCGACGTGCACGTGCTCGAGCGGCACGTCGGCCTCCGAGCCGTCGTCGCCGAGCCGGCGGGCGGTCTTCGGCGCCAGTGCCAGCAGCGCCCGGATGGCGCCGCCCGTCTTCTCGCGGGCGCGCAGCTCCAGCACCTGCCCCAGCAGCACCAGCACGGTGATAACGGCCGCCGCCTCGAAATAGACCGGCACCGCGCCGTGGTGCCCGCGGAGCACGGCGGGGAAGAGCGCGGGGGACACCGTGCCGACCACGCTGTACAGCCAGGCGACGCCGGTGCCGAGCGCGATCAGCGTGAACATGTTGAGCCGGCGCGACACGAGCGACTGCCAGCCCCGCACGAAGAACGGCCACCCGGCCCACAGCACAACCGGCGTCGCCGCGACGAGCTGCAGCCAGTTCGACAGCTGCGGCGCGATCCAGCGCGGGAGCCCGAGCACGTGGCCGCCCATCTCGAGAACGAGCACCGGCAGGGCGAGCGCGGCGGCGATCCAGAATCGCCGCGTCATGTCGCGCAGCTCCGGGCTCGTCTCGTCCGCGGCGCTCACCTCGAGCGGCTCGAGCGCCATCCCGCAGATGGAACACGACCCGGGCCCGATCTGCCGCACCTCGGGATGCATGGGGCACGTGTAGACCGCCGCCGCCTCGACCGCGGGCAGCGGAGCGGGCGGCGCCGGGGCCAGGTAGCGCCCGGGGCCGGCGACGAACTTCACGCGACAGCCCGCCGAGCAGAAGTAGTACGAGCGGCCGCCATGCTCCGCGCGATGCGGCGTCGTCGCCGCATCGACGCGCATGCCGCAGACCGGATCGGTCATGCCCGGCCCGTGCGGCTCGCCGTGGTGGTGGGTGTGCTCGGAGTGCCTGGGGCCGTCCTTCTGCATGGTTGCTCCCTATACCCCGTCCGGGTCGCCATTGCGTCTGTCTTCCGCGCCGACGCGCCCACCGCGCCGCGGGTGCTTGCCCGGGCGTCTCGGCCGGTGCTAAGCGCACGCCCCATGCGCCCCCTCCTCGCTGCGCTCCTCATGCTCTTGTCGCTCGCGCCCGCGGGCGCGGCCGAGCCCGACGTCCAGAGCGTGGTCGCGAAGCTGCGCGCGGCCGTCGAGCCCGCCAAGCCCGGCGTGCGCCGGATGACGCTCACCCACACCGAGCGCGGCGCGGTGACGCAAGTGACGCTCGGCGAGGCGCGCAAGGCAATCGCCGGCAAGCGGCGCATCCTGCTCGTCACGCTGGCGCCCGCCAACGCCGCGGGCACCGCGTATCTCGTCGAGGAGGGCGGCCCGGGGGCCATCACGCAATGGTTCTACGTCCCCTACGTGCGCCGCGTGCGCAAGCTCGTCTCGCCCGAGGCGTACAGCGCGTTTCTCAACTCCGATTTCACGTACGCCGACCTCGGCTTCGTCGACACCGGGGCGACGTACACGCTGCTCGACGAAGGCACGCAGGACGGCCGCAAGACCTACCGCGTCGAGGGCGTGCCGAGGGAGCGGTGGTACTACGCGCGCTGGGTGACCACGCTCGACGCCGAGACCGGCATGCCGCTCGTGCGCGAGCTCTACGACTCCGCGAACCAGCTCTGGAAGCGGCAGCGGTTCGAGCATACGACGGTCGTCGACGGCGTGGCGCTGCCGTCGGGGGTGTCGATGGAGGACCTGCAGGCGAAGTCGCGCACGGAGATCCGCATGACCGGCGCCGACTACGACGTCGAGGTGCCCGACGCCTTGTTCGACCCCGCCACGCTGCCCGACGCGTCGTCCGCCCCGGTGTGGGCCGGCGTCGGACAGTAGCGATCAGCCGGCGAGCGCCGGGCGGATCCACGACCAGAACTGCTGCTTGATAACGATCGGCGTGGGGTCGGGGAGCACGCGCGTGCGCCGTCCGGCCACGGGCGGCGCCAGCACGCCCACGGTTATCTCGCCGTCCGTGTAGTAGCGATCGCCGCCGCCGTTGCGCCCATGCAGCGTGGGACCGATGCCGGTGACGGAGAACCGCGTGCGAAGCCACCCGGCCGCCTCCAGGTCTTCCATGAGCGCGTCCCGTTCGGCGTCGAGATCGGCGCCGATGTGATGGGTGATCTGCCCGGTCGTGTGGCTGAGCCCCACGCCGCGGTCGAACGTGGCGGCGCCCACCCAGACCGGCGCGCCGCCGTCGCCGTGCACATCCGTCCGCCAGAAGCGCACGTGATGGCGCTCCTCGGCGCTGCCGCCGACGTCCTGCTCGAACGCCAGATCCTGCTTGCGCCCGAAGAGCAGCAGCGTGCTCACCGGCGCCTGCGGATCGGGACGATGCAGCACGACGCTCGCCGCGATCCGGAGGCTGCTCGCCAGCGTGATCGGATCGGCGGGCCGCCAGGCCGCGGCGGCGAACGCCCGTAGCACGTCCTCTTCGGACCCGACGAGCGCCACGTTGAGCGGGTCGCCGGGCAGCCCCGCGGGCGTGCGGGTGAGCGTCGGCATCGCCGACATCGCCGGCAGATGCTCGTAGTGTCGCCAGAAGGCCGGCACCGCCAGGTAGGCGAGCACCACCCAGAGGGCGAGCGCGACGACGACCCAGCGGCCGGCGCGCCGCATGGAGGTCAGTCCCGTTCGAGGGGGAGCTGGACCACGCCGGGCTGCGTCTCTTCGCCGCTCGGATCGGCCGCCTGACCGGCACATTCGCCGCCGGTCGCCTGCCAGCGCCCGTCGACGCACTTCATCTGTGCGCCGCGCTCGCAGGTCGTCGCGCCCTGATCGTAGAACTGTCTGGCATGCATGCACCGGGTCTCCGCGCCTGCCGCGCCGGCACGAGCATGCCCACCATCGTCACCACGCACCACGTCCGCATGGCGGCACGGTACACGAGCCCACCCGCCATCGACAACCCCAGCCCACTCGCGCTAGCGTTCGCGCCGCCATGGACTTCGAGCATTCCCCCAAGGTGAAGGCGCTCATGGGACGCGTGCAGGCCTTCATGGACGAGCACGTCTATCCGAACGAGCGCACGTACGAGGAGCAGGTGGCGGCGAACCGCTGGATGCAGCCCGCCATCATCGAGGAGCTCAAGGCCAAGGCCCGCGCCGCGGGGCTGTGGAACCTGTTCCTTACGCACTCGCCGCGCGGGCCGGGTCTCACCAACCTCGAGTACGCGCCGCTCTGCGAGATCATGGGCCGCTCGCACATCGCGCCGGAGGTGTTCAACTGCGCCGCGCCCGACACGGGCAACATGGAGGTGCTCGACCGCTACGGCTCGCCCGAGCAGCAGGAGCGGTGGCTCGAGCCGCTGCTCGCCGGTGAGATCCGCTCGGCCTTCGCCATGACCGAGCCCGACGTGGCCTCCTCGGACGCCACCAACATCCGCTGCCAGATCCGCCGCGACGGCGACCACTACGTGATCAACGGGCGCAAGTGGTGGACCTCCGGCATCCTGCACCCGCACTGCAAGATCATGATCGTCATGGGTCAAACGAACCCGGACGCACCGCGACACCTGCAGCAGTCGCAGATCCTGGTGCCGCGCGACACGCCGGGCGTGAAGGTGGTGCGCCACCTGCCCGTCTTCGGCTACGACGACGCTCCGCACGGGCACGGCGAGGTCGTGTTCGAGGACGTGCGCGTACCCGCCTCGAACCTCATTCTGGGCGAGGGCCGCGGCTTCGAGATCGCCCAGGGCCGGCTCGGCCCCGGCCGCATCCACCACTGCATGCGTGTCCTCGGCGTCGCCGAGCGCGCGCTCGACGCCATGTGCACGCGCACCAAGCAGCGCGTGGCCTTCGGCAAGCCGATCGCCGAGCAGACGGTGACGCTCGAGCGCATCGCGGAGTCGCGCATCGCGATCGAGCAGGCGCGGCTGTTGGTGCTCAAGGCCGCCTACATGATGGACACAATCGGCAACAAGGCCGCGCGCAAGGAAATTGCGATGATCAAGGTCGCCGCGCCGAACGCCGCGCTCAAGGTGATCGACTGGGCCATCCAGGCCTTCGGGGGCGCCGGCGTGTCGGACGACTTCGGCCTTGCCTACATGTACGCCGGCGCGCGCACGCTGCGGCTCGCCGACGGCCCGGACGAGGTGCACCGCAACCAAATCGCCACGCTCGAGCTGCGCGAGCACCCTTGAGCGCGGTTCGGGACGCGGAGGCGAATCCGCACGTTCGAATGCTGGCCGAGCTCTTTCGCCGGCATCCGGCGTGGCGCCGCGCGGCCGCCTACGTCGCCGAAGGCGCGGAGAGCGCCGTCACCTTCAGCCATCTCCCGGGCCGCGAGTGGCGCCTCGTTCGGCGCGGGCGCGAAAGCCTGCTGCTGCCGGGCCAGGCTCGGGATCCGGACTTCGCCTTTCGATTCACGCCGGGCGCGGTGGAGTCGCTGGCCGCGGTCGACGGCGACATCGGCGATTTCGCCGTGGCGCTGTTCACCCGGATCCTCGAGCCCCGGGCTGCCGAGCGCATCGGCTTTCGCATCGTGGCGCCGTTCTCGCGGCTCGTTCGCCGGGGCTACCTCCGGCTGCTGCTCGCGGCGGGGCCCGCGGTCGCGCGCTTCGGCGCCGCACACGGCGTCACCACGCTCGGCGCGCTGCGCGAGCTCGTGGCCACGCATCGAGCCGAGCATGCACCCCGCCGGCGCGGGCGCCGTCCGGCTCGCCGCCCGCGCCGGGGATAGCGGCGCGCGGCCCCGTCGCTTTCGCACGAACGCGAATCGGCTGACACGGCCGTACCAAACCTGGGGAGTCGCGTCTGGACAGGTCGCCGCGACGAATGGCATGCGAATGGCTTTCCGCGGCCCGCTCGGCCCTCGGCGTCTGAGCGGCCGGCAACCGACGCACCGCTGCCCCGTCGTCGCGCTCGTCACGCGCGCTGGTAGCGCCCGGGCTCGACCTCGCGGACGCGCCCGGCGCGCACGAGACGTTCCACATGCTGGCCCATGCTCCGTCGCTCGACCGGCTCGGCGAACGGGACGGGATCCTGCGGCCGGTAGACGAAGCGATGCGCTGCGATCTCGCCGAGCGAGTGCGGCTCGGCGAGGTACGCCAGCAGCCGCCGCTCGCGGTCGGCGATCACCGCCGCGTAGCGATCGAGCCGCTCGACGAACGCGGCGCGGCCGGCGAGCACGCCGATGTGATGGAAGGTCGCGTACCAGCGCGCCTCGATGTCCCGGGCGAGCGCCAGCGTACGCTCGAAGTCTTCGAGCGACGACCAGGCGTCGCCGTAATACGGGCCGAAGCTCGAGAGATCGAGGTCGCCGAGATAAAGCACGGCGTCGGGCTCGACGAGCAGCATGGAGTGTCCGCGGGTGTGGCCGGGCGCATGGATGGCGCGCACCCGCACGCCGCCCCCGAGGTCGAAGACCTCGCCGTCGCGATACCCGAGCGCTTCGACCCGCGGTGTAAAGTGGAACTGCTCGACGACCACGCGCCGCCAGCTCGTGTCGACCTCGCCGCTGAAGCCGTAGATCGCCATCAGCCCATCGAGCGATTGGATGCCCAGGAGGTCGGCCTCGGGGAAGTGCCACGGCACGTCGGGGAAGCGGCCGTTGCCGGCGATGTGATCCTCGTGGCAGTGGCTGTTCACCACCCGATCGATACGCGGCAGGTCCGCGGCTGCCGCCTCCGCCACGGCGATCGACGGATCGATGAGCAGCGTCTCGGTGCGGCCGCGCACCAGCAGCGAGTTGCCGTGAGGATACTTGCCGCGCGCCGTCCCCCAGAGGACCTCCGTGTGCGCGCCGAGGCCGCTGCGCTCGATCATCGAACACCCGCCAGGTGCCGCAGGACGGCCTCGGCGACCTCGGCCGGTGCCTCGATCGCCACCGCGTGTCCCACGCCGCCGATGGCGAGGTAGCGCGCCGCGGGGATCGCGTCCGCCACCGCGCGGGCATCGGGGACCAGCAGGTC
>DATMAZ010000107.1:0-18273 GCA_035559675.1 Candidatus Limnocylindria bacterium
GCACGCCGCGCGGCCCGGCAGGCGTGCGCACCCAGAGCGGCACGCGGACCTCCATCGGCAGCAGAAACTCGCCGTGGTCGAAGCCGTAGCGATAGCGCTCGAGCGCCTCGTCGAGCACTTCGCCGTGGTCCGAGGTGACCACCACCGCCGCCCGCTCGGCGATTCCCCGGTGCTCGAGAAACTCGAGCAGGCGGCCGAGCTGGCGGTCGGCGTAATGCACGTCGGCGCGGTAGAGCAAGGCGAGCTTCGCCTGCTGCGCGGGCGTGACGTCGGCGACCGCGAAGCCGCCGCGCCCCGGCACGGCGAGCCCGTCGTAGGCCGCAAGCTCGGTGCGAATCGCCTCCGGCGTGTCGCGATGCGCCTTGTAGGGCTGGTGCGGATCGAACAGGTGGACCCAGAGGAAGAACGGCACGGCCCGGTGCGCGTCGATCCAGCGCGTCGCCGCGTCGACGGTGTCCCGGCCGTCGCGGACCTCCTCGGGCGCGTCCCACACCTCGAAGCCGTCGAGCGCCAGCGTGCCGCGGCTCAGGTGATGCACGGAAACGAAGGCCGCCGTGCGCCGGCCGCTCTCACGCATGAGGGCGGCGAGGCTCGGTGTCCCGGAGCGCGCCGGCGCCCCGTTCTGCAGCGCGCCATGCTGCTGCGGATAGAGGCCGCTCAACATCGAGAGATGCGCCGGGCCGGTGGTCGGCATGACGGTGACGGCGCGCTCGAACTGCACGCTCTCACGCGCGAACGCGGCGAGATGCGGCGTGTCGCCCGCGGGCGCGCCGTACGGTGTGGTGGCGTCGGCGCGCAGCGTGTCGATCGTCACCAGCACGACGTACGGGACGCCGGAGACCGCGGGCGGCGGTGGGGCCTCGGCGCACGCCGCGGCGAACGCCACGAGCGGTGCGAACCAGGAGAATGCGGTGCGGAAGCTGCGCACGGAATTGGGCGGCGCGCCACTCTTCCGGGTGCCCGCGTGCCGGTCAAGCGCCATGGCGCGCTCGCCACGCTGCGCATGCGCGCCGCGCGCGCCATGCCCGCTGTCCCCGCGGCCGAGCTCTCCGATGCCGAGCTCGCGCTGATCGCCGAGCACCTCGGCCGCCTCTGCCCGGGCCTGCAGGCCGAATCGACCCGGCTGCGCGTCGACCCGAGCGACCCGCTCGCCACCGCCCGCACGCTGGCGCCGCTCGTCGATGCCGCCGACCCCCGCGGCGTCGCGTCTCCTGCAGAAGCCGCTGAACGTCCTGCCGCATGGCGGCGGCCAGCCCATCCAGCCGAACGGTCCGGAGGCCATGCGGCTCGCGGAGTGGGCCGCGCTCGTCGCCGCGGCGGCGTGCAACTAGCGCAGGAAGACCGGCCCGAGCCCGCGCGCCACCAGCGCCTCCGCGATGCGCGTCTTCACCGCGATGGTGCGCACCGGCAGCCGGGGGATGATCTGCTCGAGGCGGAGATGCTTCGCCAGCTCCTCGCCCTCGAACTCGTTCACCAGGAGCCGGCACGCGCCGTCGATCACGCGCTCGTTCGCCGACGCGACGAAGACGTTCGTCATGGCGATCCGGAGCGCGTCGTCGTCCGGCGACCCGTGGCCGAGCAGCAACCGGGTGCGGTTCACGACGCTGTCCATGGCGAACGCGTCGATGATCATGTTGGCGAGTAGCTCGAGGTGCTGCTGCTTGTCCTTCAGCGAGGCCAGGTCCTTCTCGACCAGCACGCGCGTCACGTAGGCGACCACCCGCTTGGCCACCTCGGCGGCGCGATGCTCGCGCTCGAGCGGGCCCGGCACCGCCGGCGGCCAGGCCGCCCGGTCGGCGATCTCGCGATCGACCTGCTGGAGGAACGCCTCGTAGCTCAGCTCGCCGCGGCCGATGCGCTTGAGCAGCGTGGCCGGGATGATCAGCCGATTGATCTCGTTGGTGCCTTCGAAGATCCGGTAGACCCGGTTGTCGCGGTAGTGCCGCTCGATGGCGTAGTCGGCGGTGAAGCCGTAGCCGCCGAGGATCTGCAACGCCTCGTCGGCCACGAAATCGCACGCCTCCGTGCCGAATACCTTCAGGATCGAGCACTCGATGGTGTACTCCGCGATCGCGGCGTTGACGAGGCGCTCCTGCGCGTCGGGCCCGTCGGGATCGACGGTGGCGCTCGCCGCGTCCATCAATCCCGCGGTGCGGTAGCTCATGCTGTCGGCGACGTAGATACGGGTCGCCATGTCGGCGAGCTTCCGCTGCACCATGCCGAAGCGCGCGATGGGCTGGCCGAACTGCTTGCGCTCGGCGGCGTAGGCGAGCGCGATGCGCAGGCACTCCTTGGCGATGCCGCCGGAGCCCGCGCCGAGCTTGAAGCGCCCGATGTTCAGGATGTTGAAGGCGATCCGGTGGCCCTGGCCCACCTGCCCGAGCACGCGCTCGGCGGGCACGAGCGCGTCCTCGAGGATCACCTGGCGGGTGGACGAGCCGCGCAGTCCGAGCTTGTGCTCTTCCGGCCCGAGCCCGAGCCCCGGCGTCGTGCGCTCGACCAGGAACGCGGTCACGTGCTCGCCGTTCACCTTCGCGAACACCGTGAACAGGTCGGCGAAGCCGGCGTTGGTGATGAACTGCTTGGTGCCGGTCAGCCGGTAGCCGCCGCCGGGGGCCGGCATGGCCCGCGTCTGCATGGCGAGCGCGTCGCTGCCCGACGACGGCTCGGTGAGCGCGTACGCCGCCAGCAGCTCGCCCGTGGCGAGCTTCGGCAGGTAGTGCTGCTTCTGCTCCTCGGTGCCGTAGTAGACGATGGGCAGCGTGCCGATGCCGGTGTGCGCCCCGGCCGAGATGCCGTACGAGCCGATGAGCGCGCCGCGCTCGGCCACGAGCAGCGAGGTCGTCTTCGGGAGCCCGAGCCCGCCGTAGCGCTCGGGAATGTCGACCATGAGCAATCCGAGCTCGCCCGCCCGCCGCAGCAGCGCCGGCATGAGGCCTCCGACCTTGGCCTCGATCTCCTCGAGGCGCGGCTCCACCTCGCCGCGCACGAAGTCCTCGGCCGTCTGTGCCAGCTGCAGGTCCGTGTCGGTGAAGTCGGCCCCCGTGAACTGCGGGTAGGCTCCGACCGGGGAAACGAGCCAGCTCGCGCCTGGCGCGACCGCCATGGGCTTCCTCTACGCCCGTGACGCCCGCGGGACAATCCCGCGTGTGCCAGCGCCGGGCCGCCCCGGACGGCTCAACCACGCGTCAGCACGTCGGCCATCGTGAACGCCACCAGCAGCACGAACCACGCAAACCCGGAGGCGACCACGATGCGGGTGAGCTGCGGCGCGTCGCGGACGTCCATGAAATAGAGGATGACGAGCAGCGCCTTGGTCACCGCGATGGCGAGCATCACCACCACGTTCATCACGCCGAGGTCGATGCCCGCGACCACCACCGTGATGGCAGTGAACAACAGCAGCAGCGCCCAGATCGTGAGGCACACGCGCGGGGACGCGACGCCGTGGGTCATCGAATGCTCCTCATGCATGGCGGCCGATCAGATAGAGCAGCGGGAAGAGGAAGATCCAGACGATGTCGACGAAGTGCCAGTAGAGCCCGACCATCTCGACGGGCGTCGACCACGCGGCCGTGAACGCGCCGCGGCGGGCGCGCAGAAGGAGATAGGCCAGGCAGCCGATCCCGATCACCATGTGCAGCGCGTGGATGCCGGTCAGGATGAAGTAGACCGAGAAGAAGAGCTCCGCCTCCGGCGCGTCGGGGCCCGGGTAGCGGAAGAACGGCCCCGGGACCAGGTGCTCGTGGAACTTGTGCGCGTACTCGTAGCCCTTGACGACCAGGAACACCGAGCCGAGCAGCATGGTCGCCGACAGCATGCCGACGAGCGTGCGGCGGCGGTCGGCCGCGGCGCTCCACACCGAGAGCGCCATGGTGAGGCTGCTCGTGATCAGGACGACCGTGTTGAAGGTGCCGAGGGTCACGTCGAGGTGGTGGCTCGCGTGCGCGAAGGCGTCGGCGTAGCGCGCGCGATAGACGACGTAGGTGAGCAGCGCGCCCCCGAAGAACATCACCTCGGTCACCAGGAACACCCACATGCCGAGCGACGCGGCCTGGTGCTGCTGCTCGAGGTCCTCGAAGTGGTGCGCCAGGTGGCGCGCGCCGCCGTCAGCCACGCGCGCCCTCCGGCAACGGGGCGAGCCCCGTGTCGTAGTCGTAGGCGTCCCGCACCTCCGGCGCCTGCGTGAAGTTCTCCGGCGGCGGCGGCGACGGCGTCTGCCATTCGAGGCCGGTCGCGCCCCACGGATTCGGTCCGGCCGCCGGCCCGTAGCGCAGCGACCACGTGAGATAGACGAGCGGCAGCAGGTAGCCGACGCCGAGGATGCTCGCCCCCGCGGTCGAGAGCACGTTGAGCACCTGGAACTCGTCCGGATACACGTGGTAGCGGCGCGGCATGCCGAGGTAGCCCAGCACGAACTGCGGGAAGAAGGTGAGGTTGAAGCCGAGGAAGATGACGATCCCCGCGATGCGGGCGATCCATTCCGGATAGAGCCGCCCCGTCATCTTCGGCCACCAGAAGTGGAGCCCGCCCATGTAGGCCATGATCGCCCCGCCCACCATGATGTAGTGGAAGTGCGCCACCACGAAGTAGGTGTCGTGCACGTGCACGTCGATGCCGAGCGTGGCGAGAAAGATGCCGGTGAGCCCGCCGATGGTGAACAGCCCGATGAACCCGAGCGCGAACAGCATCGGCGCGTCCCAGGCGATCGACCCGCGGTAGAGCGTCGCGGTCCAGTTGAACACCTTCACCGCCGACGGGATCGCGACCACCATGCTGAGGAACGAGAAGATGAACGAGGCGTACGCCGACTGCCCGGCGACGAACATGTGGTGGCCCCACACCAGGAAGCCGAAGACGGCGATCAACAGGCTCGAGGCCGCGACGAAGGTGTAGCCGAAGATGCGCTTGCGCGAGAAGCAGGTGACCAGCTCGCTGATCACGCCCATGCTCGGCAGGATCATGATGTAGACGGCGGGGTGCGAGTAGAACCAGAACAGGTGCTGGAAGAGGATGGGATCGCCGCCGAGCGCGGGGTCGAAGATGCCCACGCGGAAGGCGCGCTCGATGCCCACGAGCGCCACCGTGATGGCGATCACCGGCGTGCCGAGGATCATGATCACGCTCGTCGCGTAGTGCGCCCAGATGAACAGCGGGAGCCGGAACCAGGTGAGCCCCGGCGCCCGCATCGTGTGGATGGTCACGATGAAGTTAAGGCCGGTGAGGATCGACGAGAACCCCGTGATGAACACGCCGAGCGCCATCGGGATGACGTTCGTGTGCGAAGCGGTGCTGCTGTACGGCGTGTAGAACGTCCAGCCGGTGTCGACGCCGCCCGTCACCATCGCCCACAGCGCGAAGAGCGCGCCCACGACCAGGACGTACCAGGACAGCAGGTTCAAGCGCGGGAACGCCAGGTCGCGCGCCCCGATCATCATCGGCACCAGGAAGTTGCCGAGCACGGCCGGGATCGACGGGATCAGGAAGAAGAACACCATGATCACGCCGTGCATGGTGAAGAACTTGTTGTAGGTGTCGGCCTGCAGCAGCTCGCCGGCCGGCGTCAGCAGCTCGAGGCGGATGGCGAGCGCGAACAGCCCCCCGATCGCGAACATGATCGTGATGACGATCAGGTAAAGCAGCGCGATGCGCTTGTGGTCGGTGGTGAACAGCCACGACCGCACGCCGTAGTCGACGTTGAGATAGTCGGCCTTGCGGGTGGGAACGCTCACGACTCTGCCTCCGTGCCGAGCCCCTTCAAGTACGTGATGAGCTGCAGCACCTGCTCTTCGGTGAGCAGCCCGCGATACGTCGGCATGAGCGGCTGGTAGCCCGCCACGATCTTGGCGTTGGAGTCGAGGATCGACTCCCGCAGATACGCGTCGTCCGCGACCACCGTGCGGCCGTCGGCGAGCACGACCGACCTGCCGTAGAGCCCCTCGAGCGCGGGCCCGCGCTGCGCGGCGCCCGCCTTGTGGCAGGAGGCGCAGCCCTGGGCCTGGAAGAGCTGCTCGCCGAGCGCCGCCACGGACATCCCGCGCGTTCCACCGGGCGCGGCGCCGGAGAGCCAGGCCTGGAACTCGGCCGGCTCCATCGCGACCACGCGGCCGATCATCCCCGAGTGCAGCGTGCCGCAGTACTCGGCGCAGAACAGGTGGTACGTGCCGGGCTTCGTCGCCTCGAACCAGACGGTCGTGTAGCGCCCGGGCACGGCGTCCTGCTTCACGCGGAACGCCGGCACGTAGAAGCTGTGGATCACGTCCTCGGAGGTCATGGTGAGCTTCACGGGCCGGCCGACCGGCACGTGGAGCTCGTCGATCTCGCGGCGGCCCTCCAGGTGCTGCATCTTCCACATCCACTGCCGGCCGACGACGAAGACCTCGAGGGCGTCGGCGGGCGGCGACACGAGCGCCGCGTAGATGCGCGCGCCCCAGAAGAACGCCATCATCGTGATGGCGAGCGGGACGATCGACCATCCGGCCTCGAGCCAGAGCGGCACGTGCAGCCGCGGCGGGACGTCCGTCGCCGAGCGGCGGCGGTAGACCAGCATGAAGCGCACGAGCAGCCCGGCGATCAGCAGGGAGAAGAAGATCGTGACCCCGACCAGGCTGAGGAACAGCGCGTCGACCTCTCCGGCGACGGTGGACGCCTGCTCCGGCATGAGCGCGAAGCGGCTCATCCCACGCCTCCCGGCGCCCCGCGGACCACGCGGCGCTCGCGACGCACGGCCAGCGTGATGAACGTCGCCAACGCGAGCGCCGTGAGCGCCCCGCCCACCTGCACGGCGCGCAGCGCCACGAGGCCGTAGGCGCCCGCGGCCGGGTCGTACGCGTAGCAGAAGAGCAGCAGGCGATCGACGACCGAGCCGAGGCGGCCCGCCGACGCCTCGACGATCGCGAGCCGCAGGTCGCGGGGCGCGTACTCGATGCCGAAGAGATAGCGCGCGACGCGCCCGTCGGGCGTCACCACCACGATGCCGGCGGGATGCGCCCACTGCTTTCGCGCCTCGTCCCAGGCGTAGCGGAAGCCGACGGCGTCGGTCACCGCCCGGATGGCCGCCTCCTCGCCCGTCAGCAGATGCCAGCGCTCCCGGCCGTCGCCGTCGCCGAGCAGCTCGGCCTTCCGCGCCGCGGCTTCGGCCGGCGACTCGGCCGGGTCGATGCTCACCACCACCACCTCGACCGCGTCCGCCGCGTCGCCGGTGCCGCGCAGCGCGCGCACCACCCCGTCGAGCACCAGCGTACACAGCATCGGACACCGGTAGTAGGCCGGGACGAGCACGACGGGATGGCGGCCAAGATAGTCGCCGATCGCGACCGCCCGCCCCGTTTCGTCGCGAAAGCGCGCGTCGTGCGGGAGCGGATTGCCGAGCCGTTGCTCGTAGTCCACCGCCGCCAGCGCGTCGGGACGCTCGGCGGCGTTCCGGCTCGGCGCCGCCAGCGTGCCGGATGCCGCAGCGGCGCACCCGAGGAGCGCGGCGGCGCATGCGAGGCGCAGGCTCATCGCACGCCGTCCTTCGCCACGAGCTCCATGGCGCGCTCGATCGGGATACGCACGCGGCCGGCGTCCCGGTCGACCCAGGCGTAGCCGGAGAGCTGCGCCTGCTCGCGCGCCCGCAGCATCTGGAGATCGACGATCGGGCGCTCCTGCAGCCGCGGCGCCGGGGGCTCGCGCTCGGGCTCCGTGGCGGTGAGCGCGTGGGCCGCCGGGCGGGCCGCCATCTGCTGGCGCTCGAACCGGAGCAGCAGCCAGTGCATGGCGAACAGCGTGCAGACGGCCAGCACCGCGATGCCGGCGCCGATGGCGACGATGCGGCCCGGGTCGATGTCGCGCCGCTCGATCACGCCTCGCCCTCCGCGACCGGCAGCGAGGAATCGCGCAGCGGCAGCAGCGGCCGCCCGCCGAGCCGGTAGACGAATGCCGCCAGGAACAGCCCGCCCACGCCGAGCAGCGCCGCCACGTCGAGCAGGTGGAAGCCGGCGCCCGGCGGCGCGAACGGCGGGCGCAAGAGCCAGAAGACGTCGAGCAGCCGCCCGCCGACGAGCCACAGCGCCACGGCGGCGAGCGCGGCGGGCCGGCGCTTCACGTTGCGCGACAGCAGCAGGGCGAACGGCAGCGCCAGGTGGACGAAGACGAGCAGCACCGTAACGACGCGCCAGCCGCCGCGGGTGCGGACCAGGTACCAGGGCACTTCCTCCGGGAGGTTGCCCGCCCAGATGATGAGGAACTGCGAGAGCTGGAAGTAACCCCAGAGCATGGTGAACGCGAGCAGCAGGTTGCCGAGGTCGTGGAAGACCTCGGGTCCGGCGAGGCGGGCCACCGGCGGCCGGTCCCGCAGCGACGCCACGACCGGAATCGCGAACGCGAAGGCCGAGAGCGTGCAGCTCCCCATGAACAGGATGCCGTAGACGGTCGAGTACCAGTGCGGCTCGATCGACATCATCCAATCGAACGACGCGAACGTCATGGTGAGCCCGAGCAGGACCAAGCCGCCGCGCGACAGGAGATGCAAGCGCCGGTCGGCGCGCGCGTCCTCGCCGGCGTCTTGCACGAGCGACCAGTGGGCCACGGCGCGGGCCACCAGGATCCAGCTCGCGAAGTACACGACCGCCCGCACGCAGAAGAACGGCCAGTTCAGGTAGAGCGCCTTGTGCTGCAGGATGGGATCCCGCGCCACGGCCTCCGGGTGCGCCCACTCGTAGAGCTGCCCGGCGCCGAGCGCCACGGGCAGGAAGAGCAGCGCCATCAAAGGCAGCGTCAGCGCCGCGGATTCGAGCGGCCGGCGGATCGGCACACCCCAGGCGCCGCCGGTGAGCCCGTGGAGCAGCAGGACGGCGAGGCCGCCGAGCGGCACGCCGATCCAGAAGACGAAGCCCACGAGGTAGGACCGCATGAGCTGCGCGGGGTCGAAGAATCCGCCGACGGCGAGCACGGCGATCCCGGCCACGCCGACCACGAGCCCGGCTCGTCCCAGGCGGCGCAGCCGATGGTCGTCGGGCAGGCGGAGCTGGGTCATGGCACCGCCCCTCCTGCGAGCCGCGCGCGCTCCTCGGCCGTGAGCAGGCTCGCCGGCGCGTTCTGGCTCAGCTGCAGCGCCCGGACGTAGCCGACGATGGCCCAGCGGTCTCGCGGGGGGATCTGCGGCCCGTAGGACGGCATCACGCCGAAGCCGTTGGTGATGACGTCGAAGAGGTAGCCGTCGGCCGCGTCGCGCAGCCGCGCCTCGTGCAGCGACGGCGGCCGGCGGTATCCGCGCTGCACGATCATCCCCTCCCCCGTGCCGACGCGGTCGTGACACGGCGAGCAGAAGACGTCGTAGCGCTCGCGGCCGCGCGCCAGCACCGCCGCGTCGAGGGCGATGGGCGCGCGGGCGACGAACGCGCCGTCGTGCTTGCCGGTGAGCTCGAGCGCGTCTGCGGGAAGGGCGTCCCGCGCCACCGTGCCCTCCACCGGGGGCCGCGACGCGCGCCCGTCGGCGAAGAACGCGCTCGCCTCCAGCGCCTCGTAGACGGGCTGATCGTGCATGTCCTGCCGGCAGCCGCCGAGCCCGGCGGCGAGCAGCAGGATCGCCACGACGGCCGGCCGTGTACGTTCACGCGTCAACTTCGGACACCTGTCGCGGCACCAGCCGCTCGAGAAAGCGCCGCGTGTCGTCGCGGTCGAAGAGTGGATCGGTGGAGCGGATGCAGAGGAAGAAGCGGTCGTTGGTGGAGAGCGCGAAGCGCGGCACGGCGAAGAGCGGGTGGTGCGGCCTGGGGAGTCCGTTCAACACCAGCATGCCGAGCACCGCGGCGAACGAGGCGCCCAACACGGTGGTCTCGAACGTCGGGGGAATGAACGCCGGCCAGCTGTGGAGCGGCCGGCCGCCGACGTTGATCGGATAGTCGATCACCGACGTCCAGTAGCAGAGCGCGTACCCGGCGAGGCCGCCCAGAATGCCGCCCAGCAGCACCAGCATGGGCAGCCGCTTCTCGTGGATCTCCAGCGCTTCGATGACCTCCTCGATGGGGAACGGCGTGAAGGCATCGACCTTCCGGTAGCCCGCCGCGCGCGTCGCGCGCACGGCCTGCACCAGCGCCGTCGGGTCGTCGAACTCGGCGAGCAGCCCGTAGAGCGCCGGCCGGCTCACGGCTCCTCCTCCCGGACCTCCGCCTGCGGCAGCAGGGTCCGCATCTCGAAGATGGAAATCATCGGCAGGAAGCGGATGAAGAGCAGGAACAGTGTGAGGAACAGCCCGATGGTCCCCAGATACATCGACCAGTCGAAGATGGTGCCGCTGTACATCCCCCACGACGACGGCAGGAAGTCCCGGTGCAGGCTGGTGACCACGATGATGTAGCGCTCGAGCCACATGCCGACGTTGATCGACATCGCGATCGCGAACAGCGCCGGCACGCTGGCGCGGACGCGGTCGAACCAGAGCGCCTGCGGGATCACGACGTTGGCGAGGATCAGCAGCCAGTAGAGCGGCGCGTACGGGCCCGTGAAGCGGTTGAGCATCATGTAGGCCTCGAACTGGTTGCCGCTGTACCAGGAGGTGAAGGCCTCGCTCATGTAGCCGTAGGCGACGATCAGTCCCGTGGCGAGCAGCACCCGGCCCATGTTGTCGAGATGCTTGGCCGTGATGAAGTCCTGGAGCCCGTAGATGCGTCGCAGCGGGATCGCGAGCGTCATCACCATGGCGAAGCCGCCGTAGATGGCGCCGGCCACGAAGTACGGCGGAAAGATCGTGGCGTGCCAGCCGGGCACGATGCCCACCGCGAAGTCGAAGCTGACGACGGTGTGCACCGAAACCACCAGCGGCGTGCACAGCCCCGCCAGCAGCAAGGAGGCTTCCTCGTAGCGCTTCCAGTGCCGCGCCGAGCCGCGCCAGCCCATGGCCAGCACGCCGTAGATGATGCGGCCCACCCGGCTCTGCGACCGGTCGCGCAGCGTCGCCAGGTCCGGAATGAGGCCGACGAACCAGAACATCAGCGAGACGGTGGCATAGGTCGACACCGCGAAGACGTCCCAGATGAGCGGGCTCCGGAAGTTCGGCCACATGCCCATCGTGTTCGGGTAGGGAAAGAGCCAGTAGAACAGCCACGGACGGCCGAGATGGAGGATGGGGTAGAGGCCCGCGCAGGCGACCGCGAACAACGTCATCGCCTCGGCGAAGCGATTGATCGACTGCCGCCATTCCTGGCGGAGCAGCAGCAGGATCGCGGAGATCAGCGTGCCGGCGTGCCCGATGCCGATCCACCAGACGAAGTTGATGATCGCGAACCCCCACGCGACCGGGATGTTGACGCCCCAGATGCCGACGCCCCGCAGGATCAGGTACGCCGTGGTGTTCAGCATCACGATCAGCAGCGCGCCGCCGATGATGAAGCCCACCCACCAGGCGCGCGGCGTGCGCGCGCTCAGCACGACCGCGCTGATCTTGTCGGTGATCGTGCCGAAGGTGTGGCCGGGGCCGATGATCGGCGCCCGCTCGCGGGGCGTGCTCATGCCGTGCGGTCCTTCGCGAGCGCGGGGTTGGGATCGCGCACGACGCCGAGGTACGTCGTGCGCGGCCGCGTGCCGAGCTCGGCGAGCAGGGAGTAGTTCCGCGGATCGCGGTGCCAGGCGGCCACCTTGCTCGATGGGTCGTTCAGGTCGCCGAACACGATGGCGTCGGCCGGACACGCCTGCTGGCAGGCGGTCACGATGTCGCCGTCGCGGATGGTTCGGCCCTCCTGCATGGCGGTGATGCGCGCCTCCTCGATGCGCTGCACGCAATAGGTGCACTTCTCCATGACGCCCCGGCTGCGCACGGTGACGTCGGGATTGCGGCCGAGCTTGTACGATTCGGTGTTCCAGTCCTGAAACAGGTAGAAGTTGAAGCGCCGCACCTTGTACGGGCAGTTGTTCGAGCAGTACCGCGTGCCGACGCAGCGGTTGTAGACCATCTCGTTGAGGCCCTCGCTCGAGTGCACGGTGGCGTTCACCGGGCAGACGACCTCGCAGGGCGCGGTCTCGCAGTGCATGCAGGGCACCGGCTGGTGCAGCAGGGCCGGGTCGTCGAGCGGGCCGTCGAAGTAGCGATCGACGCGCAGCCACTGCATCTCGCGGCCGCGCAGCACCTGGTCCTTCCCCACCACCGCGACGTTGTTCTCCGCCGTGCAGGCGGCCACGCAGGCGTTGCAGCCGATGCAGGTCGCGAGGTCGATGACCATGCCCCAGCGGTGGCCCTCGTACGGATACGGGTCGTAGAGGCTCTCGTTCCACGTGGGCTCGTGCGCGCCGTCGTCGTGCGCCGCGCCGTCCGCCAGCGCGGCCACGGTGGTCCGCCGAACGAGATCGCGGCCCTCCATGCTGAAGTGGTCCTGCGTGCAGGCGATGCGGTGGCGCCGCCTGGTCGGCCGGATCGTGAGCCCGAGCCCGCCCCACAACGCCCCGCGCGTGCGCAGCGCCTGCACATCGACGCCGATGCCGGTGCCGACGCGGCCGGCGCGGCGGCGGCCGTAGCCGAGATGCAGCGTGACCGACTCCGCCGCCACGCCCGGCACGATCCACACCGGCGCCTCGACGCGGGCGTCGCCGAGCGCCAGCTCGACCACTTGCTCGTTGGCGAGCCCGAGGCGGGCGGCGGTGGCCGGCGCCAGGTAGGCGGCGTTGTCCCAGGTGACCTTGGTGAGCGGCCGCGGCAGCTCCTGCAGCCAGCCGTTGTTGGCGAAGCGGCCGTCCAGCAGGTACGGGTCGGGCCGCAGCACGAGCTCGAGGGTGTCGGTCGCCGTGGAGGCGGGCGGCGGCAGCCGCGTGGCGACATCGCCCCGCAGCACGGCGGAACGCGCGGGCTGGCTCGTTCCCTCGATGACCCCGTCGCGCAGCGCGCGCTGCCAGACGATCTCGAAGTCGGGGACGCCGAGCGCCTGCCGCCAGTGCTCGCGCACCAGCTCGTGGCTCGAGCGGCCGCTCTGCCCCGCCAGCACCGCCACCACGTCGTGCGCCGTGCGTCCCTCGTAGAGGGGCGCGATCAGCGGCTGCACCACGCTCGCCGTGCCGTCGTAGGCGCGCACGTCGCTCCACGCTTCGAGAAAGTGCGCTTCGGGGAGGTGCCAGTGGCAAAGCGCGGCCGTCTCGTCGTCGTAGAGGCCGTGATGGATGCGCAGCGGGACCTTCGCGAGCGCGTCGGCGACGCGCAGGTCGGCCGGCGCCGTGAATACCGGGTTGCAGCCAAGCATCACCAGGACGTCGACCCGACCGGCCTGCATGTCCTCGACCAGCGACGCGAGCGACGCGGCCTCGTCCTCCCAGCGCGCCGGCACGGGCGCTGCGTGCTCGACGGTCCGTCCCACGGCGCCGAGCGCGTGATTCATGGCGTGCGCCAGCGCGTGGACGGCGGGCGGCTGCTGCTCGCCGGCGGCCACCACGACCTCGCCGCCGGCCGCGCGGAGATCGCGCGCCAGCGCGTCGATCCAGGCCGCATGCCGGGCGAGCGTGGGGTCGTCCGCGCCGGGGACGGCGATCCCGAGGCGGCGGGCGAGCGCGCGGGCGAAGGCATCGACCTCGCAGCGGCGAAGCGGCAGGCGGTGATCGGCGAGCGCGCCCGTGCAGCTCGGGAACGGCTCCACGACGTAGAGCCGCCCGCGCGGGTTGCCGGCGCCCGCGCCACGGCGGGCGCGCACGAGCTCGCGCGTGTACCGCAGCCCGTGCGCCGGCGCACCCAGGATGTCGGCGTCGAGCGAGAGCACGACCCGCGCCTGCTCGAGGCGATAGCGCGTCTCCAGCGGCTCGCCGAACGCCAGCAGCGCGCCGGCGCGGGCGGCGTCCCGGCCGAGCGGCTCCCACTGATGCCAGCGCGCCTCGGGCAGCTCGGCGAGGAGCGCCGTCAACTGGCTTGCCAGCGTCGGCGAGGTGACCGTGCCGGTGAGGATGCGCAGCCCGGCGCCGCGCCGCTCGCGCTGCGCCGCCATCACGCCCTCCATGGTGGCGACGAACGCGCTCCACGGCCGGATGTCGCCCAGTTGGGTGACCACCTGCGAGCGATCCGGATCGTACAGCCCCAGCACCGCTGCCTGCAGGACGGCGTCGGTGGCGCCGAGGCTCGCGGGATGGTCGGGGTTCCCCTCGATCTTGGTCGGGCGGCCCTCGTGGCTCTCGGCGAGCACGCCCACGCCAAAGCCGGCGATCGGCGCGCTGGTGGCGTAGTAGACCGGCTTGCCGGGCACGCGATGCTCGGGCTGGCGCACGAACGGCACCAACCGCTCCTCGGGCTGCCGCGTACACCCGCCGAGCCCGGCGAGCGCCAGGGACGCGGCCATGAGCTTCAGCACGTGGCGGCGGTCGACGCCTTCGCCGTCGAGCGCCAGCGCCTGCTGCGGGAACTCGGCGTTCAGGAACTCGATGAACTCGGGCCGTCCGGCGAGCTCGTCGAGGCTGCGCCACGGCGCCGCACCCGCCTCCGCGGCGAGATGACGGCGCAACGCTTCCAGGTCGAATGGGCGCAGTTGGCTCACGAGGTCCTCATCGGTGGCACGTGTAGCAGTCGGTGCGGCTCACGACGCCGTACTCACGGGCGAGCTTGCGCCCGAGCTCGGGATCGGCGGGCGGCGTCCAATCCATGTCGTAGATCGCTTCGCGCGGCCGGAGATTGGGCTCGGGGTGGCGATGGCACTCGAGACACCACTCCATCTGCAGCGAGCTCGCCTGCCAGATCTGGTTCATCTGGTCGACCCGGCCGTGGCAGCTCACGCACCCGACGCCCCGGCTCACGTGGGCCGAGTGGTTGAAGAACACGAAGTCGGGCAGATCGTACACCTTGACCCAGCGCAGCGACTCGTCGGTGCGGTAGCTGGCGCGCACGGGCTCGAGAAACGGCGCGTCCACCCAGATCTGCGAGTGGCAGTTCATGCAGGTCGCGGTGGGCGGGATGCCGGCGCGCGCCGACGTCTCCACCGCCGTGTGGCAGTAGCGGCAGTCGATGCCGAGCTCCCCGGCGTGGTGCTTGTGGCTGAACTGCACGGGCTGCTGGCGAGCGACGGCCTGCTGGGTCACGTACGCCGAGCGATTGAGCACCGCGAGCAGCCACAGAAAGAGCGCAATGAAGGCGAGCGCGCCGAAGATGCTGACGCGCGAGAGCGTATTCGTGCTGGGACGAAAGATCTGGGGCATGCGTGCGCCGCGGGTGGCGTGACGCTTCGTGATCTATACCCGCACTAATGCTGCGACAAGATGTGAACAGTAATTCTTCTCAGCCCGCGCCGCGCGCCGCCCGATGGGCGGCGGCGTGCGGGCTCGTCGGCCACGGCTGCAACGCCGTCATGAGGGCCAGCGCATACGGCGTGAGCGGGCCGCCGGCGGCGGCGAGCAGGAGCAGCGGAACTGCGTACTCGACGGCCGTGCCGGTGTGCGCGATCCGGTGGCGAGATGCGACGGCCGCAGATCGTCGGGATAGCCGCGGTAGAGCCGGCACCGCCGCCAGACGGGCACGAACGGGCTGTCGGTCAGCATGCCGCAGATCACCGTCGGGAAGTGCCGGTTGAGCTTGGAGGTCGCCGCCCAGAACCAGATCGCGACCCACACCGCCTTGCAGCCCGCGATCCAGACGCCGCCCGCGAGGGCGAGGTGGGCCACGCAGACGAGCGCCGTGTAGTAATGCTCGCCGCGCATGGCGAGGAACACGGTCTTGTCGCTCGCGGCGAGCATCGGCACGAACACGACGAGCGGCAGCAGCATCGCCGGCTCGATCGCACGGAGTACCCCGGGCGGAGCCCCGCAGCCAGGGCGTCCACCCATTCGGGCCAGCGGGAGCGCGCGTCCAGCTCGACGAGCGGCAAAGGCGCTGACCGTGCGGGTCGCGACGTGGTGGCGAAGGCGGGCGAAGGCCTCGAGCGCCTGCTCGCGCGCCTCCACGCTCGGCCACTCGGACGCGGGGCGGACCAGGATCCAGCGCAGCGTCGTCATGTCGACGAGATCGTCGAGCGCGTCGGGGTCGGGGAGCATTGCCACCAGCTGGTCGATCAGGCGGACGTGCAGCGGCAGGTACCCCGTATAGAAGATGATGCTGGGCTGGCGATGGATCGTCTGCCCCACGACGGCCGACGCCCTGTCGTCGCGCCGCAGCCACTCGAGCAACGGCCCGGGCCGATCCACGAGACGAGTGCCGCCACCTCCTCGTATGCGTCGCGATCGCGATCGAGCGCGGACGCGCGCAAGAAGCGCGGCGGAGCGAAGCGCGACCAGGACGGCGGCGATGCCGTGGACCCAGGCGGCCTCGCGGCGTTGGCCTTGAGGTGCACGCGCACCGCGACCAGCGACGCCGCCACCACCAGGGCTCCCCAGGGAATACGCCGCCACGGCGACGCGCGTCGCAACGCCGAGAGTGCACCGAGGAACGCCAGCAGCGGCAGGACGTGGAAATATGGATCGAAACTGCCCACGCTGCGAGCCGCGGTCCACGTCGGGACACTCGGCCCGCAGTGAACAACGCTTCCGACGCCCGGCGTGCAGGTCACTGCCCGCAGCGAAAGCTCGAGCGGAGCGACCACGGCGACATCCGACCGGTCCACGTCGAGATGCGCGGTCCGCCACCGGCTCACCGTTGCCGCCGAGCCCTCGGTCGCCTCCGGGCGCTGGAGGTAAAGAACGGAGAGCACGACGAGCACCCAGGGCGACACCGATCGCACCCCCCGCCCGCACGACGAAGCGGAGCCGATCGCCGCGGGCGGCCGCCGCCTCCACGACCAGCCATATCCCGGCCACCACGGCCAGGGAGACAGCCATGTGGTAGGAGCTGAGGATGCTGGCGAGCCGCTTCGACGTCCCGATCGCCTGCGGGCGCGACGTCGGCGAAGGCAGCGGCCGGCACCGCGCCGTCGATCGGCTTGACGGCGCCATCGCCTACCGTCCGACGCGGAACGTGCAGGCAAAGGTGCAGTACGGCTACATCGACCAGACGGGCTCCCAGACGCAGGGACCGCAGGTGGTGGCGATGCAGCTGAGCTTGCAGTTCTAGTCGTCGAAGCGCAGCCGCGCACGTGGACGCTTGCAGATCCCGTCGGCGCGACCCTAGAAACGCGGTGGAGCCGATGAAGCTCGTTCGCTACGCCATCGCTTTTCTGGCCGGGCTGCTGGTCCTGGTCTGGCGTCTTACCTGCCGCTCGGTCGTCCATCAGCCGGATCCCCGCCCGCGCTGGCGTGCCGCGGGGCGCGGCTACACCATCGTGCTGCTGCACGCGCATCAGCTCGCAGCCATCCTGGCCAACGACGAGCGCCGCATGGTCGCGATGGTGTCGCGCTCCGCCGACGGCGACTTCCTCGTCCCGCCGCTGCGGCTCCGGCGGGTGTGGACGGTGCGCGGCTCCACCCACACCGGACGGAAGGACAAGGGCGGCGCGCAGGCGCTCTACGGCCTCATGCGGAAGCTCGAGCAGGGCTGGGTCGGGCTGATCGCGGCCGACGGACCCCGTGGACCTCGCAACACCATCCACCTTGGCGCCGCCAAGGCTGCCCAAGCGACGGGTACGCCCATCCTGCCCGCGGTCGTGATACCGAGCCGGCGCTGGATCGTCAGACAGGCCTGGGACCGCTTCCAGATTCCGAAGCCCTTCTGTCGGATCGACGTGCATTTCGGCGAGCCGATCGAGGTCAGTCCCACAGACGACGTAGTGGCCGTCACCGCGCGGCTGCAGGCGGTCATGAACGACCTGGAACGTCGCTGGGATCCCGAGGAGGCGCCGCCGGTCGAAGCGGAGGTGTCGGGGAAGGCGAGAGGCGCGGTGTCAGAAAGGCCGAAGATCCAGAGTCTATCGCAAAGGAGATGACACCATGTCGGACAAATTAGCCCCCTGCCTCTGGTTCGACGGCCAGGCCGAAGAGGCGGCGAAGTTCTACGTCTCGTTGCTGCCGAACTCGCGTATCGATGCCGTCCATCGCGCGCCCGCCGACTTCCCGGGCGGCAAGAAGGGCGACGTGCTGACCGTCGAGTTCACGCTGGCGGGGCGGCAGTACACGGGCTTGAACGGCGGCCCGCACTTCAAATTCAACGAGGCGGTCTCCTTTCAGATCTACTGTGACGATCAGGCGGAAGTCGACCGCTTGACCGCGGCGCTCTCGGCCGTGCCGGAGGCGGAGCAGTGCGGCTGGGTGAAGGACCGATTCGGTCTCTCCTGGCAGATCGTCCCTCGTCGCCTGCTCGAGCTGCTGGCGGACCGCGATCCGGGCAAAGCGGAGCGCGCCATGCAGGCGATGCTGTCGATGAAGCGGATCGACATCGCCGCCGTCGAACGCGCGGCCGAAGGACGCTAGCGG
>DATMAZ010000108.1:0-5737 GCA_035559675.1 Candidatus Limnocylindria bacterium
GTACGAGACGCTGCCGTCGGCCGCCACACGCCCGCGCGCCCGGTCGCGCACGACCACCAGCGCGCGCGCGAAGTGCGCCAGCCGGCGCATGTGCGCCTCGTGCGCCGCGCCGAACCCCGGCAGCGCGGTCGCCGTCGGCACCGGCAGCGCCGAGACGCTCTCGATCATGACGCCCGGACCGGTGCGGCCGTCGACGTCGGCCAGCTCGTCGACCGCGTACGCCATGGTCGGGCCGTAGTACCCGTAAATCGGCTCCGCGAAGCGCGCCGTCACATGCACGCTGGAATGCACCTGCATCCCCCCGCCGGCGGCCACCCCGCTCTGCTGCAGGAGAGCCGGCGTCCCGAGCACGCCGGCGCCCACGCAGACCAGCGGCGCCTCGACCTCGAGCGCGGCCGTGGCACCGGTCGCCGGGTCGCGCACCACGGCCTCGATGCCACGCACGCGACCGCCGTCGATCCGCACGCGCCGGGCGCGCGCGTACGCCACGATGCGGGCGCCGGCCCGCTCGGCGCGCGGCACATAGGCGACCAGCGTCGACTGCTTGGCGCCGCTCGGACACCCGAGGTTGCAGAGCCCGAGGTTGGCGCAGCCGATCACGTTGCGGGGCGTCGGGGCGCCGGACCAGCCGAGGCGGCGGGCACCGTCGGCCAGGCGCGCGGCGTTGCGGCTGGCGTGCGCTCGATCGGTCGGCTCGGCGTGGACGTCGCGCCAGGCCTGCTCGACGAACGGCGACAGCGTCGCACCGACACTCGCCAACCCGTGCTCGTCGCGCCACGCGTCCAGGATCTCGGGCGGCGGACGGAAGCAGAGCGCGTCGTTGATCACGGTCGAGCCGCCCACGCACTCACCCGCGTAGAGCGCCATGCCCGAGGCGCGGATCAGCGCCATGCGGTAGAGCCGCGCCGTCATCTCCCCCTCGTCCCCTGTCATCTCGTCGGTGCGGACGTAGGGGCCGGCCTCGAGCACGACGACCCGCAGCCCGCCCTCGGCAAGCAGCGCCGCCGCGGGCCCGCCGCCGGCGCCGGTCCCGATCACGACGGCGTCGGCCTCGAGCCGCTGCCGAGCGCTCACGCGCCTCCGCTAGGCGGAGGCGCGGATGGGGTCAAGGGTGCGTTTTCGGATCGCGCGTTCAAACGAGGCGGGAGCCGGCACGTCCTCCCCGCGATCGGACCGGCCGCCACGGCTGCCGCCACCACCGCCCACAGCATCGTCGCTCGCATGCGTTCCCCTTCGGAAGGCGATCATGTTCGCCGGCGGTTCCGCCATGTTCGAGACCGCGCAGTCTCCTTGCCACCCGGGCGCCATCCAGTGTAGCCACCGCGTCCGTGGGACGCGCCGGCTATCGCATCGGAATCGACGTCGGCGGCACGTTCACCGACGTGGTGCTGGTGCACGACGGCCGGCTCACGATCGAGAAGCATCCGACCACGCCGCGCGACCAGTCCGAGGGCGTGCTCGGCGGTATTGGGCGCCTCGCCGACCGGCTCGGGCTCTCCGTGGGCGCGCTGCTGGCACGCACCGAGACCATCGTCCACGGCACCACGACGGCCGACAACACGATGATCGAGATGTCCGGTGCGGTAACCGGCCTCATCACCAGCGAAGGGCATCGCGACGAGATCGAGATCCGCCGCGGCTACAAGGAGGACATCTGGGACCCGGCCCTGCCACCGCCGAAGTCGATCTGCCCACGCCGGCAGCGCTACGGCGTCCCCGAGCGCCTCGACTTCGAAGGCAACGTGGTGGTGCCGCTCGACGAGGACGCCGTCCGCCGCGCGCTGCGCCGCATGAGGCTGCAGGGCGTCGAGTCGCTCGCCGTCGTCTTCCTCTTCTCGTTCGTCAATCCGCGCCACGAGCGCCGCGTGCGCGAGATCGCCGCCGAGGAGCTCCCCGGCGTCATGGTGTCGCTGTCGCACGAGGTGATGCCGGCGGCGCCGGAGTTCGAGCGCACCAGCACGACGCTGGTGAACGCCTACGTCGGTCCGCGCATCGAGCGCTATCTCTCGCGGCTCGCCGGCCGGCTGCGCGACGCCGGCTTCGCCGGCGAGCTCCTCATCATGCAGTCGAACGGCGGCGTGATGCCCGGCGGCTACGTCGCCCAGAAGGCTGTGGCCGTGATGGGCTCCGGGCCGGCGGGCGGTGCCATGGGCGCGGCCACGGTCGCCGGCGCGGCCGGCATCCGCGACTTCATCTCGGTCGACATGGGCGGCACGAGCTACGACGTGAGCCTGGTGCGCAACGGGACACCCGAGGTGAAGGCCGGATGGAACTGGCATCACCGCTACCTGATCGGGCTCCCGATGGTGGACGTGCAGACGGTCGGCGCGGGCGGCGGCTCCATCGCGCGGGTCGAGGCCGGCGCGCTCAAGGTCGGACCGCAGAGCGCCGGGGCCGAGCCCGGCCCGGTGTGCTACGGGCGCGGCGGCGTCGAGCCGACCGTCACCGACGCCAACGTCGTGCTGGGCTTCCTCAACCCGACGCGCTTCTGCGCGGGCACGATGACGCTGGACGCGGCCGCCGCGGCAGCGGCCATTCGCGAGCGCATCGCCAAGCCGCTCGGACTCTCGCTCACCGAGGCGGCCGACGGCATCTTCCGCATCGTCAACGCCAACATGGCGAACGCGATCCGCAGGGCGTCGGCGCAGAAGGGCATCGACCCGCGCCCGCTGGCGCTGGTGGTGTTCGGCGGCAACGGGCCGGTGCACGCCGGCATGCAGGCGGCCGAGCTGGGCATCCGCCAGATCCTGGTGCCGAAGCTGTCGCCCGCGTTCTCGGCGCTCGGGCTGCTGCTCACCGACCACGTGGTCGACGAGATGCGCTCCTACGTGACCCCGATCGCCGGCGCCGACCTCGCGCGCATCAACGCGCTGTTCGCCGACATGGACGCCGCCGCACGCGCGGCGCTCGGCGAGCGCCGCAGCCGCCGGCTCCGCATCGAGCGGCGTCTGGCGCTCTGCTATCCCGGCCAGACCTTCGACATGCCGGTGCCGGTGGCCGGCACGGGCCCGCTCACCAGCCAGACGCTCGCCGCGACCGTGGAGCGCTTCCATCGCCTGCACGAGGAGCTGCACACCTACGCGAGTCGCGACCAGGAGCCCATCCTGCGCGGGCTCGCGCTGAAGGCGATCGCGCGCGAGCCGAAGCCGGCGCTGCCCAGGCCGCGGCGCTCGCGCAAGCCGCCGGTGCGGGTCGGCAAGCGCGCGGCCTTCTTCCGCGGCCGCTTCGTCGCCACGCCGATCTACGAGGGCCCCGAGCTGGCGCCCGGTCACGAGATCGCCGGACCGGCCATCATCGAGGAGCCGTTCACGACGATCGTCGTCTACCCGGGCCAGCGTGCCCGGGTCGATCGGTTCGGCAACTACGCTATCGACGTGGCGCCGCGGCAGCGCTCACCGCGGTGGCGCTGACCGCGGCGGCGCCCGGGCGCGGCCGCGTGGCGATCAGCGCCACGGCGAGCACGATCGCCGCGCCGGCCACCGCAAGCCGCGGCGTGAGCGGCTCGCTCAGCACTGCCCAGCCGAGCAGCACTGCGACCACCGGGTTCACGTACGCGTAGGTCGAAACCAGCGAGATGGGCGCCACGCCGAGCAGCCAGACGTACGCGGTGAAGCCGACGAGCGAGCCCGCCACGGTGAGGTAGAGCACCGCGCCTACGGCCCGCGGCGTGAACGCGGCGGCGTCGAGCCGGGCGGGCTCGCCGGCGACGACGCTCACCACCAGCAGACACGCGCCGCCCGCCAGCATTTGCATCGCCGTGCCGACGAGCGGCCGGCGCGGGAGCGGCGCGCCGCGCGCATAGAGCGAGCCCGATGCCCAGGAGAGCGAGGCCACGAGCAGCGCCAACGCCGACCACGGCTCCGCCCCGCCCGTCTCGACGCGCCCGACCAGCAGCGCCACGCCGCCGAAGCCGAGCAGCAGCCCGGCCAGCACGCGCGGGACGATCGGCGCCCCGTACACGACGCGGTCGAGCACCGCCATCCAGATGGGCACCGTCGAGACGAACAGCGCCGCCAGCCCCGAGGACACGTACTGCTCCGCCCACACCACGCCGCCGTTGCCGCCGACCAAAAGCGCCGCCCCGATCACCAGCGCCGCCCGCCACCCGGCGCGCGTCGGGCGATCGCCTTCCCGATCGCCCCGGCGGATCGCGATGGCGTAGAGGATCGCGCCGGCCGCGAGATGGCGGACCGCCGCCATGAGAAACGGCGGCAGCGACTCCACGGCGACGCGGATCGCGAGATACGTCGAGCCCCACACGACGTAGACGGCCAGCAGCGCCGCCCAGATGCGGCCCGCGGATGGGGTCGGCGGCGCCGCGCGTGTGGTCGTCATGGTCGCGATGGCGGCGCACGTTGACTGCCCGGCACAGGCCGTGCAAGGGCAGCCCACCATGAAGGACGGTCGCTTCGCGCGCCGCGTGTTCATCGGAGCCGGCATCTACGGGCTCGTCGGCCTGCTGCCACTCTTCTTCATGGAGCGGCGCTTCGTCGAGCTTTTCCCGCCAGCGCTCAGCCACCCGGAGTTCTTCTACGGGTTCGCCGGCGTGGCGCTGGCGTGGCAGGTGGCGTTTCTGGTGATCGGCAGCGATCCGGTCCGCTTCCGCCCGCTCATGCTGCCGGCGGTGCTGGAGAAGGTGACCTACGGCGGCGCCGTCGTGGCGCTCGCCATTCAGGGCCGCACCGCGCTGCCGCTCGTCGGGACCGCGGTGATCGATCTCGTGCTCGCGCTGCTGTTCGCGGCTGCGTTTCTTCGCACGCGCGCGTCGTCGGGCGGCCTTCGCCTGTAAGCCACCGCCTCAGCGCGCCCGGCGCTTCGCCCGGCTGGTCGGCTGTGCGGTCCACGGGTCCTCCGGCCACGGATGGCGCGGGTAGCGGCCGCGCAGCTCGGCGCGCACCTCTGCGTACGTCGTGCGCCAGAAGCTCGCGAGGTCGTCGGTCACCTGCACCGGCCGCTGGTTCGGCGCGAGCAGCTCGAGCACCAGCGGCACGCGTCCCGCCGCCAGCCGGGGAGTGGCGGCCAGGCCGAACAGCTCCTGGATGCGCGCCGCGGCCGTGGGCGAGCGATCGGCCCGGTAGGCGATCGGCGTCTCCCGGCCGCTCGGCAGCCGATAGCGCACGGGCGCCTCGCGCTCGAGCGCACGACGCTGCGCGTGCGTGAGCAGCCCGCGCACGGCGCCAGGCACGTCGGCGCGGCGCAGCGCCGCGAGGCTCGTGCATCCAGCGGCACAGATGCGCACTGCGTCCCGGAAAAGCTCGTCGACGTCCGGCAGCCCGAGCTCCGGCATGGCGCGCGCGAGAAAACGCAGCCGGGCAAGCAGCGCCGGATCGCGCTCGCCGATCGCGCGTGCGCAGGCCGGGTCGGCGAGCGCGGCGTCGGCCAGAATCGACCCGGCGACGGCGGGGTCGACGTCCGTCCGCACCCGCTCCTCCAGCACCAGGTCGAGATAGCGCCGGCAAAGCCGCGTCACCACGCGCTCCCGCGCCGGATCCCAGACAACCGCACGGTCCTCGCCAAGCGCTGCGGGATCGAGCCAGGCAAGCTCGACGGCGCTCGCCAGCCGCACGCGCGCCTCGCCGCGCTCGGTCGCTTCGACGTCCACGGCGACGAACAGCTCCGCCTCGCGCACTACGCTCTCCGGCGCCAGCACCACGCCCGAGCCGCCGACCATGACGGCGCCGGGCTCGCCGGCCGCACGCCGCCGCGCCACCCGGTCGGGAAAGCCGGCGAGCACGAG
>DATMAZ010000109.1:0-15636 GCA_035559675.1 Candidatus Limnocylindria bacterium
AGACGCTGGCGCCGAGCCGCTCGAGGGCCGCCGCGGCCGCACCCACCACGGCGCCCACCGCCGGCAGCCACGCCAGGCCGGCGACACGGGCGGGCAAGGCGAGCTCGGCGTCTCGGCGCCAGCGTGTGGCGGTGCCGATTGCCGCCCGCAGCTCGTCCGCCCACGCCACGCGCGCGTGCGCTACCGGAGCTCCCCCCCGGGCGTCAAGTCGTGAGCGACCACGGCACGCCTGCTAGAGTCGGGCGATGCGGGTGCTCGTCTACGGCACGGGGGCGGTCGGCGGCTACTTCGGCGCGTGTCTCGCGCGCGGCGGCCACGACGTGACCTTCGTCGCGCGCGGCGCCACGCTGGACGCGCTCCGCGCGCACGGCCTCGTGGTCGAGCTGCCGGGCGATCGCTGGCATTTGACACCGGTCCGCGCCGTCGACACGCCGGCGGCCGCACCGGCGCCCGAGCTGGTGCTCGTCTGCGTCAAGTCCTACGACACGCCGGCCGCGGCCGAGGCGCTCCGCGGCGTGGTCGGGCCCGACACCATCTGTCTCTCGCTGCAAAACGGCGTCGAGAACGAGGACATCCTGGCGCGCGGGCTCGGCAGCCCGCCGCTGCTCGTGGCCTTCACGCGCATCGGCGTCGCCATGCCGGAGCCGGGCCGGATCGTCTACAGCGGGCGCGGCGAGATCGTGTTCGGCGAAGCGGACGGCACGCGCTCGCCGCGTGCCGAGCGGCTGGCGGCCGCGCTCCGCGCAGCCGGGATTGCGCACCAGCTCCGCAGCGACGTGCTGGTCGGCGCCTGGGAGAAGCTCGCCTGGAACGCCGGGTTCAACGCCGTGACGGCGCTCACCGGAACCACGGTCGCCCAGGTGCTGGCGCACCCGGGAAGCCGCGAGCTGGTGATCGCGGCCATGGAGGAAGTGGACGCCGTCGCCACGGCCGCCGGCATCCCCGTCCGCCGCCGCCGCACGCGCGCCGTGCTCGACGACAGCCTCGCCGGGTTGCCCGACTTCGAGACGTCGATGCTGCAAGACCTCCGTCGCGGCCGCCGCCTCGAGCACGACGCGCTCAACGGCGCCGTGGTCCGCGCGGCGAGCCGCACGGGCGTGGCGGTGCCGGTCAACCGAACGCTCCTGGCGCTCCTCGACGGCGTCGATCCCGGACGCGCCCGCTGACCCGGCGCGCGCCGCCGCCGCGGCCGGCTGCCGTCGCGATCTAGGCGGGCTCGAGCACGCTCACCCGCTCGGGGCTCGCGAGCAACGGGGCGATGCGTCTGCGCGCGTGCTGCCGCGCCTCGGAGACGGCCCACCGATCCCAATCCCCGCGCGACCGCCACGTGGAGATGATCACGTAGTGGCCGGGATCGTCCACGTCGCGGAGCGTCTCTCCGGAGACGTAGCCCGCGGCGTGGACGGCGCCCCCGCGCATCTCGCGCAGCGCGGCGAGCAGCTCTTGCTCCACGCCGGGCCGTATGTGCCGTTCGATCAGCACCCGTACCATCATGATTGCGCCTCCGAGGATCGGAGCGCCGTTCGTGCGCCCCCTGTGACGAGGGCGAAGCAAATCGTCTGCCACGCCCGCCCTTCCGCGTGGCCAGCGACCATTTTCAGGCGCGGGAAGGCGCGCCGAGACGCCTTGTCAGCGCAAGGAGGCGGCGGCGCTCGCGGCGAGCCGCATGGTGCCCGCGGGATCGATCCCCAGGACCAGCGTCATCACCGCCGCCAGCACGATGGTGCCGAGTAGCCACGGCCGCGCGCGTGGCGGGACGAGCTCGCGCGTGCCCTCGCGCATGTACATCGGAATCAGCACGCCGAGGTAGTACGCGACCGACACCAGGCTGTTCAGCACCGCGATCACCGCGAGCCAGACGCAGCCGGCGTCGAGCGCCGCGGAGAACAGATAGAACTTGCCGGTGAAGCCCGCCGTGAGCGGCATGCCGGCGAGCGACAGCATGCAGACGGTCATGACGACGCCGAGCACGGGATGCCGGAGCCCCACGCCGGCGAGATCGCCGAGATCCTCGTTGCGCTCGCCGCTGCGTCCGAGCGCCAGCAGCACGCCGAAGGCGCCCACGTTCATGAAGGTGTAGACCACGAGATAGAAGAGCAGCGCGCCCACGCCCTCCGCGGTGCCGGCGACGAGCCCGATCAGCGCATAGCCCGCGTGCGCGATGCTGGAGTACGCGAGCATGCGCTTCACGCTGGTCTGCACCAGCGCGCAGGCGTTGCCGACCGTCATGGTGGCCACGGCGAGCGTCCACAGCAGCGGCTGCCAGAACGTCACCGGCTCGAAGGCCGCCGCCGCCACGCGGACCAGCGCCGCGAAGCCCGCGGCCTTCACGCCGACCGCCATGAACGCCGTCACGCTGGTGGGCGCACCCTCGTAGACGTCGGGCGTCCAGGCGTGAAAGGGCACCAGGGCCACCTTGAAGCCGAACCCGACGAGCAGCAGCGCCACGCCGCCGAGCAGCATCGGGGCCGGCCCCTTCGCGACCGCCTCGGCCAGCGCGTCGAGCCGCGTGCTCCCGGTGGCGCCGTAGACGAGCGCGATGCCGTAGAGCAGGAACCCGCTGGCGAAGGCGCCCAGGAGAAAGTACTTGAGCGCGGCCTCGTTCGAGCGGACGTCGCCGCGCAGCATGCCGGCGAGCACGTAGACCGCGACCGACATCACCTCCAGCGCGAGGAAGACGACCACCAGGTCGCCCGCGGCCCCCATGAGGATCATGCCCGAGGTCGCGAGCAGCACCAGCACGTAGTAGTCGCCGGCAGCGATCAGCTGCTCGCGCACGTACTCGATCGAGAGGCAGATGCTGAGCACGGCGGCCACGCAGACGAGCAGTGCGACGAAGAGCGCGAAGCGGTCGAGGACGAGCGTGCCGGCGAGCCCGTGCACGGGCTGGCTTCCCCAGAGGGACAGGATGACCACGATGGCCGCGCCCAGCCCGACCACGCCGGTGGCGGCCGCGCCGTCGGCGTCGGGGTCGCGCCAGACGAGGTCGACGGTCATGGCCAGCAGCGCCACGCCCACCACGACGAGGCTCGGCAGCATGGCCGGCCATCCGCCGAGCACGTTCGCTACCGACGCGCTCACGGCGGGCTCCCCAGATGCGCCACCGCCGCCGGCGTCCCGGCGCGCTCGACGCGCGCCAGCATGCGCTCGACCGACGGCTCGATGCGGGAGAGAAAGGGCGTCGGGAAGAGCCCCATCGCGATGCAGAGCGCGATCACGGGCACGATCACCGCGATCTCGCGGCGGTCGAGGTCGGCGAGGCGCCGGTTCTCCTCGCGTTCGAGCGGCCCGAACGCGACGCGCTGGTACATGACGAGCAGGTAGAGCGCACCCAGGATGATGCCGCTGGTGGCGGCGGCCGCGGCCCACGGCCAGCGCTGGAAGGAGCCGGCGAGGATCAGGAACTCGCCGACGAAGCCGTTGAGGCCCGGGAGCCCGGCCGAGGCCAGCAGCACCACGAGCAGCGCCACCGCGTAGCCCGGCACCGCCGCCCAGAGCCCGCCGAACTCGGCCAGCAGCCGCGTGTGGCGGCGCTCGTAGAGCATGCCGACCAGCAGGAAGAGCCCGCCGGTCGAGACGCCGTGGTTCAGCATCTGGTAGACCGCGCCCGCGCCCGCCGTGTGGTCGAGCGCGAACAGCCCGAGCATGACGAAGCCGAGATGCGAGACGGACGAATACGCCACCAGCCGCTTCATGTCGGCCTGCCGCACCGCGACCAGCGCGCCGTAGACGATGCCGACGACCGCCAGCGTGAGGAACAGCGGCGCGGTCACCACCGTGGCGTCCGGGAAGAAGGGGAAGGCGAAGCGGAGGAAGCCGTAGGTGCCCATCTTGAGCAGCACGCCGGCCAGGATCACCGAGCCGCCCGTCGGCGCCTCGGTGTGGGCGTCGGGCAGCCAGGTGTGGAGCGGGAAGACCGGCACCTTGATGGCGAACGCCAGCGCGAAGGCGCCGAAGAGCCAAAGCTGCTCGCGGGGCGAGAGCCCGAGCGCCAGGATGGCGTCGTAGCCGAAGCCCCAGCTGCCGGTCGCCACCTTCACCTTCCAGCCGAGATAGACGGCGGCCACCAGCATGAGCAGGCTGCCCGCCATCGTGAACAGCACGAACTTCACGGTGGCGTAGACCCGCCGCGCGCCGCCCCAGATCCCGATCAGCAGGTACATCGGGACCAGCATGACCTCCCAGAAGACGTAGAAGAGGAACACATCGAGGGCCAAGAGCGCGCCCAGCATGCCCGTCTCGAGGACGAGGAAGAGGACGTAGTACTCCTTCACGTGGCGGTGGACGTCGCCGAAGCCGGCCAGCACGACGATCGCCGTGAGCACGGTCGTGAGCACCACGAGAAAGAGGCTCACGCCGTCGACGCCGAGGTGGTAGGCGATCCCGAAGGCGGGAATCCACTCGGCCCGCTCGACCAGCTGGAAGTCGGCGGTGCCGGGCGCAAAGGCGCCGAGCATCGCGAGCGAGCAGGCGAGCGGCACCAGCGAAAACACGAACGCGGCGCGCCGCACGCCGGCCACGGGCTCGCGCGGCAACGCTGCCAGCAGCAGCGCGCCGATCAGCGGCGTCAGCACGGTGAGGGAGAGCAGCATCAGCGCGTCAGCACGTAGCCCAGGAGCCCGAGCGCCCCCACCAGCAGGAGCGCCGCATAGTGTTGCACGTTGCCGGACTGCATCCGGCGCAACCGCTCGCCGGCGCGCCGGACGAGCGCGGCGGCGCCGTCGGCCGCGCCGTCGATCACGGCGGGGTCGATCACGCGTGCGCCGAGGTCGGCGAGCGCGTAGAGCGGCCGCACCACGACCGCCGCGTACAGCTCGTCGATCCGGAACTTGTCGCGCACCAGCGCGTAGAGGGGCCCGGCGGCGCGCGCCACCCGCTCGGCCAGATCGCCGCCGGTGCCGTAGAAGCGCCAGGCGACGGCGAGCCCGCCCACCGCCAGCGCCACGGCCAGCGCCAGCACGCCGAGCGGTGCGTGCGGACCGTGGTGCTCGCCCACCACGCGCTCGGCGAGCGCGGGGATCGGCAGAAAGCCGCCGAGCGCTGACAGCACGGCGAGCACGACGAGCGGCACCGTCATAACCGCGGGCGATTCGTGGATGTGGTGGCGCGTGTGCTCGTCGGCCCGGCACGTGCCGAGGAACGTGAGGATGAAGAGACGCCCCATGTAGAAGGCGGTGAGCGCCGCCACCACGTAGCCGATCACCCCGGCCACCGGCTGCGCGTGCGGGCCCGCGAACGCCCCCCAGAGGATTTCGTCCTTGGAGAAGAAGCCCGACAGCGGCGGCACCCCGGCGATGGCGAGCGTGGCGACGAGCATGGTCGCGAAGGTGACCGGCATGTGCGACCGCAGCCCGCCCATCTTCCGCATGTCCTGCTCGCCCCCCATGCCGTGGATGACGCTGCCCGCGCCGAGGAAGAGCAGCCCCTTGAAGAAGGCGTGGGTCACGAGGTGGAAGACGGCGGCGCCCGGCACGCCGACGCCGAGGCCGAGGAACATGTAGCCGAGCTGGCTCACCGTCGAGTAGGCGAGCACCCGCTTGATGTCCGTCTGCGCGAGCGCGATCAGCGCGGCGAGCAGCGCCGTGGCTGCGCCGATGAACGCGACCACGCCGAGCGCAGCCGGCGCCAAGGCGTAGACGGCGTGCAGCCGCGCGATCATGTAGACGCCGGCGGTCACCATGGTGGCGGCGTGGATCAGGGCCGACACGGGCGTCGGGCCGGCCATGGCGTCGGGCAGCCAGACGTAGAGCGGGATCTGCGCCGACTTGCCGGTGGCGCCGACGAACAGCAGCAGCGCCACGACCAGCGGCACCGGCCAGCCGCCGAGCGTCGCTTCGGCGAGCGTCGCGGCCTGCCGCTCGATGGCCGCGATCTCGAGCGTGCCGAGCGTCTTGACCAGCACGAACAGCCCGAGGAGAAAGCCCGCGTCGCCGATCCGGTTCACCAAAAACGCCTTCTTGCCGGCGTCGGCGTTGGCGGTCTCGCGGTACCAGAAGCCGATCAGCAGGTACGAGCAAAGGCCCACGCCCTCCCAGCCGACGAACAGCACGAGCAGGTTGTCGGCGAGCACCAGCACGAGCATCGCCGTGACGAACAGGTTCAGGTAGACAAAAAACCGCGTGCGGTCGGGGTCGTCGTGCATGTAGCCGACGGCGTAGACGTGGATGAGGAAGCCGATGCCCGTCACGACGAGCACCATGATCGCCGAGAGCCAGTCGACGCGCAGCGCGGCCTGCACGTCGAGCGCGCCCACCTGGATCCAGCGGTAGATCGGGTCGACGAGCGCCGCCTCGTCGCCTGCGCCGGCGAGCCGCACGACGGCCGCGACCGCGACCGCGAAGGCGAGGCCGACGACGCCCGGCCCGGCCCAGGGGACGAGCCGGGGCCAGCGCCGGCCCGCGAGCAGGTGGAGCAGCACGCCGAGCGCCGGGAAGAGCACGATCCAGCGCAGCCAGGGGACGGTGATCACCATCGCAGCGTGCTCACCTGGTCTGCCTGGAGCGTCTCGCGCGCCCGGAAGAGCTGGATGAAGATGGCGAGCCCGACGCCGGCCTCCGCCGCGGCCACGGCCATCACGAAGAACACGATCACCTGCCCGTCCTCGGCGCCGAGCTGGCGCGCGAAGGCGACGAAGCTCAGGTTGACCGCGTTCAGCATGAGCTCGATCGCCATGAAGACCACGATCAGGTTGCGCCGCAGCAGCACACCCGCCACACCGATCGCAAACAACGCCGCGCTGAGCACGAGGTACCAGGAGAGCGGAACCATGGTCCTCAGATCCGCCGCTTGCCCAGCACCACGGCGCCCACGATCGCCACCAGCAGCAGCACCGAGGTGATCTCGAACGGCACCAGGTAGTCCGTGAACAGCCGCCGCGCGAGGTGCGCCGGGCTGCCGTAGCCCTCGGCGACGGCCGGCATGGCGACCGCTGGCGCGCGGGTCACCGCGTGCGCCACCCCGAGCGCCAGCAGCCCCGCCCCGACGCCCACGCCCGCCACCACGCCGGGCGCCGGCAGCACGCTCTCCTCCCGCTGCACGTTCAGCAGCATGATGACGAAGAGAAAGAGCACCACGATCGCGCCCGCGTAGACGACGAGCTGCAGCGCCCAGACGAGGTACGCCTCGAGGCCCACGAAAAAACACGACAGCAGCGCCAGCGTGGAGACCAGCGCGAGCGCGCTGTAGACGGGGTTGCGGTTCAGCACCACCGCGACCGCCGCGCCGAGCGTGAGCGCGGCCAGCACGACGAAGACGAGCGGGCTCACGCCACCGTCCCCGCCGCCAGGATGACCGCGGCGGTCACCATGACGTTCACCAGGCCGACCGGGAGCAGCCCCTGCCAGCCGAGCCGCATGAGCTGGTCGTAGCGGAAGCGCGGCAGCGTCCAGCGCACCACGATCTGGAAGAAGGTGAAGAAGATGACCTTCAGCATGAAGCTCGTCACCTGCAGGATCGGCACGACGATCCAGGCGGCGGGGACCGCGTAGACCTGCCCGAACAGGTGGAAGCCGTCCCGCATGAGCCAGGGGACCTGCCAGCCGCCAAAGAAGAAGGTGGTGATCAGCGCGGCTACCAGCACGACCTCGACGAAGTCGGCCATCATGAACATGAGGTGCTTGGCGCCGGAATACTCGGTGAAATAGCCGCTCACCAGCTCCGATTCGCTCTCCGGCAGGTCGAACGGGATGCGCTTCGACTCGGCGATGCCCGCCACCAGGAAGAGGATGAAGGCGAGCGGCTGGTAGAAGACGCCCCAGGCGGGCAGCCAGCCCCAGATGAGCTTGCCCTGCTGACGCACCATGTCCTGGAGGTCGAGCGTGCCGTACGTCAGGACCACGCCGATCAGCGCCAGGCCCATGGCGATCTCGTACGAAATCATCTGCGCCGAGCCGCGGATGCCGCCCAGCAGCGACCAGCGGTTGTTCGACGCCCAGCCGGCGATCACCACGCCGTAGACGCCGAGCGCGGCCATCGCCAGCACGTAGAGGACGCCGACGTTCAGCTGCGCCGCCTGCAGCGTGATCACGCGGCCCCCCGCCTCCAGCACGTCGCCGAACGGAATCACCGCAAACGCGGCCACCGCCGGCACGACCGCGATGATGGGCGCGAGAAAGTGGAGGAAGCGATCGGCGCCCGCAGGCGTCACGTCCTCCTTCAGCAGGAACTTCACCGGGTCGGCCACCAGCGTGTTCACCATCCCGAGCCCGGCGAAGCCGAGAATGGCCGCGCGATTGGCGCCGATGCGGTCCTGGATGACGGCGCTCACCTTGCGCTCGAAGAAAACCCCGAGCCCCATCACCTGCAGCACGAGCAGGATCATGAACACGGCCTTGGCGCAGGCGATGGCGACGTCGACGGCCACGCTATTCGTTCGCCAGCCGGTCCACGAGCGCGAGCGCGCTCTCGACGGTCAGGTTCTCGTAATACGTCCCGTTGTTCACCTGGAGGCACGGCGCGGTGCCGCAGCTCGCGAGGCACTCGACCTCCTCGAGCGAGAAGCGCCCGTCGGGCGTGCGCTCGCCGTGCCGGATGCCGAGCTTGGCGCTGATGGCGTCGCAGATCTCGAGCCCGCCGCGAAGCGCACACGAGAGATTGCGGCAGATCTGCAGCCGCCAGCGCGCCGGCGGCTCCGTCCAGTACATCGTGTAGAAGGAGACGACCGACGACACCCAGGCGAGCGGCAGCTCCATCAGGTCGGCGACGTACTGCTGCACCGTCACCGGCAGGTAGCCGAACTCGCGCTGCGCCAGCCAGAGCGTGGGCATGAGCGCCGCCCGGCGCGTGGGATAGCGCGCGAGGATCTCGCGGTACTCGGCGAGCGCCGCCTCGGAGAAGCGGGGCGCCGCGACGTCAGCGGTCACACTCGCCCCCGATCATGTTGATCTGGCCGAAGGTAGTGATGACGTCCGCCACCATGGCGCCGCGCAGCATGTCGCCGAGCGCGGCCATGCCGTAGAAGCACGGCGGCCGCACGCGCACGCGATACGGCCGGCCGCTCCCGTCGGACACGAGATAGAAGCCGAGCTCGCCGTTGCCGCCCTCGGTGGCCACGTAGACCTCCCCGGCCGGGATCTTCTGGCCCTCGATCACGAGCTTGAAGTGGTTCATCAGGCCCTCGATCGAGTTGTAGACCTGGTCCTTCGGCGGCAGCACGAAGCGCGGGTCGTCAACGCGGATCGGTCCGTCGGGCAGCTGCGCCAGCGCCTGCTCGACGATGCGCATGCTCTGCTGCATCTCGGCCATGCGCACCATGAAGCGGTCGTAGTTGTCGCCGCGCGTCCCGGTCGGGACCTCGAAGTCGAAGCGGTCGTAGACGAGGTACGGATGCGCCTTGCGCACGTCGTAGGGCTCGCCCGTGGCGCGGAGCAACGGGCCGGTGAGGCCCCACGAGATGGCCTCGTCCCGCCCCATGACGCCCACGCCGACCATGCGATCGACGAAGATGCGGTTGCGCACGAGCAGCCGCTCGCAGTCGGCGAGGATGCGGCGCACCTGCACGAAGGCGGCGCGGCAGCGCTCGGCCATGTCCTCGGGCAGGTCCTTCATGACGCCGCCGAGCCGCCCGTAGGTGACGGTGAGCCGCGCGCCGGTGATGGCCTCGACCAGATCGTAGAGCACCTCGCGCGCCTCGATCATGTAGAAGCCGGCCGAGATGGCGCCGATCTCGCTCGCGCCCATGCCGAGGCAGGTGAGGTGGTCGCAGATGCGGGAGATCTCCCCGCAGATCACGCGGATGTACTGCGTGCGCTCGGGCACCTCGATGCCGGCCAGCTTCTCGACGGCGAGCGCGAAGGCCACGTTGTTCAGCAGCGGCGAGGCGTAGTTCAGCCGATCGGCGTACGGGAAGCAGTGGTTCCAGGTGAACTGCTCGCACATCTTCTCGAAGCCGCGGTGCAGGTAGCCGATCTCGACGTCGACGTCGACGATGGTCTCGCCGTCGAGCTTCAGATTGAACTTGATGGTGCCGTGCGACGCCGGGTGCGACGGCCCCATCTGGATTGCCATGATCTCCCCGGGCTCGTGGCGGTCGCGCGCCAGGGCCGTCCGGACGGCGGGCTCGCTCATCGCGCACCTCCGGCGGGCGGCAACCACGGCTGCGTGATCGGATCGCGCTCGGGGACGAGCGGCTGGCGCTGCATCAGCGGATAGTCCTTGCGCAGCGGATGGCCCTCGAAGCCCGCGTACAGCAGCAGGCGCCGGAGATCCGGATGGCCGGCGAAGCGAATGCCGAACATGTCGAAGCACTCGCGCTCGGCCCAGAGCGCGCTCCGCCACACCCCGGACGCCGTCGGCACTTCCGCATCGGCCTCGTCGACCGATACCTTGACGCGCAACCGGTGGCGATGCGTGAGCGAGTGGAGCTGGTAGACCACCTCGAAGCGCGGCGTGCGCCCGAGGTAGTCGACGGCCGTGAGATCCATCAGCTGCTCGAAGCGCGTGTCGGCGTGATCGCGCAGCGTGGTGAAGGCCTCGACGAGGTGCTCCCGCGGGAGCCGCACGACGGCCTGCCCGCGCATCTCGACCAGCGGCAGCGGCGTCGCCGCGGGCACGAGCGCCACGACCCGCTCGAGCAGCGCCTCGGGCGTCACACGCTCACTCCCATTCGAGCGCTCCCTTGCGCCACACGTACGCCAGGCCGAGCGCCAGGATGGCGACGAAGACCGCCATCTCGACGAAGCCGAGCATGCCGAGGGAGCGGAACTCGATGGCCCACGGGTAGAGGAACACGACCTCGACGTCGAAGACGATGAACAGGATGGCGGTCAGGTAGAACTTGACCGAGAACCGGCCCCACGCCGAGCCGCTCGCCGGATTGCCGCACTCGAACGCCTCGCCCTTCGTTGCGGACGGGCGGCGCGGACCGAGCGCCCATTGCACGAGGAGGAAGACGATCGGAACGATCGCCGCCACCACGAGCGATGCCAGTACGGCGACGTACTCGAAGCGCATGAGCGAATCGTCGGGTAGCTACGGCATGGCATGAGGGGAGTCAAACGAGCGACGGCTTTTGACGGCCTGCGAGGCCTCTGGTAGCGGCGAGGTCGCCGATGGCCGCTTCCATCCCGCACGACGACATCGCGCGCGTCGTGCATCGCGCGTTCGGTGCCAGCACCGTCGCGCGCACCATCGAGCCGCTCGCAGGCGACGCGTCCAGCCGCCGCTATCTCCGCGTGCGGCTCGACGGCGGCGGCCCCGCCACCGCGGTCGTCATGGTGCTGGCCGAGGGGCCCTTCGCCGGCGCCGACGAGCTCGGCGGCGCGGCGCCGGCGGCGGCCGAGCTGCCGTTCGTCGCGATGGCGCGCTATCTCGCCCGGCACGGGCTCCGCGTCCCGGCGATCTACGAAGACGCCAGCCGCGAGTGCGGGCTCGTGCTGCTCGAGGACATCGGCGACACGACGCTCTGGGCCGCCGCCGCGCGCGAGCCGGCGCGGGCGGCCACGCTGTTCGCCGACGCGGTCGACCTGCTGGTCGCCCTGCAGGTCGCGGGCGCGCGCGACCCGGATCCCGCCTGTCCCGCGTTTGCGCGCCGCTTCGACGTCGCGCTGGCGAGCGCGGAGATCGAGCACTTCGTCGATCACGGCATCGAGACGCGTCACGGCATCCGGCTTTCGGCGGACGAGCGGGCGGCGATCCTGGATGCGTTCGCGCCGTGCGTGCGTCCCTTCGCCGACGGCCCGTTCGACCTCTCGCACCGCGACTACATGGCCTGGAACATCCACTGGCACGACGGCGGGCTCGTGCTGATCGACTTCCAGGACGCGCTGCTCGCTCCCGATACCTTCGACCTCGCCCAGCTGCTGACGGACCGCATCACGTCGACGCTGCTCGGCGCCGGCGACGTGGCCGCGCTCTCAGCGCAGTTTGCGCGCCGGCGCGCCGAGGCCGGGCTGCCGCTCGCGCCCGGGTTCGCCGACCGCTACGAGCGCTGCGTGCTCCAGCACGCGCTCAAGGTGATCGGCCGCTTCCACCAGCTCGAGCTGGTGAAGGGCAAGCGCGGATACCTGGCCTATCTCCCCGCGGTCTACGCCGTCGCCCGCCGCGCGCTGGCCGCGCTCCCGGACTGCCGGCGCGGCGCCGAGCTCGTGGCGCGCTGGGTGCCGGAGCTGGCGGAGGCCGCGTGACGGTCCGGCGGGCGATGGTGCTGGCGGCCGGCCACGGACGGCGGTTGGCGCCGCTCACCGACACGCTGCCGAAGCCGCTCATGCCGGTCGGCGGCCGTCCGCTCGTCGCCCACGTGCTGGCCTTTCTGCGCGCCGGCGGCATCGAGGAGGTGGTGATCAACCTGCACCACCTCGGCGCGCGCATCGAAGAAGCCATCGGCGACGGGCGCGCCTACGGGCTCACCGTCCGGTACTCGCACGAGCCGGAGATCCGCGACACCGGCGGCGGCATCAAGCAAGCCGAGCGCTGGCTCGCGGGCGAGCCTTTCGTGGTCGCCAACGGCGACAGCCTGCTCGACCTGGCGCTCGACGACGTGCTCGCCTTCCATCGCGCCCGCGGCGGCATCGCCACCATGGTGGTGCGGCCCGACCCCGACGCCGCCCGCTACGGCCTCGTCGAGCTCGACGCCGACGACCGGGTGCGCCGCATCTCCGGGCTTCCGGCGGCCGTGCCCCAGGTGGCGCTCCGTCCGTTCATGTTCCCGGGGCTGCACGTCTTCGAGCCGCGCGTCTTCGACTGGATGGACGCGGGTGCGGCGTTCAGCGTGACCCGCGTCACCTATCCTCGCCTGCTCGAGGCCGGCGAGGCGGTCTACGGGTACGTGACGGACGCCCGGTGGGTGACGATCGATACGCCCGAGGCCCTGGCCGCCGCCGACGCCGAGGTCGGACGCGCCCCCTTTCGCTTCGCGACCCGACGCTCAGCCCCCGGGAAAAGATGACACGGGCCGGTGGCACCGGTGCGGCACCGTGCGCCTTTGCCGCACCGCGGCCATTTGTTTGACTACGGGGCAAAGAGTCGGATAGACGCGCACTTACGGTTGCACGACGGTCCGCTGAACGCGGCGGGGGCTGCGTCCTGCCGTGGCATATCGGTTGCTGCTATGGAGGCGGTAGATGGGGCTGACGATCGTCCACAAGAGCGATCTCACCGCACGTAAGCGTAATCCCCGGATCTCGCTGGTCCTGGCCGGGGGGGCCGTCACCGGGGGGGCGTACAAGCTCGGGGGGCTGAAGGCCCTCGACGACTTCCTGGTCAACCGCAAGACCACCGACTTCGACATCTACGTGGGGCTGTCGGCCGGCTCGGTGCTGGCCGCCCCGCTGGCCGGCGGGGTCTCGCCCGCCGAGATGCTGCGCTCGCTCGAGGGCGTCTCGGAGGAGTTCTCCGAGCTCCGGGCGCGCGACTTCTACGGGCTCAACACGGCCGAGTTCGCCTCCAAGCCGCTCGAGTACGTGCGCGACCTGGTCGCCTACTTCCCCGGGGTCGTCTACGACCTGCTCGTCCAGACACCGAAGGTGCTGCGGGCGGTGGAGGACGCGGTCGCCCGCGTCCGGCGCGCGCCCACGCTCGACAACCTGCTCGAGTGCGTCACGCCGATCGTCGACGCCATCGGCGCCGCCCGCGAGTTCCCCTTCCCGCTCGCGTACCTGCCCTCCGGCCTCTTCAGCAACGCGCCGCTCGAGCGCTATCTGCGCCGCAACATCGAGCGGCGCGGCATGACCAACGACTTCCGGGACCTCTATCGCACGCGCGGCGTCGAGCTGTACGTGGTCGCGATGAACCTCGACACCGCCGAGCGGGTGGTGTTCGGCCACGACGAAGACTCGACCCTCACCATCTCCGAGGCGGTTCAGGCGTCGACCGCGCTCCCCGGCTTCTACAAGCCGGCCCGGATCCGCGGCGTGGACTACGTCGACGGCGGCGTGCGCCGCACGGCCAACATCGACGTCGCGATCGAGCACGGTGCCGATCTCATCATCTGCTACAACCCGTTCCGGCCGTTCTCGAACCCCGTCAGCCGCCGCTTCCGGCCGGAGACCGGCACCTACGAGGTGCACGGCCGCCCGCTCGCCGACCAGGGCATGTTCACGGTGCTGAACCAGGTGTTCCGCACGCTGCTGCACTCGCGGCTGCAGCTCGGCATCCGGCAGTACCAGGACGACCCCCACTTCCAGGGCGACATCATCCTGATCGAGCCGGCGGAAACCGACCTCACCTTTTTCCGCATGGCGCCGCTCAACCTGTGGGCCGGCCGGCGCGCCGGCGCCCACGGCTACCTCTCGGTCACCGAGACGGTGGAATCGCACTACGAGCTCATGCGGCAGATCCTGCAGAGCTACGGGGTGCAGATGACGCGCAAGGAGGTCCGCGAGGGCCTCGAGCGGCTGTTCAAGCCGGCGGCCGACGGCAGCGCCGAGAACGTACTCATGCGCGACGTGCCGAAGCGCGATCTCCACGTCGCCTAGCGCCACGCCGAGACTTCGTCTCGGCGCGGGGTGCAAGTATGGAATGCTCCGTGGACGCGCGGAGCGAGCGTGGAGCGCTTCGTGCACGCGCGGGGCCGTGCCGCGGCCGGCGAAGCCGGCGCGGCATGCGGGCACGCCCGACGAGGTTGGGGGCGCGGCTGAAACTGGGACGTGAGCGGGTACCCGGTCGTCTGTGCCGGGGCTTGGCTGTCGAAGTTGTTTTGCCGCAGGTGGAGGGCTGTGTTACGCAACGCGGACGATGGTTGCCGCTTCCCAGATCGATCTCGACGCGGTGAACCGCCGGTTCGAAGGCGCGGAGCCGACGGAGGTGCTGCGCTGGACGTGGAACCAGTTCCGGCCGGACGTGATCCTCACCTGCTCGTTCCAGCACGACGGCGTGGTGCTGGCGCACATGCTGCAGGCCATCGCGCCCGAGGTGCGCGTGGTGTTCATCAATACCGGCTTCCACTTCCCCGAGACGCTGGCCTACCGCGACGAGATCGTCAGGCGCCTCGATCTGCAGCACTTCATCGAGCTGCATCCGGTGATGCCACGGGAGGAGTTCGCGCGCACGCACGGCCTCGACCTCTACGCGCGCGATCCCGACCTCTGCTGCCAGATCAACAAGGTCGAGCCGCTGCGCCGGTATCTCCCCGGGGTGCGGGCCTGGATCAACGGGCGGCGGCGCGATCAGGCCGCCACCCGCCACGACATCCGCGTGGTGGAGGAGATGCAGGGCGGCCTCTACAAGGTGAATCCGCTCGCCGCCTGGACCACGCGCGACACCTTCTACTACATGGAGCAGCACGGGCTGCCGACGCATCCGCTTTTCGAGCAGGGCTTCGCCAGCATCGGCTGCGCGCCCTGCACCCGCCCCGTGCTGGTCGGCGACGACGAGCGCAGCGGACGCTGGGCGGGCCAGAACAAGACCGAGTGCGGCATCCACACCTTCCTCGAGCCGCCCAAGTCCTGACGCGGCCTCACTCCTCGTCGCGTTCGGCCATCGCCTCCGCGTAGAGCTCGAGCAGCGGCTCGCCGAGCCGGGTGACCAGCCAGCGGTGCACGGCGCCAGCGTGCGCCTGCCAGTCGCCGGCGACGAGCGGCGCGCCGCCGGCGCCAGCGAGCAGCGTGCGGTCGGCGCCGAGCGTGTGGGCGAGCGCCGCTCGCTCGTCCTCGGCGCTCCGCCGGTCGTGCTCGCCGGCCGCCAGCAGCGACGGGACGCCGA
>DATMAZ010000110.1:0-9173 GCA_035559675.1 Candidatus Limnocylindria bacterium
CGGCCGCTGGCTCGCCACGCGCGGCAGGCCGCGCCGTCGTGGCTGCGGCCGCGGGAGCGTCCGACGTGGGCGCCCGCCGGTGCATGCCGGCTGCGCGGTCAACGACCGGCGGCGCCGGCCCCTCGGCACCCCGCTCGCGGAGCAGCGGCCAGCCCAGGATGACGGCGATGAGACACAGGCCCGCGGCCACTACCGGGCGGACGTCACGCGTCGCTGTCGGCTGACTGGCCATCGAGGGCGCCGGTAGCATAAAGGGTCGCCGTTCCGACCCGCAAGATGGACGTCCGACTCCAACTCCGCGCGCGCCGCATCGCACGCACGGTGCTGTTCGCGGTAAGCCGCATCGGCCTCTGGTGGGTGCTGGCCTTGGTCCTGCTCTCGGTCGACCCCCCCGTCACGCCCCCCCTCCTCTTTCGCCTGATGCTCGTGCTCGTCGTGCTGCCCGGGCTCGCCGCCGCCGTGCTGCGCGGGCGGCCGGCGACGGCGGCGATCAAGGAAGGCATGCTGGTGCTCTCGCAAGGACGGACCCGGCTCGAGGTGCCGTGCGAAGCCATCGCGGGGCTCCGCTCCTCGCCGGTTCCCCTGCCGGACGTGGGCCTGGTACTGCTGCTGCGCTCGGGCCGTCGCATCGTTCCGGGGCTCGAGAGCGACGATCCTGCGCCGCTGCTGGACGCACTCGCGGCCGCCGGCGCCGCACCTGCCGCAGCGACGCGGCGCCGTCCGGCCGTGGTGATGGCGGCGGCGCGCAGCCAGGTTCGCCGCCGCTGGTGGGATCACCCGCTTGTCAAGTTCGGGCTCGTCGCACTGCTGCCGGCCGGGGTGCTGTTCAACGTGCATCAGCACATCAGCTTCGGCGGCTTCTGGGGCGAGTACTACACGTACGGTGCGCGGGCGTGGCTCAGAACGCTGGGCGTCTATTACGCCGCCACCGTCATCTACTGCGTGCTCTGGGCCAGCGTGTGGCGCGGCCTCGGTGAGGGCGCGGCGCTGGCCGCCGCCGCCGTCGCACCCACGCACGCAGCGTGGGTGCGACGAGCGGTGGAGACCATCTGCCGGCTCGCCTACTACGCCGGCGTCCCGATCTTGCTGCTGATCCGCTTTCTCCCGTGACCGCTCACGGCGTGGCGGGGTTGAACACCGAGATCGCCCAGCCCATCCGCTCGTGACCGAGCTGGTTCCAGATCGGGTTCTTGCCGCCAACGATCTGCGCGTCGCTGAAGTCTGGCGCGCCGGAGCCGGAGCCTGTGCCGCCAAAGAGCCCCACCCACACCGTCGCCCCGGTGTAGGTCGGGTGCGTGTTGTCCGACTGGATATAGTCGAAGCTCGTCCCCGGGCTCACGAAGTGGGTGTTGGCGTCGCGGATGGTCGCGCGATACGTGGAGACGATCTTGTTCACGTAGGCGCTCTCCGACTCGCCGGGGACGAAGCGAATCGCCTCGGAATCGATGAGCCCGTCGCCGTTGGAGTCGTAATCCGCCGCCATGTACTGCGCGAAGCTATCGGCGCAGGCGAAGCCCTTTTGCGCCGCGAAGTTGCACGCCCGCCAGTTCATGCGCGCCAGGTACGGAAGGAAGGTCTCCTGCTTGTTCGGGCGCACGCCGTTGATCGTGCAGTTGGCGAGCGCGTTGTCGGCGGCGTAGCCCGGGTAGTACAGATTGGTGATCACCTTCAGCCGCGTGGTCGGGTTGGCGTTGGCGTTGATGTAGTCCATCGCCGCCGCGGTGTAGGTGGTGCACGCGGCCAACGCGTTGTCGAGCGGCGTCAGGTCGCAGGTGCCGCTCTGGCCCGAGAAGTTGCTCCGCGCCTGCAGTCCGTCGTTGCCGCACATCTCGAAAGTGACCACGCGCGTGTTGCTGGTCTGCATGTACGAGCGCTCGGCCACGATCTTGTTGTTGTAGATGTCCGAGGCCACCGCACCCGACTTGGTTCGCCGAATCACCTCGATGTCGGCGTTCCACTGCTTGGCGAGGTACTCGCCGTCCACCCATGGCGCAGCGCGCTTGGCAACGCGCGAGATCGAGCCGTAGTAGCCCGCATAGATGGAGTCGCCGTAGGCCGTGATGCGATACCGCGTCGTCGTTCCGGTTCGATCGATCGTCCACGACGTGTTCTGCGTGACCGTGCTCGCGTGTGCGGCGCCCCCCGCCGCGATCGCGAGCACCCCGGCTGCGGCCCGGAGCTTCCAGTGCCGCCCGAACCTCCCAATCATAACCTTCCTCCTTGGGTGATCTCCCTCACCCGGTTGTGGGGTTGGCGGGGGCCTATCACGTGGGGGGCCGAACTGGCGAGCGAAAACGATGCCGGCGACCAACGCGCTGTGCAGCGCAGTGCGTCGAAGAGCGCTCACCACTTCTCGCCGAACGGCCGCACGTCCACCTCGAAGCTCCACGCCGAACGGTCCTGGCCGGCCAGGTGGAAGAAGGTATCGGCGATGGCATCCGGACGGAGGAAGAAGTCGTCGGGCTTGTCGGCGAAGAACGCACGGGTCGCCGGCACGTCGATCACGCCGTCCACCACCACGTACGCCACGTGGACGCCCCGGGGCCCGAGGCTCCGCGCCATCGACTCGGCCAGTACCCGCTGCGCGGCCTTGGCCGACGCGAAGGCAGCAAAGCCGGCTCCGCCGCGCCGCGAGGCGGTAGCCCCGGTCACCAGGATGGTGCCCCGGCCCGCGGCAACCATGTCCGGCACCACGGCTCGCGCCAGGAGAAAAAGCGCGTACGTGTTCACGCGCCAGGCGCGTTCGAAATCGGCCTCCTGCACCTCGAGCACCGACCCGAAGACGGCGTTGCCGGCGTTGTGGACCAGCACGCTCGGTGCGCCGAGATCGCTCCGTACCCGGGCGACGGCGGCGGTAACGGCGCCTGGGTCGGTCACGTCGGCCGGCACGGCGTACGTGCCCGGCACGGCCTCGGCGAAGCGGGCCAGGGTCTCGGCCGAGCGCGCCACCATCGCCACCGCATAGCCGCCGGCCGCGAAGCGGCGCGCGACCGCGAGACCGGTCCCGGGTCCGACGCCGGTCACCAGGCAAACGGGCTTCGCCATCTCAGGACCCTCCCGTGAGCCAACGGGCCCACCATGCCATCATGTCATCGACCAGCGGCTGCGTGAACGAGTGCCCGAGCCCGGGCACCACGCGGTAGGCGAAGCGCTCGGGCACACCGGCTTCGGCGTAGGCGCGGCGCAGCACCTCCACCGTCACCTCGATGCAGCGACGGGGGATGACCGGATCCTGGTCTCCCGCCAGCAGCAGCAGCGCGGCGTGCACCATTCGCTCGGGGTGCCGGTTGGGCTCGATCGAGTGCAGCCAGGCCTCGTAGCCGGGATCGAGGTCCAGGAACTCGCCGTCCATCGCCAGGTTCGAGCCGTAGAGGAAGCGGTGGTAGTCGCCGCAGGCCGCGCCCACGACCGCGGCCGTGATACGGGAGTCGGCGGCGATCGCCTGCAGGGCCGTGAAGCCGGTGGTCGAGGTGCCGGCGATGCCGACGCGCGTCATGTCGATGTCGGGGATGCCGGACAGCGCGTCGAGCACGCGCGGGATGGTGACCGTCGCATCGGCGGTGATGAGCCCGAAGTAGCCCTGGCCGATGGTGCGCGGCGACGGGGACGCCAGCAGCCACTTGCCCCACATGCGCTCGGCCGGGGGCGGCTTCGGGCGCCCGGCGGCGAGCGGCGCCAGCAGCTCCCAGTGCACGTTGTACCCGACCGTCGCCAGACCGGCGCGCAGCATGCGCGGTCGCTCGCCGAGCAGCGCCAGCACGACGGGCTTCGGTCCGGGCGGCTCCCGGGGTATGTCGACACGGACCGTGATGAATCCGCCGTCGAGGGACAACTCGCGAACGTCGGCGGGTGGCGCGCCGGGCAGCGGCTCCGGGTTGGATGGCGCCACCGGCCGGTGCCGGCAGGCGGTCGTGGCGGCGAGCAGCACCACGAGGAGCGCACCACGACGCATGGGTGGCGGGATCCTATCGGCCCGCACGCTCGCTGCAAACCTCGCGCCCATGCTGGCGATGGCGACGGTGCTCGGGTGCCTCGCGTGCGGTGCCGCGCAACGACCCGTCCTCGAGCGTGCCATCGAAGCACGGGGCGGACCGCTGCCGGGGCTCGTGCGCACGAGCGAGGCCGAGGTGTCGGCGGGATTCCCGGGCACCTGGCGCTGGCGCACCGTGGTGGCCCCGCCCGATCGGTACGCCTGGTCGGTGGAGACGACCGGCGAGCCCACGCACTATCTCTTCGACGGACGCGTGGCCCGGGCCTTCGTGGGCTCGGGGCTCACGTCCGAGGACCCGAGCCCCGGCGCCGCCATCCGCTCGCACGCCCGCTTCATGGGCGTCATGTTGCTCGATGCGCTGCGCGCTCCCGGCGTCACCGTGCGCGAGCTGCCCCCCGCCGCGCGCCCGCCCGGCTCGGCCGCGGCGCTCGAGGTGGTCTTTGTCGACACCGGGGACCGCTACGTCATCGGGCTCGACGAAACGGGCCTCGTCGTCTCGGTGGAAGGGCCGGTGCTGCTGCCGCCGTTCGAACGCCAGCACGTGCGGGCCGTGCTCGGCGACCACCGCCGCGTGGGCGGCTACCTCGTTCCGTACCGGCTCCGCTGGACCGCGGACGGCGTGCCGCTGGCGGACGAGCGCACGCTGGAGGCGTGTGCGCTGCGCGCATCGCCGCCGGCGTCGGCGTTCGCCCAGCCCTCGGCGCTGCCGCGCTGCCCCTGACGGACGGGGTGCTTGCGGCCGCGGCGCACCCCTTGGTACGCCTGGCCGCATGGCGACTCCTCTCCACCGCGATCCGCCGCCCGCCCCCGTGCCCAATGCGAGCGACTTCCTCGAGCTGTACGCCTTCGAGCGGCCCGGGCCGGCGCTGCCCGTGGAGCAGTTCCTCGAGGAGATGCGCGCGCTCATCCGCCAGCATCCGGTGGAAGACGGGCTCGCGTCGGCGCTGCGCTACGGCCGCACCTCGCGCGAGGCCATGCGGCGCTGGATCAAGGAGTACTACCAGTTCATCCGCTGGGACGCGCAGGGCACGGCTGCGACCGTGGCGCGCTGCCGCCGCCGCGGGCTCTTCATCGCATGCTCGCCGCTGGTGAGCCGCAAAACCGGCCACCATCAGGTGACGCGCCCCGCGCTCGAGCTCTTTCTGCGCTTCGCAGCGGCCTTCGACCTCTCGCCCGAGGAGCTGGAAGCGCACTTCGCCTGCCCGGAGACCATGCAGGCGACCTACACGCGGCAGTACTTCCAGTTCTCGTCGTTCGAGGAGGGCTTCGTGGTGAGCGCGCTCGCCAGCGAGGGCGCGCTGCTCGACGTCCACCGCGACGAGCGCCCGTGGCTTTGCCAGCGCGGCATGGCCGAGTACATGAAGCGCGCCTGGCGGCTCGACGACGACGCGGTTGCGTACTGGCGCGCCTACGAGGACTTCCGCGGCTTCGTCACCGAGCCCGTCTGGACGCTGGCGCGCGAGATCGCGACGGACGCCTCGCAGCAGCAGGTGATGCGCACCACGCTGCACCACTGGCTGCTCATCTACGGCAACATGCGGCGCGCGTGGAACGAGATCGCCGCCGAGCGCTATCCGCTGCCCGACTTCGTCTGGCCGCCGCCTGGACGCTCGTTCCAGGCCGGGCCGGAGCAGACCTACGAGGAGATGGAGGAGGAGATCGGCGAGTTCTGCCTCTCGCTCACCCGCCCGAGCGAAACGGCCTTCGGCTGGGTGATCTCCGGCAAAGCGTCGCTCGAGGCCACCAAGGAGCTGGTGCGCGACTTCATCCATCTGGATGCGACCCGCAAGATCGCGGGCCAGATGTCGCGGCTGCCGGCGCTCTCGCGCCCGGCGCGCGCCATCGCGCAGGCGTTCGCCACCGAGTCCGGCGCCTATCTCACGCGCAACCACATGGAGATCTGGGCCGACTTCGCCGAGCGGGCCCTCGGCATCACGCGCGAGGAGATGTTCCGCTGGACGCCGCCGACCGAGACCATCGCGAGCGGCTACGTGACCGCCTGGTTCCTGGTGCACGGGTCGGTGGAGGAAGCGATCGCGGCCTTCCATCTCGGGCCGCCCACGCGTGTGAAGGAGCGCATGGGCAAGGCGGCGCTCGGGCTCGGCCAGGGCGGGGTCGCCGGCGAGGGGCTGATCGACCCGAGCCGCCAGCGGCCGCCGCTCGCCGCGGCCTTCGAGCGCCTTGGCGTGGATCCGGACCTGGCCGAGTACTTCTTCCGGCTGCACCGCGAGATCGAGCCGTTCGAGCAGGACGAGGGGTGGGAGTACGTGCCGACCGTGATCAACCACCCGGAGCAGTTCGGGCCCTTCAAGCGCGCTTACATGGCGAAGATCCTCTCGGAGCGCCGCAAGGACGAAGCGCTGCTGCGCCGCATGAAGCAGCTTTCGGGGTAGCTCGACTCCGTGCCGCCGATCGGCTCGCCGCTGCGGCTCGTCGCGCTCGTGCGGGTTGTCCGGACTGCAGAATTCCCCTACGGGAGCCGGGGATGCCGAGCCTGCTGCTCTTTCTGCTGGGCCTGGCGGCGCTGGCGGCAGGCGCCGAGGCCCTGGTACGGGGCGCGTCCCGCCTCGCCACCTCCGTCGGGGTCTCGCCGCTCGTTATCGGCCTCACCGTGGTCGCCTGGGGCACCGGCAGCCCCGAGATGGCGGTGAGCGTCGACGCCGCGCTCGGTGGACAGGCAGACGTGGTGCTCGGCAACGTCGTCGGCAGCAACATCTTGAACGTGTTGTTCATTCTGGGCGCGTCCGCGGTGATCGTGCCGCTGGCGGTGCACCAGCAGCTCGTCCGGCTTGACGTCCCGATCATGATCGGCGTCTCGATCGTGATGCTCGCGCTAGCAAGCGACGGACGCATCGGTCGCGGCGAAGGGGGGATGTTGCTCGCCGGCTTGCTGGTGTACACGGGGGTCGTCATCTGGATGGGCCGGCGCGAGAGCGCGGCGGTGGCGCAGGAGTACGCCGCCGAGGTCGCTATCCGTGCCGGCCGCCCGCACGGCTGGGCGCCGGACGTGCTGCAGGTGGCGATCGGCCTCGCATTGCTGGCGGTCGGCGCCCACACGCTGATCGCCGCGGCGACGGACATCGCGCGCAGCCTCGGCGTGAGCGAGTTGGTGATCTCGCTCACGCTCGTCGCGGCCGGCACGTCGATGCCGGAGATCGCTACCTCGATCATGGCGGCGGTGCGTGGCGATCGGGACATCGCCGTCGGCAACGTGGTGGGCAGCAACATCTTCAACATTCTGGCGGTGCTGGGTGCCGCGGCCGCGGTCGCGCCGGACGGGGTCATGGTGTCGGCTGCGGTACGAACGTTCGACATGCCCGTTGCGATTGCCGTGGCGGCCGTCTGTCTGCCGATATCCGCCAGCGGCGCTGCCATCGCTCGGTGGGAAGGCGGCGTGCTGCTCGCGTACTACGTCGCGTACGTCTCGTATCTGTATCTCGACGCTACCCAGCACGCTGCAACGGGGGCGTATACCCGCATCATGCTGACGGTCGTGCTGCCGCTGACGGCGATCACGCTGGGGGTGATGTTCACGCGAAGCGTGCTAGCGTCCCGCCGCGCGCGAGCGCCGTCGTGAGGGGGGGGTGATCGAGCGTAGGCGACGCACGCTTCACCGATCCGCCCTCCGGCCGTGCGGGTGCGAGAATTCTCGCGGCCGTGTTTTGACAAGCGTTCGTTTGCCGGTGTACCAGCTTCGGCTGCCATGGCCGACCAATCACCCGCGCCAATGTTCCAGGAATCGACGCTGGCCTTTCCGTACAAGCACTGGACCGGGGAGACGATCGGACGATTCCTCGCGGGCTTGAAGGAGCAGCGCACGATCTGGGGCGAGCGCACGGCCACCCTGGGCGTCGTCGTGCCGCCGCTCGGCTACTCGGAAGCCGACGGGTCGCCCGCCAGCGGATGGGTCGCCGTCGGACCGGGCGGCGTGGTGACAGCGGTGGCCGTCGTGCACGAGCCCATCGCCGGCTTCCATCCGAGCGAGCGGCCGTTCGCGTACGTGCTGGTGAAGCTCGACGGCGCCGATACGGCGCTCGTCCACATCGTCGCGGACGGGCTCGAGCGGCTGCGCGTGGGAAGCCGCGTAGAGGCCGTGTGGGCCGACGACGAGGCGCGGCGCGGAACGATCCGCGACATCGCCGGCTTCCGGGTGGTCGGATGAGCAACACGCCTTGCGAGCCGCCCGCGACACCGGTCGAGCTGATCGAGGCGAAGGTGGAGCTGCCCTACCACTACGTGGCGGGCGACTACCGCGCGCAGTATCTGCGGGCGCTGCAGAACAAGCGCATCCTCGGCTCGAGGTGCCCGGTGACCGGCAAGGTCTTCGTGCCGCCCATCGTCAACTCGCCGGCCAGCATGGCGCGCTGCGGGGAGCTGGTCGACGTGGCCGACCGCGGCACGATCACCACCTTCTGCGTGGTGAACATCGACGTCATCGGCCGCAATCTGAAGCTGCCGTACGTGGCGGCTTCGGTGGCGCTCGACGGCGCCGACATCTCGATCTTCGCCCTGGTCTACGAGTGCGAGGCGAGCGAGGTACGCATGGGCATGCGGGTCGCGGCGGTCTGGAAGCCCGACGGCGAGCGCCAGGGTAGCCACGAGGACATCCTCTACTTCCGGCCGACCGGGGAACCCGACGCGCCGCGCGAGTCGTACATCGATCGGCTATGAGGGCGCTCCGCAACGTCGCCATCGTCGGCTTCACGCAGCTCCCCGTGGTGGCACGCGACGAGCATCGCACCGCGACCGAGATGCTGTACCCGGTCGTCTGCGAGGCGCTGGCGCAGGTCGGCGTGCCGCGCGACGCGATCGACTATCAAGTCTCCGCCTCCAGCGACTACATGGACGGCCGGCCGTTCGGCTTCGTCGCCGCCCTCGACGTGATGGGCTCGTGGCCGCCGCGGCAAGATCTGCACCTCGAGATGGACGGCGCGTTCGCCGCCTACTACGCGTGGCTGAAGATCCAGACGGGCGAGGTCGACACCGCCATCGTCTGCAGCCACGGCAAGACGTCCGAGGGTGAGCCGGAGCGGGTCCTGAACCTGCAGCTCGATCCCTACTACCAGGCGCCGCTCGGTCTGGGACCGATCACGACGGCGGCGCTGCAGGCGAGCGCGTACATGGCGCGCACGGGCGCGACGGACCGCCGGCTCGCCGAGCGCGCCGCCCGCGCCCGGGCGGC
>DATMAZ010000111.1:0-6809 GCA_035559675.1 Candidatus Limnocylindria bacterium
GGCGAGGCCGTCGACGCCGCCAGCGGCCCGCAGCGCCGTGGCGGCCTCGGGCACGTCGATGCCGAGCAGCACGGCGAGCAGCTCCTCGTCCGCGAGCGGACCGCCGCCGTCGGCCAGCACGCGCGCCTCCACCGCCGAAACCCGTCCCATGCCACGGCATGTACGCGGCGGCGCGAGCCCAGGCGATAGCTGTCTCTAGGTGCCGCCCTCGGCGCGCAGCAGCAGCACCTTCAGGTACTCGCCCTCCGGATGCGCCAGCGCCACCGGATGATCCACCGGATGTCCCGCCTCGCCCACCAGCGTCAGCCGGCACCCGGCGTCGCCCGCCGCCGCCGCCACCACCTCGCGGAACGCCGCTCGTCCGAGGTGCTGGGAGCAGGAGCAGGTGACGAGCCACCCGCCCGGCGCGAGCCGCCGCATCGCCTGCAGGTTCACGTCCTTGTAGGCGCGGAGACCGGCGGTGAGATCGCGGCGGCGGCGCACGAACGGCGGCGGGTCGAGGATCACGCAATCGAACGGCTCGCGTTCTTCGCGGAGGAACTCGAACACGTCCGCGCACACGAAGCGGGCCGCCGCCTCCGGCAAGCCGTTGGCGGCCCAGGCCTCCCGCGCGAACGCCAGCGCCGGCGCGGAGGTGTCGACCGACACCACCTCGGTGGCACCGCCGCGACCGGCCGCGACCGACATCGCACCCGTATACGCAAACGCGTTCAGCACGCGGCGGCCGGCGGTGAGCCGCGCGACGAGCGCGCGCGTGTCGCGCTGATCGAGGAAGAAGCCGGTCTTCTGCCCGTGCAGCACGTCGACCAGCAGCGTGGCGCCGCCCTCCGCGATCGCGAGCGGCACCGCCGGCTCCGTGCCGGCGAGCAGCCCGCGCGCGCCGGGCAGGCCCTCCTCCGCTCGCACACCGCCTTCGCTGCGCTCGACGATGCTTTGCGGCGCGAGCCGGGACTCGAGCGCGGCCACGACCTCGGGCGCCAGGCGTGCGGCGCCGGCCGTGAGAAACTGGCAGACCAGCACGTCGCCGTAGCGGTCGACCACGACGCCGGGGAGGAAGTCGCCCTCCCCGTTCAGCACCCGATAGGCGGTGAGGTCGGGCGGCAGGAGCTGGCGGCGGAGCGCCAGCGCCTCGGCGACGCGGCGGTCCACCAGCGCGGCATCGAGCGGCTCGTCGTCGAGCGAGACGACCCGCGCGGCGATGGTCGTGCGGGGGTTCGCATAGCCGACCGCGACGAACCCGCCGCCGGCCGACACGATGCGCACCGGCTCCCCGGGCTCCGCGCCGTCCAGGCCCTCGCGGATGGCACGCGAGAAGATCCACGGGTGGCCGCGCCGCACCGGCACGTCGCGGCCGGGCTGGAGGACGAGGCGCCGCATGCGGGCCTAGCGCCGCCGGCTCGCGCGCGGCCGCACCCACGCCCCGCTCCGCCCGCCACGCTTCTCCACGAGCGCGATGCCGTCGATCGTCATGCCGCGGTCCACCGCCTTGCACATGTCGTACAGCGTGAGCGCCGCGACCGCGACCGCCGTGAGCGCCTCCATCTCCACGCCGGTCTTGCCGTCGACGGCGACGCGGCTCTGGATGCGCACGCCGGACGTCTCGGGCGTGAGCTCCACCTCGACCGCGGCGATCGGCAGCGGGTGACACAGCGGCACGAGCTCGTGGGTCCGCTTGGCCGCCATGATGCCCGCCAGCCGGGCCACCGCCAGCACGTCGCCCTTCGGCAGGCTCCCGGCGGCGATGCGCGCCACCGTCGCCGGCTGCATGCGGACGCGGCCCTCGGCGATCGCCTCGCGTCGCGTGACGGGCTTCGCCGACACGTCCACCATGCGTGCCTGCCCGCGCGCGTCGAGGTGCGACAGCCGAGGTTTCCGCGCCACGCGCGCTCGCTATCGCACACGCCCGACCGGAACAAGGACGGCCGCCGCCGGCGCCGCGCGGGACGCCGCGGCCGCCGGCCGGCAGCCGTGCGCGCGCCGCATCCTTGCTCCGGCCCGCCACCGTTCCTATAGTCCGCCGCTCATGACCGAACCGAAGCGACATCGCGTGCTGATCGTCGGCTCGGGACCGGCCGGGCTCACGGCGGCGATCTACGCGGCGCGCGCGAACCTCGCCCCCACGGTGATCGAGGGCAGCCAGCCGGGCGGGCAGCTCACCATCACGACCGAGGTCGAGAACTACCCCGGCTACGCCGACGGCATCATGGGCCCGGAGATGATGGAGATCTTCCGCAAGCAGGCCGAGCGCTTCGGCACGAAGTACGTCTATGGCGACGTCACCGAGGTCGATCTCTCGCGCCGTCCCTTCCGCGTGCAGATCGGCAGGGACGTCCATCTGGCGGACACGCTGATCATCGCCACCGGCGCCAGCGCCAAGCTGCTCGACCTGCCGTCGGAGCAGCGGCTCATGGGCCACGGCGTCTCGGCGTGCGCCACCTGCGACGGCTTCTTCTTCAAGGACAAGGTCGTCGGCGTGGTGGGCGGTGGCGACACCGCGATGGAGGAAGCGACCTTCCTCACCAAGTTCGCCTCCAAGGTGTACGTGCTGCACCGTCGCGACGCGCTCCGCGCCTCCAAGATCATGCAGGAGCGCGCCCAGCGAAATCCGAAGATCGAGTTCGTCTGGAACGTGGTGGTCACCGAGGTGCTGGGCGATCCGGACGCGGGCGGTGTCACGGGCGTGGTGCTCGAAGACACGCGCACCCACGAAAAGCGCACGCTGCCGCTGGACGGGCTGTTCATCGCGATCGGGCACGAGCCCAACACCAAGATCTTCGCCGGCCAGCTCGCCATGGACGAGCGCGGCTACGTGCAGACCCAGGGCCGCAGCACCGCCACCAGCGTCCCGGGCGTGTTCGCCTGCGGCGACGTCCAGGACCCGACCTACCGGCAGGCCGTGACCGCGGCCGGCTCCGGCTGCATGGCGGCCATCGACGCCGAGCGCTTCCTCGAAGCCGAGCACGGCTGAGTCGGAGCGCGAGACCGACGGTGGAGCCGGCGCCCCGCGGGTCTCGGTTCGCGGTCGGAGCGGCGATCGTGGCCGCCGCGGCGTGGGTGCCGCTCGGACGAGGCGTTGTCGGTCCAAACGATGCCGCGTCCGCGGCGTTCGACGTCTACGCCCACTTCCTGCCGATCATGGCCTATGCGGGCGACGCGGTGGCCGCGGGCGGCCGCGGTCTCTGGTGGACGGCGCTCCAGAACTGCGGGCAGCCGTTCGCGGCCTACAATGGGCTGCTCTACCCGCTGCACTGGCTCCCCGTGCTGCTCGGCTTCGACGTCGGGCTGCGTGCCGCCGTGGCGTGCAACGTGCTGCTCGGCGGCTGTTTCGCGTACCTGCTCGGGCGGGAGCTGGGCGCGCGGCCGGCGGCCGCGCTGGTGGGCGCGCTCGTCTTCCAGCTCGGCACCACCACCGCGCACGTAGCCGCCTGGACGCCGCTCGTCCTCGAGCCGTACGTGTGGTTTCCTGCCGCTCTCCTATGCGTGGAGCGCTTGCTGCGCGCGCCGAGCGCGCGTGACACGGTGCTCCTCGGCGGCGCCTGCCTGTTCGCGCTGCTCCCCGCCTGGCCGCAGCTCGTGCTGTTCCTCTACCAGCTGGTGTTCTTGCGGGTCGTGTGGGCACTCGTCGTCGAGCGCCCGGCCCGGCCGTTCGTCTCGCTCGCCGCCGTCGCCGGCGGGTTGCTGCTCGGGGCGCTGCTCGACGCCGTGCAGCTGCTTCCGGCGCTCGCGGTGAGCCGCGAATCCGTGCGCCGGCTGACGCTGTCGGACGCCGAGATCACGATGGCGAACGTCTTTGGCTTCGACGACTTTCGCTGGCATCTCGCGCGTGGCGAGGCGTACGGTCAGCCGCTGTCCGCGGTCGCCTGCGTGCTCGCGGCGACGGCGTTCGCCGGCCCGCGACGTCGCGCCGCGACGTCGTTCTATCTCCTGGCCGCCGTGCTGTTCCTCGTGCTCGCGTTCGGACCGGACACCCCGCTCTTCCAGGCCTATCTCGCCTTGCCCTGGGGCCGTATCTTCCGCGAGCCGGCACGCTTCGTTTGGGTGACGGGCGTCTGTCTCGGCGTGCTGGCCGCGCTCGGGGCCGAGGTGGTGGCCGCGGGCGGTGCCGGGCGGGAGCGATGGCGATCCGCGGCGCTCGCCGCCGCGGCGCTCGCCGGCCTCGAGCTCCTCGCCCACGGCGGTCTCCGCTGGTTCGAGCTCGCGTCGGGGGCCGCCGCCGTGCTGCTGATCGGCCTGTGGACGGCCCGACCAGCCAGGACCCCGACGGTTGCGCTCGTCGGCGCGCTCGTCGCGGCCGCCGCGATGCTCGCGCCCCCGGCGACGCTCCACCGCTGGCTGCCGTCGAGCGACCCGCTCCGGACCCACGCCGATCTCTTCGCACGGCTTCGAGCGCGGACGGCGCCCGCGTGGCGCGCCTACATCGTGGCCGACAACCCGCTCGCCACGCGCTTCGCGCTCATGCCGAAGACCGCCTCCCTGTTCGGCGTGCCCGCCATCGCAGACTACGAGCCGCAGACGGAGAAGCGCTTCGCCCAGTTCGTGGTCGCGCTGCGTGCCGGCGTGCCGATGTTCACGTTGAACGTCTTCTATTTCCCGCTCACCGGCTGGATGGCGCCCGAATTCAGCCGCCCCCTCCTCGACCTGGCGGCCGGCCGCTTCATCGTCGTGGACCGCGACCAGGACCGCGTGACGTCCGTGCTCCGCCCGCCGCCGCATCTCGTGGACGAAGACGAGCGCGCGCGCGTCTACGAGAACCCGAGCGCGCTGCCGCGCGCGCTCTGGGTGCCGCGCGTCGAGGTCGTCCGGCGCCCCGGGGAGCTGCTGCGCCGCTTGATGGTCCGCTGGGTCGACCCGTGGCAGGTGGCGCTGCTCGAAGCGCCGCCCGCGTCGGGCTTTCTGGGTGAGCCCACCGACGCCGCGGACGCCGCAACGGGGACGGCGACGTTCGTGCGCGACGAGCCGGAGGCCGTGACCATCGACGTAGACGCGCCCCGCCGGGGCTTCCTCGTGCTCGCCGATCAGCACCGCAACGGGTGGCACGCGACCGTGAACGGCGAACCCGTCCCGATCGAGCGCGCCAACTACGTCTTCCGGCTGGTGGAGGTGCCGGCGGGCCGCTCCCGCGTCGAGTTCCGCTACCGGCCGCCCGGGTTGCGGGTGGGCGCGCTGCTCTCGGCGATCGCGCTCGCCGGCTCGCTCGCCGTCCTGTGGCTCACGCGCCGGCGGCCCGCCGAAACGCCCGCGCCCGGGGGTTCGACTCGGTGAGCTCGAGGAAGAGCACGCCGCGCGCCAGCATGGCGAAGGCGAGCCACACGGCGACCACGACCAGGGCGGCGAGCATGGCGCCGTCGGTCGGCATGCGGGCGCCAGGCTGCATGCCCATGGCGAGAACCAGCGCGGCGAGCGCGACCCCGCCGAGCAGCAGGAGCAGGTTCAACGGAAACCACTCGATCCAGCGCTCGCCGATGAACCGGTAGCTGGCGGCGAGCAGCTCGGCGGTCCCGTAGCGGCCGAGGTAGATCAGCTCCGGCACGGCGTTGAAGAACGTCACCATGGCGAGCCAGATCATCACGCCCATGGGACCCGGCAGGCCCGCCGAGGCGAAGCTGATGAGCCAGACGACGAAGCGCACGTTGATGACGTCGCCCAGGTAGGCGACAAAGCCCGCGCGCACGTCGGCGACCACCAGCCGGCGCGCGCGGATCACCTCGCCGGTCGACGCCAGCAACGCGCTCCAGCAGGCGCTCTCGACGAGCACGCTCAGGATCCCCACGAGCAGGCCGCCGAAGGCGCCGAGCGCGCTCGCCACGCTCGACAGCAGCACGAGCACCAGCATCGGCACCAGGAGACACGCCAGCGCCGGCAGCACGAGCACCGGATTGCGCGGCAGGAGCCGCGCCGCCTGCCCGAGCGCGCGGCCGTACATCGCCGTCGTGTCGCGCAGCCAGGCGATCATGGCGCCACCGGCCGGACCGCGATGCCGCGCTCGGCGAGAAACGCCTTCGCCTCGCCCACCGTGTAGGTGCCGAAGTGGAAGATCGACGCCACCAGCGCGGCGCTGGCGCCGGCCGCGAAGCCGTCGGCCAGATGCGCCAGCGTGCCCGCGCCGCCCGAGGCGATCACGGGGATGCCGACCCGGTCGGCGACCGCGCGCGTGAGCTCGAGATCGTACCCCTCCTTCGTGCCGTCGCGGTCCATGCTGGTGAGCAGGATTTCTCCGGCCCCCGCCTCTTCCATGCGCGCGGCCCATTCCACGGCGTCGAGACCGGTCGTTTTCCGCCCGCCGTGCGTGAACACCTCCCAGCCGCGCCTCGCATCGCTCGCGACCCGCCGGCGCGCGTCGATCGCGACCACCACGCACTGCGCGCCGTAGGCGTCCGACGCTTCGCGCACGAACGCGGGACGCGCCACCGCGGCGGTGTTGATCGACACCTTGTCGGCGCCCGCGCGGAGCAGCCGCCGCACGTCGTCCACCGTGCGGATCCCGCCGCCCACCGTGAGCGGCATGAAGACGCGCTCGGCGGTGCGGCGCACGACGTCGATGATCGTGTCGCGCGCCTCGTGCGAGGCCGTGATGTCGAGAAAGCAGAGCTCGTCGGCGCCCTGCGCGTCGTAGCGCGCCGCCACCTCCACGGGGTCCCCCGCGTCGACCAGGTCGACGAAGCGGACGCCCTTCACGACGCGGCCGCGATCGACGTCGAGGCATGGAATGATGCGCCGGGCGAGCATCAGCCGGCCTCCCGGGCGGCGGCGAGCGCGTCGGCCAGCCGGACCGCGCCGGTATAGAGGGCGCGGCCGATGATCACCCCCGC
>DATMAZ010000112.1:0-18778 GCA_035559675.1 Candidatus Limnocylindria bacterium
CGACCGGCGGGTGCAGCCCCGCCTGCCGGTCGGGCGCGGCCCACAGGATGCCGCAGCTGCGCGGCGTCCAGCACCACTTGTGCAGGTTGCCGACGTACCAGTCCGCGCCCAGGGCCGGGATGTCGAGGGAGATGGCGCCCGGGGCGTGCGCGCCGTCGACCAGCACCCGCACGCCCCGCGCCCGGCAGGCGGCCGCGATCCGGGCCACCGACAGCACGAGCGCGCTCAGCGAGGTGACGTGGTCCACGATCGCGATGCGCGTGCGCGGCCCGAGGGCCGCCGCGACCGCCTCGCACACCGCATCCGCGTCGGGCGGCCACGGCAGCTCGACGGTCCGCACGGCCGCGCCGCGCTCGCGCGCGACGAACGCGGCCGCCTTGGCAACGCCGCCGTAGGTATGGTCGGTGATCACGATTTCGTCGCCCGGGGCGAGCGGCAGCGAGCGCAGCACCGCGTTCACGCCGGCGGTGGTGTTGTCCACGAAGACGAGATCGTCGCCGCGCGCGCCGAGAAACGCGGCCACCGCGGCCGCGGCCGCCCGCAGCCGTTTCGACGTCCCTTCGGCGCCGCCGCCGATGCTGGTGAGCTCCCGCAGAAGAAAGCGCGCCGGCTGCCGCTCGATCTCCTCGCGGATCGCCTGCTGCGCGGCCAGCACGCGGCGGGGGGTGGCGCCCACCGTGCCGTGATTCAGGTACACGGTATCCGGCTCGAGCAGCCAGTGCGGCCGCATGGCGTGCCCGAATGCCGTCACGGCGTTTTCGCATACTCGATCGCGGCGCGCGCGTCGACGCCACCGCCGCGCGGCCCGGCCCGGCACCCCGGCAGGCGTCGGGCCATCACTCGCGCGGAGCGTGCCTCGCTAGCGCCTGGTTTTGCCGCGTCGCTTGCTCGCCGACGCGTTGCGGGTCGGGCGCGGCGCCTTCCTTATGCCCGGACCGCTCGCCTCGCCGAGGCGTCGCACCAGCTGGAAGTCGATCTGGCGGCGCTCCAGCGACGCGGCCGTGGCTTCGACCACCAGCCGCTCGCCCAGCCGAAACGGGCGGCGCGAGCCCTCGTCCTGCCGCACGAGCCCCTCGATGGGCCACGCGTCGAGCTCGACGAAGGCGCCGCTGCGCACCACCGAGACGACGGTCGCGGGCGCCGGCTCGTGGAGATGGTGCAGCATGAACTCGGCCTTCTTCAGATCCAGCATGGCGCGCTCGGCGTCGATCGCGAGCCGCTCGAGCCGCGAGCTCTCGATGCTGGCCGCCGCCAGCCGCGCGCTGTCCGCGCGCGCCTCGCGCAGCCGCTCGTCGAGCACCCGGCCGAGCTGGCGGTGCACGAGCAGGTCCGGGTAGCGGCGGATCGGCGAGGTGAAGTGGCAGTACACCGAAAACGCGAGGCCGAAGTGGCCCGCGTTCTCGGTCGCGTAGCGCGCCTGCTTGAGCGACCGCAGCACCTGACGCGCCAGCACGCGGGCCAGGGGATGCCCGACGAGCCGGCGAAGCAGGCGCTGCACGTCGGCCGGCTCGACCTCGCGCCGATAGTCGAGCGACAGCCCGAACTCGGCGAGCAGGCGGTTGAGCTCGTCGACGTCCGCCGGCGCTGGCGGCTCGTGGATGCGATACGGGAGCGGCACGCCGCGCTCGGTGAGGGACTCCGCCACGGCGCGGTTCGCCTCGAGCATGAACTCCTCGATGAGCCGGTGCGCGTCGTTGCGCTCGAACAGCCGCAGCCCGATGCTGCGCCCCTCCTCGGAGAGATCGACGAGCGCCTCGGGCAGGTCGAGGTCGAGCGAGCCGGCGGCGAAGCGACGGCGCCCGAGCGTGCGCATGAGCGCGTGCATGCGCTCGAGCTGCGGGACGAGCGGGCGGATCTCCGCGCGCGCCGAGCCCCCGGCGAGCACGGCGGCCACCTCCGTGTACGTGAGGCGCGCCTGGCTCGTGATGACGGCGCGCTCGAACGCGGCCCGCGTCCGCCGGCCGCGCCGGTCGTAGTCCAGCGCGGCGGTGAGCACGAGCCGCGGGCGCCCGGGATTGAGCGAGCAGAGCTCGGTCGAGAGCCGCGGCGGCAGCATCGGCACGGCGCGGTCGGGGAAGTAGACGCTGGTGCCGCGACGCGCCGCTTCGAGGTCGAGCGCGGACCCCGGCGTCACGTAGTGCGACACGTCGGCGATCGCGACCCAGAGCCGCGTCCCGCCGCTCCGCTCCTCGAGACAGACGGCGTCGTCGAAGTCGCGGGCGGTCTCGCCGTCGATGGTGACGAAGGGGAGCGCCCGGAGATCGAGGCGCCCGGCCCAGTCCGCTTCGCTCGGGTCGAGCGGCAGGCGCGCGGCCTCGGCCTCCGCGTCGGGCGGAAACTCCATGCGCAGCCCGTGCTCGTAGGCGATGGCGAGGACCTGCACGTCCGGGTCCTCCATGCCGCCGAGGACGCGCTCGAGCGCGCCTTCGGGCCAGCGCCCGGGCGACGGCGGGCGCGTGATGCGCACCACGGCCGCGCGTCCGGCATCCTCGGGCAACGGCAGCGGCGTTCCCGCCAGCCGCACCGGCGGGAGCAGCTCGCTCGCCGGAATCACGATCCAGCCATCGGGCACGCGCTCGATGCGGCCGACCAGCCGCTCGTTGCGTTGCGCGGTGACCGCCACCACCCGGCCCGCCGTGCGCTCGCCGCGGCGGTCGCGCCGGCCGATCTCGACCTCGACGTGGTCGCCGTGCATGGCGGCGCCTTCCCGGCCGCGCGCGATGAAGATGTCGCGCGGGAAGTGCCGCGCCTCCTCGCCGAGCACCTCGACGAAGCCGAAGCCGGCCGCCGCGCGGCTGTAGCGTCCCGTGACCCGCCGGCCGCCGGGGCGAGGCGCGCGGGCATGCTCGCCCTCCCGGCGCGGCTCCCCGCGCTCCCGGGGCCGCTCCCCGCGCTCCCGCTCGCGCTTCCACTGGTAGCGGCGCTTGCCGATGCGCCGGAGCCGGCCGGAGCGCACGTGCGCGTCGAGCGCGCGCTCGAGCCGGCCGCGGTCGTAGCGATGCAGGCCGAGCCGCGCCGCCATCTCCTGCACGGTGAACGGCCGCGGGGCGCGCGCCTCCAGCAACGAGAGGCACCGGCCGACGTCGTCCTCACGAAAAGTCGGCATGCCGTCAATCGACGCGCAGGAACGGATGGCAGGTGCGCTCGGCGCGGGAGAGCAGCGCCACGCCGGCCACGTCGCCGACCAGCTCGACGTCGACGACGAAGTCCGGGTCGGTGAACGAGACCGTCACCGGCCGACCCTCGGCCTCGGCCCGCGCCACGATGCGGGCGCCGAGCTCCCGCTCCGTGGCGTGCGAGTCGATGACGCCCTTGTGCCCGCGGCGCACGACCCGCACGTAGAACGAGCCGCCCGCGAGCCGCGGCAGCCAGGGCGCGACCACCTGGTCGAGCTGATCGAGGAGCCGCCGCTCGTCGACGATCAGCGTCGCATCGACCGGGATGGCCTTGCCGAGCCACGCCGCGAGCCGGGGCTCGGCGGTCCACAGCACATCGAGCGCGCCCAGGAAGGCGTCCCGATCGGGTACCCATCCGAGCGCGACGTTCTTGAACGGCGTCCACTCGAGGCGCACCACGTCCCGCAGCGCGCGCTTGAGCGGCCGGCCGCAACCCTCCTGCGCCGTCACCACGACGTTCCAGGCGCCGATCGGCCGCTCGGGCGGAGACGACGCGCCGTCCATCGGCCACCCGCCGGCGCGTCCTCAGGCCTTCCAGGCGATCTGCTGGATCTCCGTGTACTCCTCGAGACCCCACTTGCCGCCCTCGCGGCCGATCCCGCTCTCCTTGAAGCCGCCGAAGGGGCCGTCCAGCTGGTTGATGCCGTTGTTCACCCAGACGACCCCCGTGCGGATCTGCTTGGCGAGCGCGACGGCCTTGCCCACGTCCTTCGAATAGATGGCGCCGCCGAGGCCGTAGGTGGAATCGTTCGCGATGCGCACGGCCTCGTCCTCGTCCGCAAACGGGATCACCGAGACCACCGGCCCGAAGATCTCCTCCTGCGCGATGCGGATGTGGTTCGGCACCGCCGCGAAGATGGTGGGCTCGAGGAAGTAGCCCTTGGTGTGTCCCTTGGGGATGCCGCCGCCGGTGGCGAGCGTGGCGCCCTCGGCCTTCCCGGACTCGATGTACTCGAGGATCTTCTGCCGGCGCTCCTCGCGGATCACCGGGCCCATCATCACCGAGGGGTCGGCGGGGTCGCCGATGGTGACGATGGAGGTGAACGCGACCATGCGGTCGACGAAGGCGTCGTGCTTGTCCTTGGGGACGAGCACGCGGGTCGCCATGGCGCAGCCCTGCCCCGCGTGGAAGAACGACGGGCCGCAGGCCGACGGCGCGGCCATGTCGTCGTCCGGATCGAGGAAAATCGCGACCGACTTGCCACCGAGCTCGAGGTGCACGCGCTTCAGGTTCGAGGCCGACGCCTGGATGATCTTGCGCCCGGTGGCCACGCTGCCCGTGAAGCTGATCTTGTCGATGCGCGGGTCGCTCACCAGCGCCTCGGCGATGGCGTTCGACTGCCCGGTCACCACGTTCACCACGCCGGGCGGGAGATCCGCCTCGGCGATCAGCTCCGCCATGAAGAGGTTGGTGAGCGGCCCGTAGGGCGACGCCTTGAAGACCATCGTGCAGCCGGCGGCGAGCGCCGGGCCGAGCTTCTGCACGAACACGTAGATGGGGAAGTTCCAGGTGGGGATCATGCCGCACACGCCGACCGGCTGGCGGTAGACGATCGCCGAGTTCATCTGCGGGCCGAGCGGGCCCTGAGAGACGCGCGGCGGCAGCGCCTCTTCGAACGGGAAGGTGCGCGCCAGCTCCGCCCAGTGGCGCATGTGCTCGACGGGGAGATCGACCTGCACCCCGTGCGTGAGGTGCGTTGCGCCCGCCTCGGCGATCACCAGCGCTCGCATCTCCTCCTTGCGTCGCTCCATCGCGTCCGCGATCCGCTCGATCGCCTTGGCGCGGTCGGCCGGCGTCGTCTTGCGCCACGGCCCGTCGTCGAAGGCGCGGCGCGCCGCGCCGATGGCGCGCTTCATGTCGTCGACCGTGGCATCCGGCGCGCTGCCGATCACCTGCTCGGTGGCCGGATTGGGAACCTGATACACCGCGCCGCCCGACGCGCCGACCCACTCGTTGCCGATGTACATGCGACGTTCCACGCTGGATCCTCCTGCCCCGGTCTATAGGACGCGCTCGCTCGCGCTGTCGAGCCGCGCGGGCGGTGGCCTCGTCGGCCGTCTTGCGCTAACGGCTGGCGCAGCCGTGCAGCCCACCCGTCCCCCCGACGACCGCCGCGCCCGGCACGAGGCCACCGGCGAGTGGCCGCAGCCGTCGCTCTCCACGCTGCTGGAGCAGCGGGCGCGCTCGCATCCCGACGACGTCTTTCTCATCGAAGGGGCGCGCGAGGGCGGCCGCACCTTCAGCTTCGGCGCGCTGGCGCGCCGCGCCGACCGCATGGCCGTGGCGCTGCGCCGGCTCGGCATCGGCGCGGGCGACGTCGTGTCCTGGCAGCTCCCGAACTGGATGGAGTGCATCGCGCTGGCCGCCGCCCTCGACCGCGTGGGCGCGGTGTCGAACCCGATCATCCCCATCTACCGCGAGCGGGAGGTCGGCTTCGCCTGCCGCCAGGCCGGCTCGCGCGCGCTCGTCGTTCCGGGGGTGGTCCGCGGGGTCGATCATCGCGAGCTGGCGGCCGCGGTGCAGGGCTCGGCGCCGGCGCTGGAGCACGTGCTCACGGTGCGCGCCGAGCCCGCGCCGGGACAGCGGGCACTGGAGGCGCTGGAGGACGACCCCGACGCGCCGCTGCCGCCGACGCCGCTCGGCCCCCACGACGTCTCGGCCATCTTCTACACCTCGGGCACCACGGCCGATCCGAAGGGCGTGCTGCACACGCCGTCGACGCTGGGCGCGGTCCGCCATTTCCACGCCACCATGTTCGGAGCGGCGCGCGACGAACGCGGGCTGCTGCAGTTTCCGCTCACCCACATCGGCGGGATCGCCATGTTCGCGCTGATCCCGATCGCCAACGGCGCGAGCGTGGTCCTCATGGACGGCTTCGACCCCGCGCTGGCGGTCGATCTCGTGGAGCGGTACGCAGTCACGTCGGCCGGCGGCCCCCCGGCCATCCTCCAGGCCATGTTCGCCGCGCCGAACTTCACGCCGGAGAAGATGCGCAGCGTGCGCTGGAGCGGCTCGGGCGCCGCCGACGTCTCGCCCGAGCTGATCCGCGAGGCGGGCGCCAAGATGGGCGCCATCGCGTTTCGCTCCTACGGCATGACCGAGTGCCCGATGTTCACCAGCGGGCGGCGGGACGATCCCGAGGCGAAGCGCTACGAAACCGACGGGCGCCCGGTGCCCGGCGCGGTCGCGCGCATCGTCGACGAGGCGGGGCGACCGCTGCCCGCGGGCGTCGAGGGCGAGGTCGAGGCGTACGGCCCGCAGCTCTGCGTGGGCTATCTCGACGCGCGGCTGAACGACGCGTTCACCGCCGACGGCTTCTTTCGCACCGGCGACCTGGCGGTGATGGACGCCGAGGGCTACCTCCGCATCACCGGCCGGCGAAAGGACATCATCATCCGCAAGGGCGAGAACCTCTCGGCCAAGGGCATCGAGGACGAGCTGGCGGCGCACCCGGCGGTGGCGGACGTGGCGGTGATCGGCGTGCCGGACCGCGAGAGCGGCGAGCGCGTGTGCGCCTGCGTCGTGCTGCGGCCGGGCGCGGGCACGCTCGACCTCGCCGCCGTGCGCCGCTTCATGGAGGGGCGCGGCGTCATGCGGCAGAAGATCCCCGAGCAGCTCGAGCTGGTGGACGAGCTGCCGCGCAACGCCACCGGCAAGGTCCGCAAGGACCTGCTACGGGCGCGCTTCCGCGGCTGAGCGCGCCGGCGGCGCCGCGTCGAGCGCACAGCCGAGCTTCGCCTGCACCGCGAAGAAGAGGCGGCTGAAGTCCTGGGCGTCCTTCCACGGATCGCCCCGCAGCTCCGCGATGCACGCGTTCACCGCGCGCGCCAGCGTGCTCCGGCGCTCGCCCTCGTCGGGATACTGCACCCGGCAGGCGACGAGCTCGCCGTGCACCTCGCGCGGCTTCTCCTTGCCCACCTCGATCGTGCCGTCGAACTGCTCGCACGACGAGCCGTGGATGCGTCCCTCGAGCTTCACGCGCTCGTTGCCGTCGCACGCCGGCCACTCCGCCGCGAGCGTCGAGCCGCGCTCGCCCACCGTGAACTGCGCCTTGATCGGCCGGCAGCCCGGGAGCAGCGCCGCGTTGCCGTCGCGGACATCGATCTCGCGCAGCCGCGAATCGTCGGTGAACAGAAAGCGATAGGTGCCGGCGGGACAGCCCGTGATCGGGCCGGCCTCTTCCACGCGGGCGGCGGCGCCGAGCGGGAGGGCGAGCACGAGGAGCGACAGCAGGATCGAGCGCACGGTGCGCCTCATGTATCGTCGAGGAGATCGTCGTGCAACGCAGCGCGCTGACGCGCATCGAGCGGCACCTCGGTCGCGAGGCCGGGATAGTCGATGCCGGCGGCCACGGGCACCGCGCCGCCGGTGTCGAACTTGAGATAGTGCACCGACGAGATGCGGCGCTCGTCCTGCTGCCGTGCGTCCATGCGCGCGTAGACGCGCCGTCCGTCCGGCAGCACCAGATAGAAGCGCTCCGGGAGCCCGTGCCACGCGGCGAGCTTGGCCTCGCGCTCGGCCGCGTCGTCGATCTCGATCAGCAGGGTGCAGCCGAGCTCGCCGGGACCGCCCAGCAGCTCGTTGTAGGTGTCGATCTCGTGCTGGATGTCGGCCTCGCGCACGATGCGCTCGACCCGCATCATCTCCTGGATCTGGTAGCGCACGCTGAGCCGGTTCTCGAACAGCAGCGTGAAGCAGTCGCCGAGGTGCACGCGGCGCGCCTCCTTGGCGGCCATCGCCTCGCGCCGCAGCGCCTCGCGGCGTTCCTCGTAGGTCACGTAGTCGACGATCTCGTCGCGGCGAACGTGGCGCATGGGTCACTCCCAGGCCTCGCCGCGGTACGAGCGGGCGAGGATGGTCATCGGGTGGAGCGGACGGACGCCCGTGTGCTGCTGGAACTGGATCGCGGCCAGCGGGCAGTCGGTGGCCCAGAGCCGGGCCTCGGCGGCGCGCATGCCGTCGAAGGCCTTGCGCCCGAGGCGCGCGGCGGGCTCGAAGCCCTCGACCGTCATGGCGTACGTGCCGTCGTGCCCGCAGCACTCGAGCACGCTCGCTGCGACCTCGACGCCCGGCAGCTTGCGGAGCAGGTCGCGTCCCTTGAAGCCGATGCCCTGCGCGCGCAGGTGACAGGGCGCGTGGTAGGCGATCGGGCCGCGGGGGGCGCTGCGAAACGCGGTCGAGAAGCGCGGCTCGTTGCGGATCGACCACAAGAGCTCGCTCGGGTCGACCACGGCCGCCGCCAGCCGCTCGGCGCCGGCGCGATCGGCCGCCGCCACCAGACGCGGGTGCTCGCGCCGCATCATCATCGAGCAGGTGGGGTTGATCGCGACCACCTTGGCGCCGCGCTCGACGAAGGGCAGCAGCACGCGGAGGTTGGTCGCGGCCTGCCGTTGCAGCGTCGCGAGGTCGCCCCGCTCCCAGGCGGGCATGCCGCAGCACACGAGCCCACCCGCGCAGCGCACGTCGACGCCGTTGCGCTCGAGCACCTCGAGCGTGTCGACGCCGAGCTGCGGCTCGTTGTGCTGCACGTAGCAGGTCTGGAAGAGGACGGCCTCCCCGCCCGGCCCCCCGCCGATGCGGCCCTGCCCGCGCGCCCATTGCTCGAAGCTCCGGCGCGCGAAGGGCGGGAGCAGCTTGTCGCGATGGACGCCGAGCACGCGCTCCATGAGCAGCCGCGCGGGCCGCAGCCGGTTCGCCACGTTCGCCAGCCCGAACGACAGCCGTGCCGCGGCGCCCGTCACGTCGGGACGGGCGAGGAAGCGGTCGCGCAGCCGTGCGCCCCGCCTCCGGCGGGCCTGGGCCTTCCAGCGGTGCACGAGGGCCGGAAAGTCGAGCTGGAACTCGTGCCGCTCGCGGGGCGTGTACGGACACTGCACTTCGCAGAGCTTGCACTGGAAGCAGCGGTCCATCACCGCCTGCTTCTCGCCCGCAGTGAGCGTGCCGACGTCGCCGCCGTGCCGCTGGTCGATCGCCTCGAAGAGTGTCGGGAAAGCGTCGCAGTACTTGAAGCACATGCGACAGCCGTGACAGATCTCGAACGCGCGCTCGACCTCGGTGGCGAGCGCGGCCGGCTCCCAATAACGCGGCTCGGCAGGATCGTACGAGAGCGCGTCGGTCGGCTTGTAGGCGATGGGGCGGCGCGGTTCGTCTGGCATGGTGGTGTCCGCGGGATCGAGACCGGGCGGGCGCCCGGCCTCGTCCGCGCGGCCGCTCAGGCAACCGTGTCGAGCAGCTTCTGGAAGCGCCCGGCGTGCGACTTCTCCGCCTTGGCGAGCGTCTCGAACCAGTCGGCGATCTCCGCGAAACCCTCCTCGCGGGCCGTCTTCGCCATGCCCGGGTACATGTCGGTGTACTCGTGGGTTTCGCCGGCGACCGCAGACTTGAGATTCTGCACGGTGTCGCCGAACGGCAGGTCGGTGGCCGGGTCGCCGCACGACTTCAGATAGTCGAGGTGGCCGTGCGCGTGGCCGGTCTCACCCTCGGCGGTGTCGCGGAAGTTGCCGGCGATCTCCGGATGCCCCTCCACGTCCGCGATCTTCGCGAAATAGAGGTAGCGGCGGTTGGCCTGAGACTCCCCGGCAAAGGCCGCCTTCAGGTTGGCGTGGGTCTTGGATCCTTTGAGCTGTGGCATGGTCTGTCGTTCTCCTCCTTGCTTCTCTTGTGATGTCCCTCTCAGTGACGTTGCGAAACGCGGGGGCGCCGACGTGTCGCGCGCCGCGCCGACCGGCAGTCGGCGCAGAGCCCGCGGATGTGCAGCGAATAATCGTCGGCCTCGAAGCCGAGCCGGCGCATGTCGGGCAGCTCAAGCGTGTCCAGCTCGGGCGCGTGCAGGTCGATCACCCGGTCGCACGCGTTGCACACCAGGTGATGGTGGCGCTCGGTGCGCGGATCGAAGCGGACGGCCGCGCCCGGATGTGGGGTCTTCACCGCCAGCCCGAGCCGCACGAGCGTGTCGAGTACGCGGTACACCGTGGTGCGCGAGACGTCCGGCATGCGGCGGCGCACCGCCGCGAACACCTGGTCGGCGGTCGGATGGTCGGTGCGCTCGGCCAGCACTTCGAGAATCGTGCGTCGCTGGACCGTGAGCGGCAGGCCCTCGGCCCGGCAGGCCGCCTCGAGCGCCGCGATCTTGCTGTGGCCGGTGGATGGCATCGAGCTACGGTTGGTAATTAGTACCAACCGTGCCTCGCGTCAAGGGGCCCGTCCCGGCCGACGGGCCCCCACCGGGGGCTCCGTCTCAGCGGCAAACCGGGCCGAGGTTGACCCACTGCCCGTGGTTGCAGAAAAACGTCGTCTCCGTCTTGCAGATGGTCGAGCCGGTGGCGAGCGCCGCGCCCTCGTACAGGCAGGTATCGCCGTCGGGGTCGATCTTCACGGTGTTGGCACCCATCACCGTGCACGGGCGGTCGATGCTGCGCCAGGTGCCATCCTCGCAGCGGTACTGCGTGCCGCCCTGGCAGCTCGCCGAGCCGGTCGAGTAGGTGATGCCGTCATAGGAGCACGGCCGCGGACGCGACGCCCCCGGCGGCTGCAATTGGTACATTTGGCCTGTTGACCGGGCCGCCGCGCCGGCCGAGAGTACGCGCGCGAATGGCGGACGCACGCGTGGCGGTCGTGACCGGGGCGAGCCGGGGCATCGGACGGCAGCTCGCGGTCGATCTCGCGGCCGACGGCTGGGACGTGGTGTGCACCGCGCGCTCGAGCGCCGAGCACCCGGGCCGGCTCCCCGGCACGATCGACGAGACCGCCGCGGCGGTGCGCGCGGCGGGGCGGCGCGCGATGGCGGTGTCGCTCGATGTGCAGGACGAGGCGGGGATCGCCGCGCTCGCCGAGCGTGTGTACGCCGACTGGGGACGCTGCGACCTGCTCGTCGCCAACGCCGCCGTGGCGCCGCCCCGCCCGGCGCTCGAGGACACCACCCGGCGCTGGCGGCTGGCGGTGGACGTGAACCTCAACGCCCCGTTCTACTGCTGCTACTACTTCTGCCCGCGCATGGCGGCGGCGGGCGGCGGGCGCGTGATCACCGTGTCGTCGGGCGCCGCGGTGACGCCGTCTTTCGGACGCGCCAGCTACACCGCCACCAAGCTCGCGCTCGAAGGCATGAGCCAGGCGCTCGCGCACGACCTTGCCGGCCGCGTGGCCGTGAACTGCATCCGCATCGACCTGCCGATCTGGACCGAGGGCTTCGACGCCACCTTGCCGGACGACTTCGACACCTCGTTCTTTGAGGACGCCGTCATCATGACCGACGCCGTACGCTGGCTCGCGGCGCAGGAGCTCGCCTGCACGGGGCAGGTGGTCACGCTAGGCGAGCTGCGCACGCGCGGCGTGGTGCGGCCGCCGACGCGGGCCGCGCGGAGCCGCGCGCGGTGAGCGTACCGTCGCTGCGAGAGCTGCTCGACGTCGCGATCGAAGCGGCACGAGCCGGCGGCCGTCGCACGCTGCGCTACTTCAACGCCGGCACCGCGGTCGAGTGGAAAGCGGACGGCTCGCCGCTGACGCAGGCCGACCGCGAGTCCGAGCGCGCCATCCGCGAGACGATCGCCCGCGTCTTTCCGGACCACGGCATCCTCGGCGAGGAGGAGGGCGAGAGCGCCGGCACGGCGCCCTACCGCTGGATCGTCGACCCGCTCGACGGCACGCGCACCTTCGTGCGCGGCGTGCCGCTCTACGGCACGCTGGTCGGCGTCGAGGTGCACGGCGAGCCCAGCGTCGGCGTCGTCTACCTGCCGGCGCTCGACGAGCTCGTGGCCGCGGCGCGCGGCTTCGGCTGCACCTGGAACGGCCGGCCGTGTCGGGTGTCGACGACCGACCGGCTCGACGAGGCGCTGGTCGCGGTCACCGACGAGCGGAGCGCGCGGCGACGCTCTGGCGCGTATCTCCGGCTTGCCGAGGCCACCGCGCTGCAGCGCACCTGGGCCGACTGCTACGCCTACGTGCTGGTGGCGACCGGTCGCGCCGAGATCGCGCTCGACCCGATCATGAACGTGTGGGACTGCGCGGCGCTGCTGCCGATCGTCGAGGAGGCCGGCGGGCGCTTCACCGACTGGCGCGGGCGGCGCACCATCCACGGCGGGGAAGCGCTCGCGACCAACGGGCTCCTGCACGAGCGCGTGCTGGCGCTGCTGGCCGAGCCGTCCGCCTAGGCCGTCACCGTGATGCCGTAGAGCCTGGCCGCGTTGCCGTAGACGATCTGCTGGCGCTCGGCGGCGGGCACGCCTTCGAACATGGCGGCCACCGTTCGCCGGGAGTGCGGCCAGTCGCACCCGTGGTGCGGATAGTCGGTCGACCACATGATGTTCTCGATGCCGATCGCGTGGCGGTTCACCACCCCGTAGCGGTCGAGTACGAAGGTGAACATCCAGTTCGATCGGATGTACTCGCTCGGCCGCTTGCGGAGCTTGATCTTAGCCCAGTGCCGGTTGCGCTCGTAGCGGTCGTCCATCTGCTCGGCGTAGTACGGCACCCAGCCGATGCCGGCCTCGACCGAGACGAACTTGAGGTCCGGGAAGCGGTCGTGGACGCCAGTGAGGATGATCTCGCCGAGCAGCAGCGGCATGGTGTCGAGGCCGGCACCCGAAAGCGTCGAGACCTGCCGGCCGCCCGTGCCGGTGCCGGTGGCGGCCTTTGCCTTGTCGACGTCGACCGGCGTGCGCGGCTTTGGCGCCACCTTGGCGCGCGAGACGAGCCCGATGTGGAGGCTCACCGGCACGCCGCGCTTCTGCGCCTCGGCGAAGAACGGATCGTCGGCCTCCGACACGTTGGGGTTGCCGCTCGGCCACGACGAGAGCAGCACGCCGCGCAGCCCCATGTCGAGCGCCCGGCGCATCTCGGCGATCGCGTCCTCGACGCCGGTGGCCGGCATCTGCGCGATGCCGATCAGCCGGTCGGGCGCCTTGGCGCAGAAGTCGTTGGCGAGCCAGTCGTTGTAGGCGCGCACGCCCGCGAGATGCAGGTCGTTGTCGGTGCCCTGCATGAAGTGGCGCATGGTGCGCTGGGGCGAGTAGATGACCTCGGCCACCACGCCGTCCTCGAGCATCTCGGCGACGCGTGCCGTGGCCTCGAAGTTGCCCTGGTTGATGGTGGCGTAGCGCGCGCCCGACCAGCGCAGCTCCTCGCGGGCGCGGCCCCGGGTGACGGTGACGAGCCCGAGCGGCGCGGGCGCGCCGCCGTCGTTGTACAGCCAGGCGTCACCGCCCTCCTCGTCCTTCACCAGCTTCGGGGCGAGCGGCCGCAGCTCCTTCGGCAGCCAGCGCTCCCAGAGGTCGGGGGGCTCCACGATGTGCGAGTCGCTGGAGATCATCGGGCCGGTGTGGACGTCCATCGCTGCCATTCCTCCGAGGTGAACGATCGTTCGTTTGTCTGCGGTTTACCAGAGAACGCCGGGCGAGGAAAAGGGGCGCTCGAAGGCCGGCGAGGCACCTGCTAAGTGAGCGCCGGGGCTGGGGATGCGGAGCGGCGACGGGACGGCGGGGATCTGGCGCGCCATGCGCTCGTGGCGCACAGCCTCGGTGGCGCTGCTGTCGTTCTCCTCCGGGCTGCCGCTCGGGCTCGTCTGGATCGCGATCCCCGACTGGATGCGCGCGAGCGGCGTGGACATCCGGATCGTCGGGCTCGCCACGCTGGCGCAGGCGCCGTGGAGCTTCAAGATCCTGTGGTCGCCGCTGATGGACCGTTATGCGCCGCCGGTCTTCGGGCGCCGCCGCGGCTGGGCGGGGCTCGCGCAGGTGGCGCTCTTCGCGCTGACCTTGCTGCTGGCCGGCGTGGGCGACCGTCCCGACGCGCCCTGGGTGGTGCTGGCGCTCGCGCTGGCCATCGCCTTCGCCTCGGCGACGCAGGACATCGCCATCGACGCCTACGCCGTCGACGTGCTGCGTCCCGACGAGCAGGGCGTGGTGGTGGGCGCGCGCATCGCGATCTACCGCGCCGCCATGTTCACCGCCGGCAGCCTCGCCATCACGCTCGCCGGCCGCTACTCGTGGCCGCTCGTCTGCACCGGCCTGGCGCTCGCCTACCTGCCCATGCTGCTGGTAACCGCGCTCGCCCCGGAGCCCGAGCGGGTGCCCGCGGCCCCACGGCGGCTTCGCGACGCCGTGTGGCTGCCGATCGTCGGCGTGCTGCAGCGCCACCGCGCGCTCGAGATCCTGGCCTTCGTCGTCCTCTACAAGCTCGCCGACAACCTGGCGCAGAGTCTCACCCGTCCGTTTCTCATCGACCGCGGCTACGACGAGCTCGCGCGCGGCGTAGCGCTCGGCTCCATCTCGCTGGCGGCGACCCTCACCGGGACCGCGCTCGGCGGCGTGTTCACCAGCGTGATCGGCCTCGGCCGCGCGCTCTGGGTGTTCGGCGCGCTGCAGGTCTTCTCCAACGTCGGCTACGTCGTGCTGGCCCGCAGCCCCACGAACCTGCCGCTCATGTACGCCGCCAACGGCTTCGAGCAGCTCACCTCGGGGCTCGGCACGGGCGCGTTCTCGGTGCTGCTGCTCCGGCTGACCGAGCGGCGCTTCTCGGCGACGCAGTACGCGCTGTTCTCGAGCCTCTTCGGGCTGCCGCGGCTCGTCTCGGGGCCCATCTGCGGCGCCATGGTGGACGCCGTCGGCTGGGAGGCGTTCTACTGGTTCACGATCGCCTGCGGGCTGCCGGGGCTCGTGCTGCTCGGCCGCTTCGTCCCGCTGCGGGCGCGCGACCTGCCCGCCGAGTACGAGGTGCAGCCGGCGCCCGCCGCGCTGCGGCCGGTGCGCGAGGTCGTGGGTCCCGGTCTCGTCGCCGGATCGGCCATGCTGGTGGCGGCGACGGCGGCGGCAGCGCTGCTCGCGGCGCTGAAGGTGATGCGAGCCAGCGGGACGCCGTTCGATTTCCTCGCGGCGCTCGGCGCCGTCGTGCGTCCGGCCGAGGCCGGCGACTGGATCCAGCTCGCGGGCATCATCGTGATGGCGGCCTTCGCCGGGCTGATCGGCGCGGCGGCGGCGGCCACCCGGCCCGGCCGCCAAAGCGGCACCCGGTCGGTTTGACAGCCCCGCCCAAAGTGTCGAGAACGAGCGGCGCATGGAGCTCGCACAGTTCGCTTCCGAAGAGGCCGCCGAGCTGCTCGACCTCAGCCGCTTCCTGGTGGCGCTCGGCGATCCGATCCGGCAGCAGATCGTGCTCCTGCTCTCGCGCGAGCGGCTCAACGTGAACCAGCTCACGAGCCGCGTGCATCTCTCGCGGCCGGCGGTCTCGCACCAGATCAAGGTGCTGGCCGACGCCGGGCTGCTCGCGCAGGAGCGGCTCGGGCGCGAGCACGTCTACCGGGTCGACACGCGCACCTTCCGCGAGCTCGCGGCGCAGTTCCAGGCCTTCACCGACCGCTGCTGCGCCGGGCCGCGGCCAGCCTGACGCCGGCCGCCCGCGCTCAGCGCTGCAGCTCCTGCAGCGCCATCGCCGCGGCGCTGTCCGACGGGTCGAGCTCGAGCGCCCGCGCGAGCGCGCTCATGGCGCAGGCGTCCATGCCCTTCATCTCGTAGAGCAGCCCGAGATGGTAGTGCGCCGAGGCGTCGTTCGGATTGGCGCGCACCACCTTCTCGAAGCAGTCGATGGCCGCCTCCACGTCGTTCTTGCGCTCGCGGATGATGCCGAGATGGTACCAGGCGATCACGTAGTCCTCGTCGGCCGAGATGGTGTCGCGGAAGGCGGCTTCGGCCTCGTCGAGCCGCCCGAGGTGGAACAGTGCGATCGCGAGACGGAAGTGCGCGGGCGCCGAGGCCGGGTTGTACTGGATGGCCCGGCGCGCCGCCGCGACGCACTCCGCCATCGCCCCGCGGCGATAGTGGCAGAGCGCCAGATGGAAATGCGCGGCCGAGTAGGTCTCGTCGAGCGCCACCGCGCGCTCGAAGGCGCGCTGCGCGTTGCCGACCTGGCCGAGGTGGTAGTACGCCAGCCCGAGGTTGAAGTGCGCGCTCGCGTTGTCGGGATAGGCCTTGAGGATCTTGAGACAGCGGTCGCGGTTGCGCTCCGCCAGGTTGCCGGCGAGCGCGCCGTCGATCGGCACCGGCTTCAGCGGATAGCCGCAGCTCTTGCAGAAGTTGTGGTCGGCGGCGTTCTCGACGCCGCATTCCGGGCATGGACTCGCGTCCGCCCTGGCCATGGCCGGCATGTTCCCACGCCTTGACTCTGGCGCGCAAGCCCCGTTTCGATACCGCATGGGCTATGACCCGTTCGTACGCGGACCGCATGCCGCCGGCGTCCGCACGGCGGAGCTGGTCGACGCGGCGCGGGAACGGCCGCTCCGCCTCGAGATCTGGTATCCGGCCGTGGCCGAGCACCGGGGCCGGGACGTCGATCCCGAGACCTGCGACCGCTACGAGCTGCTGCCTGGCCTCCCGCTGGTCGTGCAGCACGCCGTGCGTGACGCCGCGCCGGAGCCCGGACGCTTTCCCCTGGTCGTCTTCTCGCACGGCTACGGCGGCCACCGGCGGCAGTCGACGTTCCTGTGCACGCACCTCGCGAGCCACGGCTACGTGGTGGTGGCGCCCGACCACACCGGCAACACGATCCACGAGGTCTTCGCGCAGACGATCGCGGCTCGCAGCGGCCGGCCCGTCCCGGACGTGCTGGAGACGTTGCGCGAGTACGTCCGCCACCGGCCGCTGGATACCAGCTGGACGATCGACCGCGTGCTCGACGGCGCCGCGGGCGCCCTCGCCGATCACGTGGACGCCGAGCGCGTGGGTATCGCCGGGCACAGCTTCGGCGGCTGGACGACGCTCGCCACGACCGCCGCCGACACCCGCATCCGGGCCGCGCTGCCGCTGGCGCCCGCGGGCGGCCATCTCGTCCAGCTACCCGCCAACCCGCTCGCCGAGGCGCTCGACCTCGGCTGGTCGCGCCACGTGCCGACGCTCTACGTGGTCGCCGACCGCGACTCGATCCTGCCGCTGCCGTCGATGCACGACCTGTTCGAGCGCACGCCCGCGCCGAAGCGCATGGTGGTGCTGCGCGACACCGATCACATGCACTTCTGCGACCGCGCCGCGGAGGCGCACGAGATGTTCCGGGCCTTTCCGCCGCCGGGCTTCTTCGAGTCCGCGGCTCGCCAGATCCGGCCGTTCGCGGAGCTCTGCCCCGCCGAGCCCGCCTACGACGCCATCCGCGGCCTCGGCCTGGCCCACCTCGACGCCGCGCTGAAGGGACATTCGGAAGCCGCCGAGTTCCTCGGCGGCAACGTCACGGAGCAGCTCGGCGCGCGCGGGATCGGGGCGATCGTGCATTGAGCGGGCGCTCGGCGGCCCGTGCCAGCCGCACGAACGTGCGGCGCGAAAGCCCGAGCGCGCGCTCGTAGCCCAGCCGCTCGACGTCGTCCCCGATGATCTCCAGCTCGTAGTAGCCGCGGTAGCCGCCGCGCTCGAGTGCGCCGAGCAACGCCGGCAGCGGGGCGATGCCGCGGCCGAGCAGCGCCCGGTCCATGCTGCGCAGCGTGACCGGCTTCACGTCGGAGAGCTGCACGGCGTGGATGCGGCGCGCCGCGTCGGCGGCGGCGATCTCGACGAGCGCCGGCTCCCAGGTCGAGTGCCAGACGTCGAGCACGTAGCCGCCGCCGCGGCCGGCGGCGCGGGCCAGCGCGCGCGCCTCAGCGAGCGTGTTGATGAAGGACAGATCCTGGCGCAGCGGATGGATCACCTCGATCGCGAGCCGCAAGCCCGCCGCCGTCGCCTCGGGCAGCACGGCCTCGTAGGCGGTGGCGAAGCTCCGCGCGGCCTCGTCCCACGCCGTGCGCCCGCGCGGGCCGCTCAGCACCACCAGCACGCGGGCGCCGACCTCGTGTGCGAAGGCGATGCCGCGCCGCACGTCGTCGATGCCGCGGCGCCGGCTCGCCGCGGTCACCCCGAAGCGTCCGACCGAGCTCACGTGGGCCACCTCGAGCGACGAGGCGCGCAGCAGCCGCACGGCCCGCCGCGTCCCGTAGGCGGCGACCTTCGAGGTGGCGAGGCTGATCGAGGCGAAGCCCAGGCGCTCGAGGTGGCGCACGTCGTCGGCGAGCGACCAGCGCCGCAGCATGTAGTGGCCGACGCTCAGGCGGGCCAGCGCGCGCGCAGCCACGGCAGCAGCACCTCCTCCACGACGCGGAGGCGCGGATGCGCGAGCCGGGCACCCTCCGCCCCCACGGGCTCGAGATAGTGGCTCGCCCAGGCGAGCTCCACGTGCTCCTTGTCGGCGGCGCCGCTCGCCGCGAACGCCGCCGCGGTCTCCGAGGGGTAGATGTCCATGTCGGCGAGCGCGCCCACGACGAGTGTGGGCACGCGGACGTGCGGCAGCGTGCGCTCGAGCGAGGCGTTCGACGAGAGCCCCGACCAGGTCGAGAGCCAGCCGCGCGCGCTCATGACGCGCGCCAGCCCCTCGCCGAAGTTGCCGACGACGGGATCGCGGCCGAAAGAGAAGATCGAGCCGGCCGGCCGCTGGGATGGATCCAGCCGGAGATCGAGATAGCGCGGGTCGGCGAGCGTCCGGTAGATCAAGAGGTACGGTCGCTGGTAGGCGCGGCGCACGAGATCGGTGCGCTCGCCCGGCGGCGCCTGCGGCAGCCGCGCGCGCGCCTCGCGCCCTGCCTCGATCGCGGCTCGCGCCG
>DATMAZ010000113.1:0-59414 GCA_035559675.1 Candidatus Limnocylindria bacterium
TGGTGCGCGCGCCAGTGCGCTTGTCGGCGCCGGTGGTGATGGGGGCTTGCGCGCTCGCCGGCGTGGCGCTGGCCGGCGCGCTCGAGCTGACGGGGCGCCGGCGGCGCGCCGCCTCGGCCGCGGTGGTGGCGCTGGCCCTCGTGCTGGCCGGCGTCAGCGTGCGCCGGCCGCTGGTCGCGCCGACCGCGGAGACGCCGGCCATGATCCCGCCGGTGTATCGGTGGCTCGGAAGCGCTTCGCCCGGTGCGATCGTGGAAATCCCGTTCCAGCCGTTCCAGCGGGCCGACCCGGTGGGCCGCGCGGTCGAGGCGCGACGGACGTATCGGAGCGTCGTCCACTGGCAGCCGATGCTCGGCGGCTACGGCGGCTACGCGCCGCCCACCTACGCGGCGGTGGGGGCGCTCGTGGAAGCGTTGCCCGACCCGCGCGCCGCGGAGCTGCTGGCGCGGCTTTCCGGGCTTCGCCGAATCGTCGTCCACGACGCGGAGCTCGACGCCGATCGGCGGGCGGCGTGGGACGCCGCCGCCGACGCGTACGCCGAGGTCGCGCGCCTCGGAGACGACCGCGTTCTCGAACTCGGCGGCGCGCCGGCGCCCGACCTGATGGCCGCGTTTCTGTCCGACGGAGAGACGACGCCGCTCGGCACGCCGCGCGCGGCGCTCGCCGAGCGCGATCGTCGCGCCGTGCTGGCGCTCGACGCGCCGCTCGCACGCGTGCCGCGTCTTCGTCCCGCGGCGCTCGCGGTCCGTGTCCGCAACGCGGGCACGGCGCGGTGGCCGGCGGTGGGCGCCACCCGGCGTGGGCTCGCCACCGTGGCGGTCCGGTGGACGGATGCCGCGGGGCGCTCACGCGAGACCGCCGACGCCGGCCGGCTGCCCTGGGATCTCTCGCCCGGCGCCGAGACCGTCGCGTACGCCACGATCCCGCCGCCGCCGCGCGGCGCGCCGGCGGTGCAGCTCGAGATCGGGCTCGCGCAGGACGGGCGCTGGTTCGACGGCGCGCTCGCGCTTTCGGCCGACGCATCAGGCGCCGTGCGCGCGTGTGATTAGCCCGGCAGGTGCGGGGAGGCGGCGGGGCGGCTGTTGCTCCTTCAGCAGACCGAGCAGCGTCGGCGGCAGGGCCTGCATGTGGGTGATGGTCATCTCCATCGGTACGGGCCGTGTCGATTCCATGGTCGTCTCCTCCTATCGCGGACGCGCGAAGACGTTGGGGGACACCGGGTCCATGCGCGCCATGCCGGTGCGCATGAGGCCCGGGGCGAGCAGCCGCAGCGCGCGCGCCGTCATCAGCATGGGGTTCAGCTTCGGAACCGTGCATTCGTAGCGGCGGTGGACGATCGCCTCGACGATCGCGTCGGCCACGAGATCGGGGGAGTACTTCCGTCCGTGATAGGCGACGGGCTGCTCGGCCTTCTCCCAGATCTCGGTGTCGATCGGTCCGGGATTGACGATCGCGACATGGATGCCGGAGCCGGCGAGGTCGTGCCAGAGGCCTTCGCTGAACGCGTTCATCGCGGCCTTGGACGCCGCGTACAGCGCCTCGCGCGGGGGCGTCACCTTGGCGGCGAAGGACGACACGTTCACGATCGTGCCGCCGCCGAGCCGCAGCATGTGCGGGAGCGCGGCCAGCGTGGTCCACACGCACGCCATGAAGTTCACCCGCATCACCTGCTCCGCCTCCTCGGGTGTCACGTCGAGGATGTGCTTGTGCTTGGAGAGGGCGGCGTTGTTCACCAGCACGTCGAGGCGGCCGGTGCGCGTGACCGTCTCGGCGACCGCGCCTTCGGCGAAGGCGCGCTCCCCGAGGTCGCCGGCGAGCGCGAAGGACGCGGGGGCGTGCGTGCGGCACTCGTCGACGAGCGTCTCGAGCAAGGCCGCGCGGCGCGCGACGGCGACCACGGTCGTCCCGTGCCGGGCGAGCCGGCGGGCCGTCACGCGGCCGATGCCGGACGACGCGCCCGTTACGATGGCGACTCGGCCGGCGAGCTGCGGCTCAGGCATCGAGGAGCGCGTCGAAGCCGCTCTGCATGCCGGTGAGCGCGATCACCGTCCAGCGAAACGCGTGACGCACCAGCGCCTGCTGCGCCGCGGTTTGTACGAACGGAGCGACCGCCTGCTCGGCGTTCTCACCGTGCTCTTCTTCGGCCTCGACGTGGATGCGGTAGAACTCGAGCGCCTGCTTCGGAATGTCGTAGTGCTCGAGCGCCTTCAGGATCATGGCGGCGCCGTTCGGCCGGCCCGGCACCTGCATCTCCATGCCGAGGCCGAACGAGCCCAGGCCTTCCTCGAAGGACGAACGGCAAAACGCGCAGAGCACGCTCGCCGCGCCGATGGTCGAAGCGAGCGGCAGGTGGGCGCGCGCTTCGTCCTCGTCGATGCCGAGCCCGGCGAGGAACTGGACGTACAGATCGCGATGGTCGGGCTCGTTCAGAAAGCCAAGCTCGCCGGCGAGATTGCGGGCGATCAGCCGCGCGCTCTCGCGCTCGACCGTGGTCGGCGCGTGCGCCAGCCAGGCGGTGAGCGCCGGGATGCCGGGCTGGACGAAGTGATACATCTCCTTCGCCCAGGTTCGCAGCTGCGAGGGTGTGAGCTTGCCCGTGAGGAACGTCGGGTAGAAGCGGCCCGTCGGCGTGTGGCTGCGCTTGAACTCGATGCACTCGTCGAGGAATGCGCGCGGCGAGAGCACGGGAGGCGCCGTGGTCATGCAGGCTTCTTAGCCCCGTAGCCGGCTGCCCGACAAGACGGCGTGCGCCCGCGAGCGTGCAGGACCGCCCGATGCCGGCAGCGCCGCAGGATGGAGGCGTTCAGGTTGACTTGCAGGCGCACGGCATGTCCTTTGCTGGCCTTGCGCGCAATGTCACGGGGATCGGCTTGCCTGCTCGTCGTGCTCTCCGTCACCGTGGCGGCCGCGCCCGGCTGGGCGCAGCTCTGCGGACCGGCCGACGACCCGTGCGTGGTGACGAGCGACGTCTCCGTGCCCGGCGACACGACCATCGACCTCGGCACCCGCGACCTGGTGGTCGGGGCGTTCCGCACGATCATGGTACAGGGGACGGGCACGGGGGGCGTCACGATCCGCGCCGGCGACCTCACGCTCGCCACCGGGGCCAAGATCATCTCGGGCAGCGTGCAAGGGGTCGGCGGCCAGATCACGCTCGAGGCCCGCGGCGCGCTCGTCACGGAGAGCGGCTCGCGCATCCAGACGACGGCGGGCCTTGCCGGCGACGTGACCTTGCTGGCCGAACGCGTGGAGCTCGGCGGGGTGGTGCAGGCCATGGCCACCACGCGAGACGGCGACGGTGGCTACGTCACGATCATCTCCTCCGCCGGCGGCGTCACGCTCGGTGGCGCTGGCATGGACATCACCGGCGGCGATCGCGACGGCTTCGGCGGCTTCCTCGACGTCCTGGCGGAGGGGAGTGTCACCGTGACCGCGCCGGTGGTCGTGAAGGGCGGCGAGGGCGGAGACGTCTTCTTCAACGTCTTCGAAGGCGATCTCCTCATTCAGCCGGGTGCGGACATCACAGCCAACGCCACCACGCCGCTCGGCGACGGGGGATCGCTCTCCATGACCGCGGCGGGCCTGCTGTCCGTGCAAGCGCCCGTCTCGCTGCGCGGCGCCGGCGACCTGCTGGAAGGAGCCGGCTCCGGCGGCGACGTCGACCTGACCGCCGATCGCGTGGTGCTGGCCGCGCCGGTGGATCTCTCGGGCCCGGGGCCCGACGGCGACGGCGGCTTCCTCGACGTCGTCGCCACCGACACCGTGGAGCTGAACGGTCGCATCACGATCATGGGGGCGGCGGAAGGCTTGGGAGGCGACCTGCTGGTGACGGCAGGAACCGCCTTCACGGTCGCCGGCACGATCGATCTCCGAGGCGGCTACGGCGGCGGGATCTTCCAGCCCGAGACGCCCGGCACGCTCACGCTCTTGCCCACGTCCGTGGTCGACGTGAGCGCGACCGCCGGGGTGCCGCTGCTCGGCGCCGGCAACGTCGCGCTCGGTGCCTGTGGAGCGACCTTGGCGGGGATCATAAGGGCGCTCGGCGGAGGCATCGCCCCGCGTGCCACGGTGGAGACGAACACCGGCGGAGCGCTCATGGTGAGCGGCACGGTGCAGGCGTCGGCCGCCGTCACCTTCACCTATCGATCCGCACCGCCGGCGATCGCGCCGGGCGCCGTGGTCACGCCGGCGCCCGCGCTGGTCCACGATCCCGAGCTGCCGCCGTGCTGCGAGCTCTGTTCGACCACCACCAGCACCCTGACCACCTCGACCACCTCGACCAGCGACACGACCACCACCTCGGTCAGCACCAGCACGACCACGGTGAGCAGCACGAGCAGCTCCACGGTGAGCACGTCGTCGTCGAGCAGCTCGACGCTCGTGCCGGCAACGACCACCACCACGGCGCCGCTCTCGTGCCTCGACCAGCCGCTCAACGGGTACGCGGCCGTGGACTGCGCCGTGACGCTGCTCCGGGACACGGTCGCCGCCCAGGACGAGCTCGCGCTCGGTGGGCGCCGCAGCGCCAAGCGACTCGCCGGGAAGATCGAGAAGACCCGCGTGCTGGTGGAGCGGTCCCGGACGTCGCGCAAGGCGGCGCGGCTGCTGGTGAAGGCCGGCAAGAAGGTCGTGTCGTTCGAGGTCCAGGTAGCGAAGCTGCTGGCCAGGGACAAGATCTCCGACGGCCTCGCCGAGGAGCTGCTGGCGCTCTCGGGCGAGGTTGCGGCGCGCATCGACGGCGTGCTCACTCCGCTGGCCAACTGAGCCCCGGCCGGGCGGGCCCGACCCGGGCCCCGGTACCGGAGCACCGGACGGGGCCCCGTTGACTCGGGGCCGGGCCTGCGAGACCACTCGGAGGAGCGCATGGAGCACTTCGACGTCATCGTGGTCGGTGCCGGGCTCTCCGGCATCGGCATGGCCTACCACCTGCAGGAGCGCTGCCCGTCCAAGTCGTACGTCATCCTCGAGGGGCGCGCCCAGAGCGGCGGGACCTGGGACCTCTTCCGCTACCCCGGCATCCGCTCCGACTCCGACATGTTCACGCTCGGCTACCGCTTCAAGCCGTGGGAGGCGCGCAAGGCGATCGCCGACGGTCCGTCGATCTTGGCCTACATTCGCGAGACGGCGCGGGAGCACGGCATCGAGCCGCACGTCCGCTACTCGCACCGGGTGCGGCACGCCGCCTGGTCGAGCGCGGACGCCCGCTGGCAGGTGGTGGCGGAACGGCCCGACGGCCAGCGGGTCACGTTCACCTGTAATTTCCTCTCGATGTGCGCGGGCTACTACGACTACGACCAGGGCTACACGCCCGAGTTCCCGGGTCGCGCGGCGTTCCGCGGCCGGATCGTGCACCCGCAGCAGTGGACGGACGACATCGACTACGCCGGCAAGCGAGTGGTGGTGATCGGCAGCGGCGCCACCGCCGTGACGCTCGTGCCCGAGCTGGCGAAGCAGGCCGCGCACGTCGTCATGCTGCAGCGCTCGCCCACGTACATGATCTCACGTCCGGCCGAGGACCGCCTGGCGGAGGCGCTGCGCAAGGTGCTGCCGTCGCGGCTCGCGTACTGGCTCACCCGCTGGAAGAACGTCTTCCTCCACATGCTGTTCTTCCGCCTGGCCCGGCGGTATCCCGAGCGCACCGCCGAGCGCATGATCGCGATGGTGCGGGACGCCGTCGGCCCGTCGGTCGACGTCCCCACGCACTTCACGCCGCGCTACAAACCCTGGGATCAGCGCGTCTGCCTCGTGCCCGACGACGACCTCTTCGTGGCCATTCGTAAGGGCCGGGTCTCGGTGGTGACCGACCACATCGAGACGTTCACGGAGGCCGGCATCCGCCTGCGCTCCGGGCAGGAGCTGCGGGCCGATCTCATCGTGACGGCGACGGGTCTCAAGGTGCAGTTCGCCGGCGGCGCGACGATCGTGGTGGACGGCACGCCCGTCGAGCCCGGCCGGCTCATGAACTACCGCGGCTGCATGTTCAGCGACGTGCCGAACTTCGCGGTCGCGTTCGGCTACACCAACGCCTCGTGGACGCTGAAGGCCGACCTCACCGCCGAGTTCGTCTGCCGCATCCTCAAACGCATGGATGCGCTCGGCGCGCGCCAGGTGACGCCGCGCCGCCGCGATCCCGATCTCGGCGAGGAGCCGTTCGTCGACTTCTCGTCCGGGTACATCCAGCGCGCCATCGCCCAGATGCCGAAGCAGGGGACCAAGCACCCCTGGCGGCTCTACCAGAATTACATTCGCGACATCTTCACGCTGCGCTACGGCTCGATCGACGACCCCTGTCTCGAGTTTTCGTCACCGGCCACCGCGGCGGCAGAGCCGCCCGATGCGGCGGTAGCGTAGCGCGCCCGAACGATCGCGAACCCTTGACCGACGTGATCGTGGTCGAGTAGGGCACCCGGCGGGGGTGCTCGTGGCTCGCTGTCTTGCTAGTCGAGGTCCGCAGCAGGCTCGAGGCGATTCTGGCTCCCGCTGGCGGGCGTTGGCATCGGTGTCGTTCTCGTCGCTGTCGTGCAGGCCGTCGGGATCCCCGATGGTACGGTGATTCACGGCTGCTACCACAAGTCCGACGGCGTTCTGCGAGTGGTCGAGAGCCCGACGAATTGCAAGAAGACGGAGATTGCTCGAGCCAGCCGCTCTCGTGCAGCGGGGCGTCCTGGTCCGCAAGCCCGCGGTGGCCGCGGCACGAGCGATGCCCCCGCGGCACGTCACCCGATCACGGAAAGACGGCCACGTAGAAGGCGCGCTCGACCGCGGTGCCGTTCTCGTCGAGCGTCGCGACCGCGACCTCGTTCGGGGCGTCCTGCACGTCGCCGCCGACGTTGCAGAACGCCAGCTCGGGATCGGATCCGACCGTGCTGCCGCCGCAGATCGAGGCCTGCGCCCACCCCTTGGCCGTGAGCCCGCCCCGCACCGTCGCGATCACGCCGCGGCCGCGGAGATCCTCGCCGAAGTCGAGCACGACGATGCCGGTGATCGCCTCGGCGACGGGGGTGATGCCGCCCGACTGCTTGATGATCGTGAGACCGTCAGCCGAGACGAGCGCCCAGCGGATGCGCCCCTGATACGCCGTGGGAGGCAGCCCGCCGAGGGCGTCGGCGTCGGTCGCGACATCCGACGAATCCGCCTGGGCGGCGGAAGGCACCTGCGGCAGGGTCGAGGTGTCGACGCTGTCGCCGGCGAGCTGCACCGGCGTCTCCTTCGGCTTGCACGCGCCGTCTCGGACCCGCACCCTGCTCTTGCGCTGGCAGAGCACGGCGGCGGCATCGGCCGAGCCGGCGGCAAAGGCCGTCATCCCCACCACGATCGCCAACCCCAGCGCGACTCGCTTTGCCACGTCACCCATCGTCCCCTCCTCCTCGTCGCGCGTGCTGCGCGCCCGGCCAGGGTAGCCGGGTGGTAGCCGAATGGAAAGCCCGCGTCCGCGTCCGGCTATTTGGGCGCGAACCGCTGCCCGGCGTCGAGGCGAATGGTCGAGCCGTTCAGCATCGGATTCTCGATGATGGCGAGCGCCAGCCGGGCGTATTCGATCGGACGCCCCATGCGCTTCGGGAACGCCGCGTCCTTCGTGAGCGCCACCGACATCTCGTCGGGGATGGCTTGCGTCATGCCCGTGTGAAAGAGGCTCGGTGCGATCGCCATGGCGCGGATGCCGAGCGAGCCCAGATCGCGGGCCGCCACGAAGGTCATGCCGATGATGCCGCTCTTGGCGGCGGCGTAGGCGACCTGCCCGATCTGTCCCTCGAAGGCCGCGATCGAGGCCGTGCTGATCACGACGCCGCGTTCGCCGTCGGCGTTGGGCGCGTTCTTCGCCATGCGCTCGGCGCACAGCCGCAGGAAGTCGAACGAGCCGACGAGGTTCAGCTCGACGGTCTTGCGAAACTCGTCGAGCGAGTGCGGTCCTTCCCGTCCGAGCGTGCGCATGGCGATGCCGCCGCCGGCCGTGTTGACGCCCACGTGCAGCGCGCCGAATCGGCTCACCACCGCATCGAGCGCCTTCGTGATGCTCGCGCTGTCGCGCACGTCGAGCGGATGGAAGAAGCTGTCGCCGCCGATGGCCGCCGCCACCTCCTCGCCGGCGCTCTTCGGCCGGTCCAGAATCGCCACCTTGGCGCCGCGCTCCGCCAGAAGCTCGGCCGTCGCGCGCGCCATGCCCGACGCGCCGCCGGCAATCGCCGCCGCCAGTCCTCGGATCTCCACGTCATGTCCCTCCTTGCTCCGCGATCTCCTTCGCCCGCGCTCGCAGCACGTCCTTGCTGATCTTGCCCGACGGCACCCGCGGCAGCTCGTCGACGACGACGAGGTGCTCCGGGCACTTCTGGCGGGCGAGGCCCGCCCGCTCGACCGTGCGGCGGATCTCCGCGAGATCGATGGTGTGCCCCGGGCGCAGCACGATGAACGCGCACGCCTTCTCGCCGGTCTCGCGGCTGGGCATGGCGACGATCGCCACGTCGGCCACCGCGGGATGGACGGCGAGCACGTCCTCGACTTCCTTCGGGCTGAGATTCTCGCCCGAGCGGATGATGATGTCCTTCTTGCGCCCGGTGATGACCAGATAGCGCCCGTGCACGCGCCGCCCGAGGTCGCCCATGCGGAAGTACCCGTCCGCGTCGAAGGCCGCGTCGTTGTCCTCGGGATGCACGTAGCCGACGAGCTGCTCCGGGCCGCGCACCAGGATCTCACCCTCCTCGCCGTCGCGGACGGGCGCGTCGCGCGTCAGGTCGACGATCTTCACCTCGGTCGGCGGGACGACCTCCCCGTCCGTCTCGGCGCCCAGCGCCGCGTCGGCCCGGTCGCGGATCCCGAGCGTCGTCGTCGGCATCTCCGTCGAGCCGTACGCGCGGAAGAACAGGCAGTGCGGATGCGTGGCGGCGGCTTCCCGGATGAGGTCCGGCGAGACGGTCGTGCCGCCGCAGAAGAAGATGCGCAGCGACGCCATGGCGCCGGGACGTCCCACGGCCGTGTCGAGGAGCTGGCGCAAGAACGGCGTGGCGCCGCCCGTCACCGTGCAGCGATGCTTCTCGATGCAGTCGATGGCCTCCTCGGGGCTCCAGACGTCCATCAGCACGCTCGTTGCGCCGGATACCCACGGGATGTCGACGGCCCAGTACGCGCCGGTGATGTGCGTCACCGGCGACGGCATGAAGATGACGTCGGACGGCGCGATCGACCAGGCCTCGACGATCGTGCGCACGCGATAGTCGAAGGTGTAGTGCGTGTGAATCACGCCCTTCGGACGGCCGGTCGTGCCCGACGTGTACATCACCACCATGGCCGCCGACGGATCGAGCCGCGGAAGCGCCTCGTCGCGCACCGGCGGACCAGCCACCGCCTCGCTCCACCCGAGACCCGCCGTGCCGTCGCCGCGCACCTCGACGACGTCGCGAAGCGACGGCACCTCGGGGCGCAGGCCCGCGAGCATGCGGCGATGATCGTGCTTGCGGAACACGTGGGGCGCGAACAGCACCTTCGCGCGGCAGTCCTGCAGGATGTAGCCCACCTCCGCCTCGCGATAGTTGGGCGGGATGGGTGCCAGGACCAGGCCGCAGCGGCGTGCGGCGAGCGCGATGATGGCGGCCTCGGTCCAGTTGGGAAGCTGGAACGACACGACGTCGCCGGGCCGGAGCCCGCGCGCGAAAAAGAAGGCCGCGAGCCGCGACGACGCGGCCCACGCCTCGGCGCGCGTGATGCTGCGGTCGCGCTCGACGAGCAGCGGGTGGTCGGGCGCCGCGTCGCGGGTGCGGCGCGCCACGTCGGCCAGCGTCTCGTCGCGCCAGTAGCCCGCGGCGCGGTAGCGGGACGCGGCGGCGTCCGACCAGCGCGTCCGAAAGCCGCTCGGATCGGTTCGTAGCGTCCAGCTCATGGCTGCCCTGCCCTCCTTGCGCGGGCCTCCGCCGTGGTGAGACGGTGCCCGATCGGTCGGAAGACCACGGCGTACCAGCGCTCGCGGTCGAGGTGCGGCAGCGCGGGCAGGCGGTCCGCCAGCGACTCGACGCCCCGGTCTTCGTTCTGCAGCTCGAGGAGCACGGCGTAGGCGTACTTCCTGGCGCTGCCCCGGATCTGCTCGTCGGCCAGCGTCAGCAGCTCGGCGCTGATCACGCCCGGCAGATCGGCCAGCTCGACGAGACAGACCCGGAGCAGCGCGCCCACGAACTGGTCGGCCTCGCCCTCCGCCGCGTTGGCGAGCATGAGCACGATCGTCCGGCGCTCGCTGGTGTCGGTCGCGATGCGGGCGGCGCTCCGCACGGTGGCGCGCCGCCACATGGTCGGCGGCTGCACCGTCGTCATGTCGACCGACGGGCTGATGGGCATCGCGTCGGTGGCGCGCACCTTCGCCAGCTCGGCCAGCGCGAAGGCGGGATCGTCCATCTCCCAGATCGTGAGGTAGTCGTGCTTGCCCGACGGCCACGGCCCGGCGACGCGCCGGAAGCGCTGGCCGGCCAGAATGCCGGGGGTGAGCACGCCGTGGAGCAGATGGTCCGTCCCGTACCAGCGGTTGAACTCCTCTTCCTGGCCGGGAACCGGGTTCGAGAGCGCAAACTGGTAGCAGGTCGCCATGCGACTCACCTCGCTCGCGGCAGGCCGAGCAGCCTGTCGGCAATGATCTCGCGCTGGATCTCGCTGGTGCCGCCCGCGATCGTGTAGACCCAGCTCCAGAGAAAATCGTACGTCCAGGGATGCGCGGTCCGGTCGCCGTCGAACTCGAGGAACTCCCAGCCGAGCATGTCCGCGACCACCTCGGTGAGCGCCTTGTGCGTGGCGGTCACCATGAGCTTCATGAGCGACCCCTTGGGCCCCGGCACCCCCGTGCGATCCGTCTCCGCGATGTGCGTCAGCGTCATCGCCCGGATCGCCATGGTGTCGGCCTTGAGCGACGCCAGCCGCCGCGCGATGTCGTCGTGCTCGATGGCGAGGCCGCCGTCCTCCAGGCGCACCCGCTTGGCGAGCTCGATCGCCCGCTGCACGCGCTCGTAGAGGTCGAGCTGGTCGCCGATGAACCCTGTGCCGCGCTCGAACGACAGCGTCGCGAGCGCGGTGGACCAGCCGTCGCCGATCTCGCCCACGACGTTCGACCGGGGAATCCGCACCTCGTCGTAGAAGACGGTGTTCACGTGCGCGTCGAGCATCATCGTCATGATCGGCCGGACCTCGATGCCCGGCGTGCGCATGTCGCAGATGAGCCACGTGAGCCCCCGGTGACGTTGCGAGGTCGGGTCGGTGCGCACGAGCAGCTCCTGGAAGTCGGCGTGCTGCGCGTCGGTGGTCCAGGTCTTGACGCCGGTGACGACGATCTCGTCGTCGCCGACGACGCCGCGCGTGGTGAGCGCCGCCAGGTCGGAGCCCGCGTTCGGCTCGGAGAACCCCTGGCACCAGAGTGCCTCCCCGGAGAGGATGCGCGGCAAGTGGTACGCTTTCTGCTCGTCCGTCCCGCGGGCGATGAGCGTCGGCCCCGCGTGCATGAGCGCCACGTAGGTCGTGTTCACGTGGTGCGGCGCGTGCGCGCGGGCCAGCTCCTCGTACCAGATGACCTGCTGGAGCGCGCTCGCGCCACGGCCGCCGTATTCCTTCGGCCACGAGATGCCGGCCCAGCCGTGCTCATGGAGCTTGCGTTGCCAGGCGCGATCGAACTCGGCCGCCGCGCGGCCGCGCGGCGGCCGCGGCGTGCGCGGCACGTGCGCCGTGAGCCACTCCCGCGCGCGCGCCCGGAACTCCTGGTCCTCTTCGCTGTAGCGCAGGTTCATCGCTCTCAGACCTCGAGCTCGCCGTCCAGCAGCCGCGCGAGCAGCGTGCGCTCCGATCCGAAGAGCCGGCTGAGCAGCAACCCGTGCTTCAGCAGCAGGTGCGCAGGGTGCTCTTCGGTGACACCGATGGCCCCGTGCAGCTGGATGTCGACGTCCGCGTTCGTCACGGCGGCGCGGTTCGCGAGGTGCTTGGCGGCGTCGAGGTGCACCGGCGCGTCGACTCGGCCCTCGCGCATCGCCGCGGCGGCGCTCCACAGCTGGCAGCGCGCGGCCTCCGCGCGCAGCGCCATGTCGGCGCAGGCGTGTCGCACGGCCTGGTAGGTGCCGATCTTCCGCCCGAACGTCTCCCGCACCTTCGCATACTCGACGATGAGCTCGAGGGCGCGCTCCGCCACACCCACCTGCATGGCGGCCACGCCGAGCTGGCCGAGGCTCCAGACGCCGGCGTCGGACGACACCGCCACCGTGCGTGGAGCGCCGCCCGCGAGCGTGCGCATCCCGGTGGCGGGATCGAGGCTCGGGCGCGCGGTCGTCTGGGTGGCGGTCACGTCGAGCAGCCGCGCGCCGTCGCGCTCGACGCGGAGCGCCAGGGCCGCGTCGTGTGCGCCCAGTAGCCTCAGCGGCTCGTCACCGACCGCCAAGGCGACGCCGTGCTCTCCCGCCAGGAGCGCGTCGCGCAGCCCCCGGTCGTCGGCCACCAGCACGGCCAGCGCTTGCGCCAGGATGTCGACGGGCCCGCAGTGCCGGCCGACCTCGCGGAAGAAGAGCGCGTGCTCGACCGGGGAGAGCCCGCTGCCGCCGCCGGCTTCGGGGATGACGAGCCCGAACCACCCCATCGCCGCGAATTCGGCCCGCCGGGCTGCGTCGAGCGCGGGCGAGGCGGCGGGCCCGTGCAGCCGATCGAGCGGAATTGCGCGCGAGAGGAACTTCGCGGCGCTCTCCGCGATCGGGATCTCGGGGCCTTCCGGCGCGAGAAACATCTATCGCCGCGGTCCGATCCGCGCCGGCAGGCGCTGCCAGCCGCGCACGGTGGACGTGCGTGCCATCTCGGCGCGGTCGCGATCGATCTCCCAGTCGGTCCAGCGCTTGAGCACTTCGTCGAGGGCCACGCATCCCTCGAGCCGCGCGAGACTCGCCCCGAGACAGAAGTGGATGCCGTGGCCGAAGCTCAGGTGGTGGACGTCCTTGCGCCGCACGTCGAACCGATCGGCATCGACGAACTCCCGCTCGTCGCGGTTGGCCGAGCCGTTGAGCAGCAGCAGCGCCGAGCCCGCCGGCACCCGCGTCCCGTAGAGCTCCACGTCCCGCGTGACGTAGCGCGCCTGCACCGGCGACGGCGCCTCGTAGCGCAGGATCTCCTCGATGGCGTTCGGCACGAGACGGCGGTCGGCGGCCACGAGCCGTCGCTGGTCGGGAAAGCGGTCGAGCAGGTGCGCCGTCCAGCCGATCAGCCGGGTCGTGGTCTCGTTGCCGGCCGCCGCGAGCAGGCTCACGTAGCCGAGCAGCTCGTCGTCGCGCAGCGTGCGCTCGACGCCGTCGTCGGTGAAGCGGGCATGCAGCAGCTCGGTCATGAGATCGTCCGAGGGATGCTTGCGCCGCCATTCGATGTACTTCGCAAAGCGCGCCGTCTGGTCGACCGGGGTCTGCTCGGCCTCCTTGAGGTTCATTCCGGCGTCGATCGCGTCCCGCAGCTCCTCCTGATCCTGCTCCGGGATGCCGAGCAGCATGCCGATCACGCGCATCGGCATCTGGGCGCCGAGATCCGCGACGAAGTCGATGTGATCGCCGCCGACGAGCGGGTCGAGGCTGCGCGCGCAGTACGCGCGCACCTGGGGCTCCAGCTCGGCGATCCGGCGCGGGGTGAACAGCCGCGCCAGCAGCCCGCGATGCACGCCGTGCAGCGGCGGGTCCTCGAAGATCATCATGCCGGGCGGGAACTGCACCTCGTGGCGGATCAGCTCGAGCAGCGTCCCCCGGGCGGAGCTGTACGTGCGCCAGTCGCCGAGCCCCGCTTCTACATCCTGGTAGCGGCTGAGCGCCCAGAACTCGTACTTGTCGTTGCGGTAGAGCGGCGCCTCGTCCCGCATCCGGCGCCACACCGGATGCGGGTCGGCGTCGATCTCGAAGTCGTACGGGTCGTAGTAGAGCGTGGTCATCCGGATTGGCGGTCGGTCGTTCGCGGCACCGCCGGCTGGAGCTCGATCGTGTCGATGAGGACGTGCGGCGGCTGGGTGACGGCGTGCACGATCGCGCGCGCGACGTCATCGGGCATGAGCAAGCCGAGCTTGCCCCCGGTCATCATGCGGGCGTCGCGCAGCCCGAACGACGCCCAGTGCTCCGTGCGCTTGCGCGTGGTCTCGGGCGAGAGATCCCAGCCGAAGGCGAATTCGCTGAGCGCCGGCCCGAGCCGCACCTTGATGACGCGGATCCCGGTGCCCTCGAGCGAGAGGCTGAGCGCGTTCGCGTAGTTCTCGAGCCCCGCCTTCGAGGCCCCGTAGGCGAGCTGGCCGGGCCGCGGGTGGTGGGAGGCGTCGCTGCTCACCATGACGACGTCCGCGCTCGCCTGCGCGGCGAGCAGCGGGCGGAGCGCCCGGTGCGTGACCACCATCGGGCCGATCAGATTCGTCTCGACCTCGCTGCGCAGCCAGCGGGGATCGGTCTCCTCGAGCCAGTGGAAGCGCGAGGCGCCGGCGTTGTTGACAATCACGTCCGCCATCCCGACGGCCGCTTCGCTCGCGTCGAAGAAGCGCTCCACCGAGGCGTCGTCGGTGACGTCGAGCTCGCCCGCGTACACCGCCGCGGCGCCCTGCGCCCGAGCCTTCTCGGCGGTCTCCGTCAGGCGGTCGAGCCGGCGGGCGCCGATGGCGAGCCGCCAGCCGCGGGCCGCCATCTCGAGCGCGATGGCGGCGCCGAGGCCCGCGGAGGCGCCCGTCACGAGAGCGGTGCGGCATTCGGTAGCCATGCGAGCGATCCTCAGACGGACAGAATCGACACTCCCGCGACACCCGGAGCGCCGTAGAGCTGCGTATAGCCGACCTTCGGCGCACCCGGCACCTGCCGGCCGCCGGCCTGCCCGCGGAGCTGCAGCACGATCTCGTGGATCTGGCGGAGCCCCGAGGCCCCGATCGGCTCGCCGTTCGCGATGAGCCCGCCGTCGGTGTTGACCGGCAGCCGGCCGCCGATCTCGAGCGCGCCGTCCGCCACGAGCCTCTCCTGGTCGCCGTCGGCACAGAAGCCGTTCTCGGCGAGATGGATCACCTCGGCGCCGGCGTCGGTGTCCTGGAGCTGGATGACGCCGATGTCCTCGGGCCCGATGCCGGCCTTCTCGTACGCGGCTCGCGACGCGTCGACCGTGGGACCGGCCGTCTCCTCGATCGGCAGCCAGGGGCTGTGCACCTCGAAGGCGCCGAGCCGGCGGGTGCGCACCACGCTGGCGCGGAGATAGATCGGCCGGTCGGTGTACCGGCGCGCCCGATCGGCCCGGCACAGCACCACCGCCGCCGCGCCTTCGTCGGGGCTGCAGAACATGTACTGCGTCAGCGGGTGATTGAGCATCCGGGAGCCGAGGATCTCCTCCTCGGAGAGCGGCTTCCGTCGAAAGGCGTGCGGGTTGAGCGCCCCGTTCCGGTAGTTCTTTGCGGCCACGCGGGCGAGCGTCCGCGCCGTGATGCCGTGGTCGTGCATGTACTTGTTGATCTTCATCCCGAAGAACTTCGGCGTGAGGAAGTGGCCGAGCTCGCCGTACCACGACGGACAGGCGTACAAGCGGGGGTCCGAGCTGAACGCGCCGGGAAGGTGCTTGTCCATGCCGACGGCGAGGCCAAGATCGTGCTCGCCGAGCCGGATCGCGTCGGCAGCGAGCGACAGCACGCTCGCCGCGGTGGCGCAGCCGTTGTAGACGTTGGTGAACGGAATGCCCGTGAGCCCGAGCAACGCCACGACCGCGTCCGGGTTGTCGATCTCGTAGCTCCCGGCGAACGCGAATTGGATGTCGCGCCACGCCACGCCCGCGTCGGCGAGCGCTCGGCGGATGGCGACCGCGCCCATCTCGATGCCCGTCCGATCGCCGAAGCGTCCGAACGGATGCAAGCCCACGCCGATGATCGCGACGTCCACGGGCGCTCCTTCCTAGGCGACCCCGACCGGCCGGAACGCGAACGTCACGACCTCGTTGCCGTCGGCGTCGGTGCGAAACGGCACGAGCACGAGCTCCATGTCCATGCCGATCTCGAGCCCGCTGGTCTGAGTGAGCCGCGTCTCCACGCGCACCTCGTCGCCCAGCTCGACGTACCCGACGCCGTACGGCACGAAGGCCGCGCCGCCAGGCCCGGTGTACGGCGGGGCGGGCGGCGGGAACTCCTGGGTCGTCCATGCCCACAGGCGACCGCGGCGGGCAAGCAGATGCGTCGCCATCTCGGTGGACGCGCAGCGCGGGCACGAGTCCTGCGCGGGGAAGGTCACGATGCCGCACGCGGCGCAGCGGCTCCCGATCAGCCGCGGCTCGTCCGAGGGCCACGTGAACACGCCGTCCGCGATCGGAACCTGCGCCATCAGAACTGCATTCTCGTTCTTCGAGAGTAACGTTGCAAATGGTTTTCGCTGGTGTAGGCTCCCGGCGTGGACGACGAACGCGCGATCCGGCGGTTGATGACGCGGTACTGCCACCTCGTCGACGACGGCGCCTTCGACGAGCTGCCGCAGCTCTGGAGCGACGACGCCGAGCTGGTGCTGCGCGGCGAGACCGCCAAGGGTCCCGCGGCCATCACGGCCATGATCGCCGCACTGCAGACGCCCGAGCGCCGCGGCATCCACATGGGGGTGAACGCCATCATCGACGTCGACGGCGACATGGCCCAAGCGCTGTCCGACTTCGTGTTCATCCGGCGCGAGGGCGGGCCCGACCCCATCGTCAAGTTCGTCGGCCGCTATGCCGATCGGTTCGTGCGCACGCGCGACGGCTGGCGCATCCGTCGCCGCGAGATCCACTTCCGCTTCGGGTCCTGAGCGGGGCTCACTTCTTCTTCCAGAGGTCGGGATCGTTCCAGGGGCGGTCGAGCGGGCGCATGCCGCCGCCGAACGGGGTGAACTGCGTCATCCCGAGCAGCTCCATGGTCTGCGCGTACCCGAGGTCGTTCACCGCGGCCTTCTTGAACTCCTGCACGAAGGTGCGGCGCGTGTGCCGGAGCACGATCGGCGAGTAGCGGAGCAGATGGCGGGCGATCTCCCAGGCGCGGTCCATCAGCTTCGCCTTGGGGAGCACCTCGTTCACCGCGCCCCACTCGTGCGCCATCTGCGCGGTGATCGTCTGGCCCATGAGCTGCGCGTAGCGCCAGCGATTGCGGCCCACGACGAGCGGCCAGATGTTCTGGATGCCGTCGCCGGGGGAGAGGTTCCGCGGAAAATGGGCGGCGTCCTGGAAGGAGGCGTCCTCGGACGCCAGCACCACGTCGCACATGAGCGGCAGCTCGGAGTGGATGTTACACGGTCCGTTCACGGCCGCGATCATGATGGCGTCGATCTCGAGCATGTTCAGGTGCCGCATCCGGCCGTACCATCCCATCTCCTCCGCCCATTCGGCCGGCGCCTTGAACGAGGTCCGATCGTGCTCGCCGCCCCAGTTGGCGTTGAACGTGTCGCCGGTGCCGGTGAAGATCACGACCAGCACGTCGCGGTCACCGGCGATGTCGTTGAAGAGATTGGCGATGTCGTGGTGGGTGCGCGCGTCCCACACCGCGGGACCGCCGTCTCGGTGCATGCGCATGCAGAGAATGCCGTCGGCGGTCTTCTCCAGCGCGAAGTCCGGATACCGATCGCGATACTCCTCGAACTTGGTGAGGCGCGCCATGGTCGTCTCCTCTACGGACGGGGTTCCCGAATGCGATCGATCCGGGCGGAGCCGGCGTTGATCACCTCGGGCTGCTTCCACACCTCCACGGCGTACGACACCATCAGGAGCGAGTACAAAAGCTGCAGCAGCCGCTCCGCGTCGGCCGGGAGATCGTCGAGCGGAAACCGCTCCAGGTAGGCGATCGCCTCCTCGGCACGCGGGAAGAACGCGTCGTAGAACGCGTGCAGCTCCTCCATCGTGCTCGCGAGCCGCCGCGCCCAGCGCTCGGGCTCGGTCGCGAGGCACCAGGTGGCGGCGTAGGGCTCGAGCGCCGCGAACTCCGGGGGCAGCAGCGGCGTGCTCATCGTACCGGCGCCTCGGCGCGCTCGTGGGCGGCCACCCAGTCGTTCACCGTCTTGTGGAAGTGGCGCACCAGGACTTCCTGGTCGTTCAACAGGAACTCGCGGAACGCGCCTTGCTCGAGCCCCATCTGCGTGCCGTCGAGCGTGCCGGCGTCCTGCAGCCCGTATTCCTTGAAGGTGAGCGCGGCGTACTCGTGCGCCAGGCGCTCGCGGACCGTGCGCGCGGGCACGAAGAACAGATCCCCCTCGAAGACATGCGTGTTATGGGCCGTCGGCCAGTAGCGGTACGTGACGTACCAGCCGCGCTCGTAGATCAGGATCTCGAGGTTCGGGAACACCTGGAAGTTGTCGATGCCCCAGCGCTTGACGCCCGACGGGTTGACGCCGGGCAGCGGGCCGCCGAGGTCCGGCGCATCCCAGGGGCCGGTGTTCCCGCTGCGCGTGAGCGCCTCGGAGGGGTAGAGGTGCTCGCGGGGCCAGGTGTGCTTGTGGGTCCCGCTCGTGCTCACCATGCGATGCGGCCCGTCGATCTGATAGTGCGGCGCCTCGAAGGCGTATTCGGGGTTCTGCGCCTCGCGCGTCGGGCCGAGCTGATGCGTGTGCAGCGGCGGGACGTGGTAGTACTCCTGGAACGCGTCGCTGAAGACCTTCCAGTTGCTGTTGTTCTCGGCGCGGAACGAATAGCGCTCGGTCATCCGGTGGAAGGGATAGCCTTCGAGCGCGCCGACCATCGGCCCGAGGTAGTTCCGCAACGTCCAGCGGGGCTCGCGGGCGAGCGTCACGAAGACGAATCCGGCCCAGGTGTCGCAGTGGATCGGGGCGAGGCCCAGCTGGTCCTGACGGAGATCGAAGAACTCGCCGGCCTGGTGCACGTAGGTGCACGCGCCATCGAGGCCGTAGCGCCAGCCGTGGTACTTGCAGACGAACTGCCGGGCGCTGCCGCAGGTCTCGGCGCGCGGCGTCCCGTCCCACACGAGCTTGTTGCCCCGGTGCCGGCACACGTTGTGGAAGGCCCGCACGCGGCCGCTCATGTCGCGCGCGACCAGCACGCTCGTCTTGAGACCGGGCAGCTCCTTGGTGAAGTAGCTGCCGTTTCGGGGCAGCTCCTCCACGCGCCCGACGTAGAGCCACGCCTGCTTGAAGATGGCGTCCCGCTCGCGCTCGTAGAATGCGGGCGAGACGGAGTCCTCGAACGACACCAGCCCCGTCCCGAGCTCGGGATAGTGCTCGGTCCAGGTGCCCTCCGCCGGCTTCTCGAAGCGTGCCACGATCCGTTCCTCCCCGTGGTCTCGGCGGAAACCACGTTCTCGGGATTCGAGAGCATTGTTGCACACGACGTCCGACCTAGTCCATAATCCCGTTCGAGGACGGGCAGAGTCGGACCTCGACGATGGCAACGACGGATCGAGTGGCCGTGGTCACCGGAGCGGCCTCGGGCATGGGCCTGGCGATCGCCCGGCACCTGGCGGCACGCGGACACCGGATCGGCTTGCTCGACGTCCAGGGCGACGCAGCGCGGCGGGCCGCCGAGGAGCTGCGCGGGCAGGGGAGCCGGGTGATTGCGGTCACGGCCGACGTCACCGACCGCCGCGCCGTCGATGCGGCGCTTGCGGAGGTGCGCGCCGCGCTCGGGCCGATCCAGGTCATGGTCACCGCCGCCGGGCTCGATGCGTTCGACGCCTTTCCCGAGATCACGCTCGAGACCTGGACGCGCGTGCTCGACGTGAATCTCACCGGAACGTTCCACTGCCTGCAGGCCGCCCTGCCGGACATGCTGGCAGGCCGCTGGGGCCGGATGGTGACGATCTCGTCGTCGAGCGCCCAGTCGGGATCCCCGCACATGGCCCACTACGTCGCCTCGAAGGCCGGCGTGATCGGGCTCACCCGGGCGCTCGCGCTCGAGCTCGCTCGGCACGGAATCACGGTCAACTGCATCCCGCCGGGCATGATCGACACGCCGATGCTGCGTCGCGCCGAGGCCGGCGGCGACATCGGCAAGCTCGACAAGCTCGCCGCCCGCATGATCCCGGTCGGCCGGACGGGCACCCCCGACGAGGTCGCCGCCACGTGTGCGTTTCTTTGCTCCGACGAAGCGAGCTTCATCACCGGCCAGACGATCGGCGTCAACGGCGGCATGGTCCTGTGAATCACACGGAGGAGCGAACGGCATGACCCAGGCAGCGCCCAAGGCCCCGAAGCAGTATCCGAAGCCGCCCGAAGGAACGTGGTCGGAGCACTACGGGCTCGGCACCGAGCCCGTGTCGTACGAGAACGCGATCTCGCCCGAGTTTTTCGAGCTGGAGCGCGAAGCGGTCTTCAAGCGAGCCTGGCTGAACGTCGGGCGGGTCGAGCAGCTAAAGCGCAAGGGCGGCTTCTTCACGAAAGAGCTCGCGGTCGCCCGAACCTCGCTGATCATCGTCCGGGGCATGGACGACAAGATCCGTGCCTTCCACAACGTCTGTCGTCACCGCGGCAACAAGCTGGTGTGGACGGATCACCCGGCCGAGGAGGTCTCGGGCGTGTGCCGGCAGTTCGCCTGCAAGTACCACGGCTGGAAGTACGAGCTCGACGGCCGCCTCTCCTACATCCTGCAGGAGGGCGAATTCTTCGGGATCGACAAGGCCGACTACGGGCTCGTGCCGGTGCACTGCGACGTGTGGAAGGGGTTCATCTTCGTGAACTTCGCCAAGCAGCCGAAGCAGTCGCTCACCGAGTTCCTCGGCCCGATGATCACGGCGATCGACTATCCGTTCGAGAAGTGTACCGAGCGCTACTATTACCGCGGCGACATTCGCAGCAACTGGAAGGTGTTCCTCGATGCCTTCCAGGAGTTCTACCACCCGCCCATCCTGCACGGACACCAAAACCCGGTCATGTCGCAGCCCGGCTACCAGGCGCAGGGCTATTACACGATGCACTTCCAGGTCGACGGCCCGCATCGGGTGGGCTCGACGCCCGGGGGCGGCGGCGGGCTGCTCCCGCCGGAGATGTACAACCCCATCGAACGGGTGATGCGCAGCGGGCTGTTCGGCCCGTGGGACAAGTCGGAGATCGTCACGGACACGCTGCCGCCCGGCCTCAACCCGGGGAACAAGAAGCGGTGGGGCCTGGACTCGTTTCAGATCTTCCCCAACTTCGCGATCGTGTTCTGGGAGACTGGGTGGTACCTCACGTACCACTACTGGCCGCTCGCCCATGACCGCCTGCTCTTCGAAGCGAACGCCTACTTCCCGCCGCCGCGCAGCGTGCGCGAGCACCTCGCCCAGCAGCTCGGCATCGCCACCATCAAGGAGTACGCGCTGCAGGACTGCGGCACCCTCGAAGCGACGCAGATGGGCCTCGAGTCGCGTGCCGCCTCGCACTTCCCGCTGGGAGACCAGGAGCTCATGTGCCGGCACCTGAACAAGGTGATCAACGAGTGGGTGCGCGAGTATCAGCGCTCGCGCGCGGCGGGGTGACTGCGATGGCCGAGCGCTTGCTGCCGCCGGAATTCACCGACCTCGAACCCTTCGCCCCGACCTGGTGCATCGCCACCGAGCCGGAGCGCTACGCGAAGCGCCTCTCGAGCACGATGGACGAGATGCAGGCGTTCTACGACGCCATGTTCCCGCGCGCCGAGGCGGCGATCGCCTACCTGGACCAGTTCCCGCTCCACGAGCTGCCCGACGATGCGCGCCGGCTGCTCCACCTTCTGTACTCGCTCATCATGGTGTCCTTCCCGGTCGAGATCTGGAAGCAGCCGTACATCCCCGACACCGGCACGGCGTCCTTCGAGCTCAAGATCGAGCCGCGTTACTGAGCCGGCCGATGGCGATCCGGGTCGTCCAGTGGACCACGGGCAACGTCGGCAAGCAGTCGGCGCTCGCCATCGCCGCCGATCCCGGGCTCGAGCTGGTGGGCTGCTACGCCTGGTCGGCCGACAAGGTCGGGCGCGACGTCGGCGAGCTGTGCGGCGCGCCGCCCCTGGGCGTGACCGCCACCAACGACGTCGACGCGCTGCTGGCACTCCGTCCGGACTGCGTCGTCTACAACCCGATGTGGCCGTGCACCGACGAGCTGGTGCGCATCCTCGCGTCCGGGGCGAACGTCGTCACCACCGCAGCCTTCATCAACGGCCGGCGTCTGGGGGCCGATCGTGCGCGGCTGGTCACGGCGTGCGAGCGCGGGGGCGCGTCGCTCTTCGGCACGGGGATCAATCCCGGCTTCATCGAGATGCTCGCCATCGCGGTTGCCGGCGTCTGTGATCGGATCGACAAGATCACCATCAGCGAAGCCGCCCATACCATGGGGTACGACTCGCCCGACACGGAGCGTCCTGCCGGGTTCGGCCGGCCGATCGACGACCCGGATCTCCAGCGCATGACCGCCGACGGCACGGGCGTGTTCGGCGAGGCGGTGGCGATGGTGGCCGACGCGCTCGGCGTCGAGCTGGACGACGTCGTCTGCCGCGCCGAGTACGCCAAGGCGACGGAAGACCTCGATCTCGGCTCGTGGCGGATCGCGGCGGGTTGTGTGGCCGGCATCGCCGCGAGCTGGCAAGGCCGGACGGGCGGCCGGACCGTGGTGGAGCTGAACGTGCGGTGGAAGAAGGCCTTCACGCTCGACCCGGACTGGAAGATCGAGGACGGACACGTGATCGAGGTGCAGGGACGTCCGACCGTGCGGACCACGCTGCAGTTCCTGCCGCCGGCCGACTTCCCGGGCACGTCGCTCGCCGACTTCATGGTGCTGGGCCACATCATGACGGCCATGCCGGCCGTGAACGCGATTCGCGGGGTGGTGGCCGCCCGTCCCGGCATCGTGACCTACGCTGATCTCCCGCTGCCCCGGCCGCGCGGGCAGCTCGGGCGCTGAGCGCGGTGAGCAGCGCAGCACCACGCCGCGTTCTCCTCACCGGGGCCGAAAGCGGCATCGGGCTCGAAGCGGCGCTGCAGCTCGCCGCGCGCGGCGACCACGTCGTCGTGGCCGATCGCAACACGGCGGGCGGCGAGGCGGCGCCGCGCGACCGGGGGGCGACGACGGCATGAGGCGCGCCGACGGCGAGCTGATCCTGCTCTGGACGCTGCCCGTCGTGGGAGTCGTCTGGCTCGCCGCGTTTCTCCTGTTTCCCGGCTTCGTGCGGCCGATGTCGCCCACCATGTCGGCCGAGGAGGTCGCGGCGTTCTACCGCGATCCCGAGAACCTACCGCGGATCCGCTACAGCATGATCGTGTTCAACTGGTTCGCGGTCGGGCTCATCCCGATCCTCGCGCTGATCGTGCTGCAGATCCGGCGGATGGCGCATCGCACGCCGATCTTCTCCTACGCTATCATCGCGTGCGCGGCGGGCGGGCCCACGATCTTTCTCATGGCGAACCTGTTCTGGCTCACGGCCGCGTTCCGGCCCGAACGGGATCCGCAGCACATCCAGCTGTTCAACGACCTTGCGTGGGTGACCTTCTCGAGCCAGGTGGGATTTCTCGTCGCACAAAGCGTGATCCTGGCCCTGGCCATCTACCTCGATCGCCAGCAGCGCCCGGTCTTTCCGCGGTGGGTGGCGCACTTCAACCTCGTCGTCGCCGTGCTCATGCTCCCGGCGGCCTTCGTCGGGCTGGCGATGGAGGGCCCGTTCGCCTGGGACGGCCTCCTGTCCTTCTGGGTGCGAAACGCCGCGATCGGTCTCTGGATCGTCGTCATGGGCGTGGTGCTCGCGCGCGCGATCGCGTGGGAGCGAGCCGAGGAGACGCCGGGGCCATGACGCACCACGACGACAAGCGCGAGCTGTGGATCGGGTGGTGGACGCTGGTCGTCTTCTACAACCTCTACGGCCTGCTGTTCTTCGTGATCGCCCGGACCCAGCCGCCGCCGTCGCCCTCGCTGGACGCCGCCGCCATCGCCGAGTGGTTCGACGCGCGCCGCTACGGGCTGCTCTACGGCTACGCGATCGTGTCCATCGTGGGCGGTGCCACGGCCATCATGAACGCCATGCTCGCCTGTTCGATTCGGCGGATGTCGGTGAGCCGGGCGTTCGCGTACTCGTATCTCGTGATCTACGCGCTCGCCACGCTCCCGGGGATGCTGATCATGGGGGTGGCGTGCACGGTGGGCGCCATGCGGCCCGATCGCGATCCCGCGCTGCTCCACTGGCTGTACGATTTCGCGTTCCTGTCGTTCGAAGGAACGATGGGAGTGTTCTTGATCGGCTCGCTCGTGTGGATGGCGGCGGTGCTGCTCGACCGCAACGGCGTTTTCCCGAAGTGGTTCGGCTATCTCAATCTCTGCAACGCGCTCACCGAGGTCGTCGTCGCCCCCGCCTGGATCTTCAAGCGTGGCGTGTTCGCCTGGGACGGCGCGATCGCCTGGTGGATCAACATGGCGGTGTTCGTCACGTACACGACCGTCTTCCTCACGCTGCTCCGGCGGATGATCGAGCGCGAGGACTTTGGCACGGGCCCGTTGCCCGCGCTCGCGACCGGCCGCGCCCGCGAGCTCGCCGGCACGCCGGGGGCGGTGCGGTGACGACGGCGACGAAGGGCGAGGCGCGCCGGGTCGTCCCCGGACAGCCGGACATGTGGGCCTTCGTGCTCTTCGAGGGGCTCGTCTTCACGAGCTACTTCGCCGTGTACGTCGTCCGCCGCACGCTGAGCCACGATCTGTTTCTGCAGTCCCAGGCGCATCTGGATCTGCGGGTCGGGGTGTTCAACACGCTGGTCCTGCTGGTGAGCTCGTGGTCGGTGGCGCGCTCGGTGCAGGCGGCCCGTGAGGGGGCGTACCGGCGCGCGCTCGCCCACCTGTGGACGACGATGCTGTTCGGCCTCGTCTTCCTCGTGTCCAAGGTGCACGAATGGGCGGGCGCCATCGCCGAGGGGTTCGGCTTCACGGCCGACGAGTTCTTCTCCTTCTACTACTTCCTCACGGGAATCCACTTCCTGCACCTGCTGATCGGCTTCGTCTTTCTCGGCGTCGCCGCCCGGGAGCTCGCGAGCCCCGCGAGGCGCTCGCAGGAGCTCGTCGAGACGTGCGCGACGTACTGGCACACGATCGACTTCCTCTGGGTGCTGATCTTCGCGTTGCTGTACGTGATGCGGTGACCCATGAGCCGCCGAGGGGAGAAGCGACTCACCGTCGTCTGGCTGGCGCTGGCCGCCATCACGCTCGCCCAGCTCGCGGTGGGGTCGCTCGGCGACGCGCAGCCGCCCGCGCCGAACGCCGCGCTCACCACGAGCGCGATCGTGATCGCCCTCGTCAAGGTGCGCGTCATCATCCGCGAGTTCATGGAGGTGCGGCACGCGCCGGCGCTGCTCTGCCGGCTCACCGACCTCTGGGTGGTGGTGACGGGTGTCAGTCTCCTCGGCGCCTACTTCGTCGGCATGGCGCTCGCGGCGCGGTGAGGTCGCGCCGAGCGGCGTCAGCCGCCGAGGCCGTGGAGACAGAACTCCCAGGCGTCCTCGGCTGTCACCCGGGCGCGGGGATTGCGGACCAGGCGGTTCATGAGCCAGCCGTACATGACCACCTGCTGGACGAGGATCGCGGCGCGCGCCGGGTCGGCGATCCGGATGGCGCCGGCGTCGGCGGCGGCCTTCAGCAGCTCGACGAGCATGCGCGAGATCGGCGCCATGGCCGCCACCAGCCGCTCGGGATCCTTCAGCGCGAGCTGCAGCGAGAACTCCGAGAGCGGGACGCGGTTGTGGGAGCCGCGCTTGCGCCGCGCGGGCTCGCACCACTCGTGCAGACGGATCGTGAAGGCGCGCAGCCGCTCGAGCGGCTGCGACTCGGCCGCGACGGCGGCGCGGAGATCGTCGAGCGACTCGCGGATGGACTCCTCGAGCAGCGCGAACAGCAGCTCGTCCTTGCCCTCGAAGTACTGGTAGAAGCCGCGGAGCGATTGCTTCGAACGATCGACGACGTCCTGGATCGTGAACTGCGTCGTGCCCCGTTCGTCGATCAGCGCGAACGCGGCGTCGAGGATGCGCTGCACGCGTTGCTCCGCGCGGGTGCGTGCGGCGCTGAGACTCTTCGAGACCGCGCGTTGCCGCCAGCCGGACGCCGGGGCCTCCTGCACGTCGTCGGTTCGGGCCATGGAATTTGCATTCTCGCAGATGGAGAATACAAGTGCCAGCCGGGTAGGCGACGACATGCGGCTCGGCTTGCTGATCGGGGCGGACCGGGGACGGTACCGCCACAAGGTGGCGCAGCTCGTCGGCGACGCGGAAGCGGCCGAAGGGGCCGGCTTCACCTCGGTCTGGGTCCCGCAGGTCCCCGGCGACTTCGACGCGTTCACCGCGATCACGCTCATGGGACGGGCCACCCGACGGATCGAGCTCGGCACCGCGGTCGTGCCGATCCAGACCCGCCATCCGATCGCCATGGCGCAGGCGGCGCTCTCGAACCAGGCGGTGTGCGAGGGCCGCTTCACGCTCGGGATCGGCACGTCGCACCACTGGGTGATCGAGGGCATGCTCGGCCTCTCCTACGAGCGGCCGGCGCAGCAGATGCGCCACTATCTCGAGGTGCTGAACGCGGCGCTGCGCGGGCCCGGCGCCGTCGACGTCGAGAACGCCGGCTACCGCGTGCACAGTCCCATCGACGTCACGGATCTGGTGCCCAATCCGGTGCTGCTCGCGGCGCTCGGTCCCGTCATGCTGCGCCTCGCCGGCGAGCAGGCGTCGGGCACGATCCTGTGGATGGCCGACGAGCGGGCGATCGGTGACTACGTCGTGCCCCGCATCACCCGGGCCGCGGCCGAGGCCGGACGGCCCGCGCCGCGCATCGTCGCGGCGATCCCGGCCACCGTGTGCGCGAACAACGAGGTGGACGACGCGCGGGCGTGGACGAACCAGCTGTTCGGACAGGCCGGATTCAGCCCGAACTACCAGCGGCTGCTCGCCCGCGGCGACGCCGCCAACGAGGGCGACCTGCTCGCCGCGGGAGACGAGTCGGCGGTGCTGGCGCGGCTGCGCGCCTTCCGAGACGCCGGGGTCACCGACCTGGCGCTGCGCGTGATCCCGCTGGGAGCCGACCGCGCCTCACGTCTGGCCTCGCGGAACCGGACAATGGCGCTGCTCTCGTCGGTCTGTCCGGAAATCTGATTGCTTATTTTGCCTGCGTGACGGTAGAACAAGCGCGGCCATGCACCGGGACCTGGAGGCCGCTGCACCCGCTCGCCGCCGCAGCAACGGGCTTAGGACACGCGCCGAGATAATCGCCGCCGCGGAGCGTCATTTCGCGACGTTCGGCTTCCGGGACACCTGCCTCGGCAACATTGCCGCCGAGGTGGGCATTCGACGCACCTCGATCGCCTATCACTTCTCGTCCAAGCTCGAGCTGTACACCGCCGTGCTCGAGACGGTGTTCGCCGGCTGGACGGAGAACCTGCCGGTTGGCGGCACGGCCGCGGAGCGGCTCGAGGCCGCGATGACCGGCTGGATCGACTTCGTTGCCCAGCGTCCGAACGCCGCACGGTTGATCCTCCGGGAAGCCGTCAACGCGGAGCCCGGGACGATCGCTGCCTTTCTGCGCTCCAAGGGAGGCGCGCCGCTCGAGTGGTTCGAGGCGCTGATCGCCGAAGGCGTCGCGGCCGGCGAGTTCCATCCGAAGATCGAGACCCAACGCTTCTTGAGTCTCATGGGCGCGATCACGGTCGCCCACTTCGCCGCGATCCCCTGGCTCTCGCGGCGTGTTCCGCTGGACCCTTTGGACCGCGAGGAGCTCGAGAAGCACAAGCACGAGATCCTGCTCGTCGCCAGAACCATGCTCGGGTACGACGGCCGGCACACGCCGGCCACGTCGAAGGAGGCCTGACGATGCAGCCATCGCGGCAGACGGCTCGGCTCGAGGAGATGCAGCCCGAGTGGCTGGACGCGCAGCCCCGCTCCTCCTGGAAGCCCGTCGAGGTGTGGGCGCTCGCGGGAGGCATCATCCTCGCCTTCCAGCTCTACGTCTGGGGCAAGTGGATCACCGGCCCGTACTTCGTGCGGGTGCCGCCCGGGCCGAGCGATCCGCCGATGTGGATGAAGACCATCCTCACCGTCTGGACGGGCGTCATCATGTGCGGGCTCCCGGTGGCCACCTACTACGTCATCATCCGGCCGTGGCGCCGCGAGCGCCGCATCACGACCGACGGCATGCTCATGGGGGCCTTCGGCCTGGCGTTCTTCCAGGATCCGCTGCTGAACTATTTCAATACCTGGTGCACCTACAACACGTGGATGTGGAACCGCGGCTCGTGGGTGATGGACGTGCCAGGATGGGTCTCGTGGAACAAGCCCGGCGCGATGATGGCCGAGCCCCTGCTCATGAACGGCCCCGGGTACTCGTGGGGCGTGCTCATGTGCACGATGATGGGGTGCTGGGTGATGCGGCGGGCGAAGGCGCGCTGGCCGAGCCTCGGGCCGCCGGGACTGATCGGCGTGCTGATCGTCTGGACGTTCTTCTTCGACATCGTGATGGAAGGCTTCTTCCTCATGCCGATGGGCCTGTTTACCTATCCCGGCGCCATCCGCTCGCTCTCGCTGTTCCCCGGCACCTATCACCAGTATCCGATCTACGAGGGGATTCTGTGGGGCGGCGTCCAGGCCGGATTCTGCTCGCTACGCTACTTCACGGACGATCGCGGCCGGACCTTCGTCGAGCGCGGCCTCGAGCACGTGCGCGGCGGCGAGGTGAAGCGGCAGTCGATGCGCTTTCTCGCCATCTTCGCCGCGGTGAGCATGTTCTTCTTCGTCTTCTACACCATCCCCGCGCAGTGGCTGGCGATGCACGCCGATCCCTGGCCGGAGGACATCCAGAAGCGCTCGTACTTCACCATGGGGATCTGCGGCGAGGGCACGGGGCGGCTCTGTCCGCATCCCGCGCTGCCCATCGATCAGGGCGTGCACTCCGCCTACATCGGGCCGGACGGCACGGTGGTCATTCCCGAGGGGACGGAGCTGCCGAAAATCGTGCCGTTCGAGCGCCCGGAGTGACATGACGATGCTCGCGCCTACGCCCACACGCGCTGCCGCGCCGTTCTACCGGCCGCTCGCCGACGAGATGGAGGTGTTCCGCGCGGCGGCTCGCCGCGGTCTGCCGGTCCTGCTGAAGGGCCCGACCGGGTGCGGCAAAACCCGCTTCGTCGAGGCGATGGCCCACGAGCTCGGGCGGGAGCTGATCACCGTGGGCGGTCACGAGGATCTCACCTCGGCCGATCTGGTGGGGCGCTTCCTGCTGAAGGGCGGGGAGACGGTCTGGGTGGACGGGCCGCTCACCCGCGCGGTGCGCGAGGGCGCCATCTGCTACCTGGACGAGGTGGTGGAGGCCCGGCAGGACACGACCGTGGTGCTCCATCCGCTCGCCGACCACCGTCGCGAGCTGCCGGTCGATCGGCTCGGCGTCACGCTGCGGGCCGCGCCCGGCTTCCAGCTCGTGATCTCCTACAACCCGGGCTACCAGAGCGTGCTGAAGAACATCAAGGAATCCACCCGCCAGCGGTTCGTGGCGATCGAGCTCGACTTCCACCCCCCCGACGTCGAAGCCGAGGTGGTTGCCCACGAAGCCGGGGTCGATCTCGAGACCGCGCGCGCGCTGGTGAAGGTGGGCGGCGCCATCCGCAAGCTCGACGGCGCACAGCTGCGCGAGGTGGCGTCGACGCGGCTGCTGATCATGGCCGGCGGTCTCGTCGCCGAAGGGCTCGGACTTCGTAGCGCCGTTCAATCGGCCATCGTCCGGGCGCTCTCCGACGATCCGGACGTCATCCGCGCGCTCGGCGAGCTGATCGACGCGGTCCTCCCGCGGGCGTGACCGCCGTCGACCCGCAGAGCGCCGGCCGGTTTCGATTCCTCGCGAGTTTCCTCGCCGGCCGCTCCCTCGGCGTCGGCGAGGCGCCTCCCGGCGAGGCCGCCTACACGGACGGACAATTCGTGTTCGTCTCCGCGGGCCGTTCAATCGCCGAGCAACGCCAGGAGGTGCTGGTGCAGAGCGCGCTCCTCGGCGCCGGGAGCCTCGAGCGCCACCTGGTGACGGCGCTCCGGGGACGCCCCACCGTCGCCCGGCGGTATCTCGCGCTCGAGGGTCGCCGGGTGCTCGCGAATCTCGCCGCCGAGCTTCCGCTCGCGGCCGCGGTGCGGCCCGCCGAGGCGCCGGCGACCTCGACTGCCGACGAATCGCTCCGCGTGGCGAAGGGCCGGAGCGCGGTCGCCGAGGCGCCGGCGTGGTTCGGCGTCATCCGTCCGTCGCGGCTGCTGGCGGCGCCGGCCGGCAGATCGGGCGCGCAGCCGAGCGAGCGAGACCTCCGTCTGAGCTTCGACCCGACCGATGTCCCCGAAGCCGAGGACGAAGGAAGCGGCGGGCGGGGTGGGCGGAGCAGGCTGCTCGAGCTGTTCGGCAACCCGCTCGCCTCGAACAAGCTGTCGGACCTGTTCAACAAGCTGCTCGGCAGCTCGCGGTCTCCCGGCGGCGGGGCGGCAGGCGGGAACATGCCGCTTCGGACGATGCGGCGGGTGGAGAGCGTGGCATCGAGCGCGCGGCCGCTCCCGGTCCCGATCCGCTTCACCACCAGCGGCACGACCGGCTCGTCCGTCGGCGTGGGCGGCGCGCTCTACCCCGAGTGGGACGTCTTCAACAACCGCTACCGGCCGGAGCACTGCCGGGTGTTCGACTACCCGCTCGCCACCCCCGCCGACGTCTCGGATGCCGCCGTTCGGCACGACGACGTGCTCCGCCGGCGCTTGTCACGCGTCGGGCTTGGCCCGAAGGTGCTGCGCCGCCGGCCCGACGGGGACGATCTCGACCTCGAGGCGCTGATCGACCTGTTCGTCGACGTGCAGGCCGGCTTCTCGCCGCCGGAGCAGATGTACCTCGAGCGCCGAAAGCTCGCCCGCAATCTCGGCGTGCTCATCCTGCTCGACGCCTCGGGATCCGCTACCGACACCGATCCGCGCGGCCGCTCCGTGCACGACCACCAGCGACGTGCCGCCGCCACGCTCGCGCTCACGCTCGAGGAGCTCGGGGACCGCGTCGCCGTCTACGGCTTTCGCTCGCAGGGACGGGGCGCGGTGCGTCTCCCCGCCATCAAGCCCTTCGGGCAGCGGTTCGGCGCGGCCGCCCGCGCGCGGCTAAATGGGCTGCGGCCAGCCGGCTACACGCGGCTCGGTGCCGGCATCCGTCGGGCCGGCGAGATCCTGAAGACCGAGGCCGGCACACCCAACCGGCTGCTGCTCGTCCTCTCGGACGGCTTTCCCTACGACGACGACGGCTATGAATCCCGCTACGCGGAAGCCGATTCCCGCAAGGCCCTCGAGGAGCTGCGCGCCGACGGCATCGCCTGCCTCTGCCTGTCCATCGGCGCCAGCACGTCCACCGATGCGCTCCACCGCGTCTTCGGCTCCGCCAGCCACGCCAATGCCCCGACGCTTGCCGACCTGAGCCCGCGGATGGACGAGCTGTTCCTCTCCGCCTTGCGGGAGCTGGCGGCGCCGAAGCCGCGCGGGCTACGCGCCTCGCCCAGCTGAGCGCCGTCCACGCATGAACGTGCTGGTGACCGGCGCCTTCGGCAACATCGGCTCGCACACGCTGCGCGCGCTCCTCGACGAAGGCCACGCCGTCGTCGCCTTCGATCTCGACTCGCCGCGCGCGCGGAAGGTCGCCGCAAAGCTGCGCGGCCGCGTGCACGTTCGCTGGGGCGACGTCACGGATCCGGCGTCGGTCCGCGCCGCGCTCGACGGGGTGGACGCGGTGGTGCATCTGGCGGCGGTTCTGAATCCGGAGCGGGTGCCCGATCTCGCCCGGCGCGTCAACGTGGACGCCACGCGGAGCCTGATTGCGCAGATGGAAGCCTCGCCGACGGCGCGGCGGCTGGTGTTCGCATCGTCCCAGGGCATTTTCGGCGACGTCCAGGATCGCGAGCCGCCGCTGCGCGTCGACACGCCGGTCTCCCCGACCGACGAGTACGGCCGCCACAAGGTGGCGTGCGAGGAGGCCATCCGCAGCTCGCGGCTCGCGTGGAGCATTCTCCGGCTGGGGGCGGCGCCTCCCATCCGCCTCACCGGCTGGTCGCACGATCCGACGATCCTCTTCGAGTTCAGCCCCGATGCCCGCGTCGAGTTCGTCCATCCCGCGGACGCGGGGACGGCGTTTGCGCGGGCAGTAGCCTGCGAGCAAGCCATCGGGAAGATCCTCTACGTCGGCGGCGGCGAGCGGTGCCGGACGACGCACCGCGCGTTCTGCAACGAGCTGATGAACGCGATGGGGATCGGCGCGCTGCCCGCCGAAGCCTTCGTGCAGCGGAAGGTCCGGCGCTTCTTCGGCGACTGGCTCGACACCGAGGAGAGCCAGCGCCTGCTCCGCTATCAGACGCGTGGGATCGACGACGTGAAGGCTGACATGCGACGGGACCTCGGCGCGTTCGTGCCGGTGATCCATCTGCTGCGCCCGTTCGTCACCTGGTACGTCCTCCGTCGCTCACCCTACCTCCGGGCGAACCGGCGCCGGGGTTCGTGTGGTCACGGGTCGTAGTCGACGACGACCTCGCGGCTCACCGGAATCGCCTGGCAGGTGAGGATCCATCCCTCGGCGACTTCGTCCGCGCTGAGCGCGTTGTTGGCGCGCATCTTCACTTCGCCCTCGGTGAGGTGCGCCATGCAGGTGGCGCAGTCTCCCGCCTGACAGGCGAACGGCGGCTTCAAACCCGCACGCCGCGCGGTCTCGAGAATGGTGTCGCCCGGCTCGTATTTGAGCCGGTGCTTGCGGCGCTCGAGCCGGACGACGACCGACTCCGTCGCGGAGGCCGTGCTCGCGGGAGCGGGCGCGTCGGGCGCGTCGAACCATTCGACGAAGCGCTGCGCGGGATCGACCGCCCGCCGATCCAAGCCGGCCTGCACGACCTGCATGTACGGCCCGGGGCCGCAGATGTAGAAGTCGGCCTGCGTGCGCTCGCCGACCAGCGCCGCGCAGGCCGCGGCGTCGAGAAACCCCTTCTCCGAGTCGACGTGATGGTGCACCGAGAGCCGGCCGGCGGATCCCCGACGCAGCCGCTCGATCGTGTCGGCGAAGATCACGTTGTCGGGGCCGCGGTTGGCGTACACCAGCGCCACCTCGCGCGACGTGGTGGCGAGCGCGGTCTTGATGATGGCGACGATCGGCGTGATGCCGCTGCCGCCCGCGAAGGCCACGATCGGGGTGTCGGCGGGGCGCAGCACGAAGCGTCCCGCCGGAGGCATCGCCTCGATCGTGTGGCCCGGCGCCAGCGCCTCGTTCATCCAGTTGGACATCTTCCCGCCGGGGACGCGCTTTACCGTGACGGTGAAGGGATCCCCCGTCTCCGGCGAGCTGGACATCGAGTAGCAGCGGGCCGTGGGCTCGCCGTCGATGGTGGCGCGGAAGGTACAGAACTGCCCGGCCGTGTACGCGAACAGCCGCTCGAGCGCCGGCGGGACCTCGAGGACGAACGAGCGCGTGTCGGCGGTCTCGTCGACGACCGCGGCCACCGTCAGCAGGTGATAGTCGTGGTCACTTCGCACTTTTGCAACCACACTCTCATCTGATAATAGTACAATTCTCATCCCATGGATATCCGCGATACCCCCGAGCAGGCGGAGCTCCGGCGCACTGCCCGGCGGCTCGCCCGCGAGCTCGGTCCGCGGAACGTGCGGGATCTCGACGACGCCGAACGGCGCGCGCGGCTGGCCGCGGCCGTTCGCGACGCCGGCTGGCTCGCGCTGCGCCACGGGGCGGACGGCGCGCCCGACGCGAGCGGCGTCGAGGCGGCGATCATCGCCGAAGCGCTCGCGGAGCCCGTGGCCGACGTGCCGTTTGCGGGGCCGATCCTCGCCGCCGATCTCGCGCGGCGCGCCGGGGCGCAGCCCATCGACGGCGCGGTCACAGGCTTCGCCGCCGACCTGATCGACGCCGCGGTGGTGTCGGGGCCGGTGACCGGTCGACCGGTTCTCGCCGTGGACACGGCCCCGCAAGGTCCCATCGCGGCGTACGTGCTGGTGCCGGAGGGCGACGGCTACCGTCTGGCGCTCGTCCGCAGCGACGGCGCGGTCGCCGACGCCGCGCCGCCGAGCCGCGGCACGGACCTCACGCGCGCGATCCGCTCGCTGCCCGCGGGCGTGCGCGTGCAGCCGGTCCCCGACCAGACCCGGCGCCTCACACGCGACGATCTCGCCGCCTGGACCGCGCTCGGGCTGGCGCTCACCAGCGCCGACATGGTCGGGGTCATGCGCGGCGTGCTGGACGTCTCGGTCGCCTACGCCAAGGAGCGCAAGCAGTACGGCGTCGCGATCGGGAGCTTCCAGGCCGTGCAGCATCTGCTCGCCGAGGCGCGCTGTCTTCTCGAGGGCGCGTCGAGCGCGGCGCTGTACCCCGCATGGGCCGTCGACGAGCTCTCTCCAGACGAGGCCCGCGCCGCGGGCCGTGTGGCCAAGGCCTACTGCGTCCGGGCCGTTCGCACCGTCTGCGAGACCGCCGTGCAGGTGCACGGCGGGATCGGGAACACCTGGGACTGCATCGTGCACGTCTATCTCCGCCGGGGCTTGCTCTCGTCGTGGTGGTTCGGCGATGACGGCGAGCAGCTGCGCCACATCGAGCGGACGCGGCTTGGGGTGCCCTACGGACTTTCGTGATTCGCCCGACGAAGCGGCGTTCCGCTCGAGGCTGCGCGCCTGGATCGCCGAGCACAACCCGGGGCTGCCGGTCTCCTCGACCGACGACGAGTACTGGGCGCGGCAGGCGGAATGGCACACGGCGCTGTACGACGCCGGCTTTTTCGGGCTCTCCTGGCCGTCGCGTTTCGGCGGGTACGATCTGCCCCCCGTCTACGACGTCATTCTCGACGAGGAGCTCGCCGCAGCCGGCGCGCCGCCGCGTCCGAGCCTCGGCTATCTCGTCCAGGGCATCACGACGCACGGCAGCGAAGAGGTGCAGCAGCGCTTCCTGCCGGGGCTGATCAGCGGCCGCGAGCGCTGGTGCCAGGGCTTCAGCGAGCCCGACGCCGGCTCCGACCTGGCCTCGCTCAGCACCACTGCGACCCGCGACGGCGACGATTACGTGATCCACGGCCACAAGATCTGGACGAGCTATTCGGACGTCGCGGACTGGTGCTTTCTCCTGGCGCGCACCGATCCGAACGTGCCCAAGCACAAGGGGCTCTCGGCGTTCGCCGTCCCGATGCGGCAGCCCGGGATCACGCAGTACCCGTTGCGCATGATCAACGGCATCACGCGGGAGTTCGGCCAGGTGGTCTTCGACGGCGCGCGCGTTCCCGCCGCGAACATGATCGGCAAGCCCGGCGAGGGCTGGCGCGTCGCGATGACGATCGTGAGCCACGAGCGCGAGCCCAGCGAGGTCGGCTACGTCGCCCGCTACGTGAAGATGGCGAAGGATCTGGAGGCGATGGTGCGCGCGCGGCCCGACGCCTTCCGGAGCGATCAGCGGGAAGCGGTCGCCTGGGCCCACGTGCAGGCGGAGATGCTGCGGCTGCACGTCCGCCGCCGGCTCTCCGAGCGGCTCGACGGGCTCGAGCACGGCCCCGGGGGCTCCATCGACAAGATCTTGATGACGTGGGTCGAGCAGACGGTAGGCGCCGCGGCGCTGTCCGTGGCAGGATCGCGCGCCGTCGTGGACAGCGAGGACGTGGGTCTCAAGGTCTATCTCTACAGCCGGGCCCAGAGCGTCATGGGCGGCACCTCGCAGATCCAGAAGAACATCATCGCCACGCGCATCCTCGGCCTGCCGGCGGCCTGAGAGGAGAGAGTCATGGAGTACGCCCTTCCCGAGGCGATTCGCGTCGAGCGCGACGGCCCCGTGCGGATCGTGCGGCTGAACCGCCCCGAGCAGCTGAACGCCACGAACGAGGAGCTGCACCTCGGCCTCACCCGGGTCTTCCCGATGCTGAGCGCCGACGCCGACGCGCGCGTCGCGGTCATCACGGGCAACGGCCGCGCGTTCTCGGCCGGCGGCGACTTCCAGCTCCTCGATCGGATGATCGGCGACCGCGCGCTCCGCCGGGCGACGATCGCGGAGGGCCGGGAGCTCGTGCTCAACATGATCCGCTGCCGGGTCCCCGTGATCGCCGCGGTGAACGGACCGGCCGTCGGCCTCGGCTGCAGCGTGGTCGCGCTCTCGGACGTCGTCTACATGGCGGAGTCGGCCTATCTCTCGGATCCGCACGTCATGGTGGGGCTGGTGGCCGCCGACGGCGGCCCGCTCACCTGGCCGCTCCACATGAGCCTGCTGCTCGCCAAGGAGTACGCGTTCACGGGCGACCGGATCAGCGCGGCGCGAGCGAAGGAGATCGGGCTCGCCAACCACGTCTGCCCGGACGGCGAGGTGCTGGCCGCGGCCCTCGCGGCCGCGAAGCGCATCGCGGCGCTCCCCCGGCAGGCCGTCGAGGCGACCAAGCGCGCGCTCAACCTGCACGTCGAGCGGGCGGTGCTCGCCAGCATCGACTTCGCGCTCGCGGCCGAGACCGAATCGTTCGATACCGACGAGCTGCGCGCGAACGTCGCCCGCTTCCTCAAGCGGTAGGAGACCACCGTGGCCAAGCGAACGAGGTTTGCCGAGTACAAGGATCGGTACGCCAACTATCGGTTCGAGCTGAGCCCCGAAGGCATCCTGCTCATGCAGTGCCATACCAACGGCGGCAGCCTGGTATGGGACTGGAAGGCGCACGACGACATGGCCGACGCCTTCGCCGACGTCGCCGGCGATCGCGAGATCAAGGTGCTGATCCACACCGGCACCGGCGAGACGTACAACGCCACGTGGGGCCCCGCCGTGGACAAGCCCATCTACCGCGCCATGGACGGGCAGAAGGGGCTCGAGAAGCTCGACGAGAAGGCCTGGTACGGCCGCATGCTCATCGAGAACGTGCTGGCCGTCGAGGTGCCGATGATCAGCGCCGTGAATGGCCCCTGCAACATCCACTCGGAGGTCCCGCTCCTCGGCGACATCGTGCTCGCTTCCGAGGACGCCTACTTCCAGGACCTCGCCCATTTCCCGCGCGGCATGGTGCCGGGCGACGGTCAGCACGTCATCTGGCCCGCCATCGTGGGCCGCAACCGGGCCCGCTACCTGCTGCTCACCGGGCGAAAGCTCACCGCGCAGGAGGCGCTCGAGTGGGGGGCGGTCGCCGAGGTGCTCCCCAAGGAGCGGCTGCTCGACCGGGCCTGGGAGCTGGCGCGCGAGCTGGCGAAGCGCCCGCCGCTCACGCTGCGCTACACGCGCCTCTTGTTCACGCAGGACCTCAAGCGCGCGTTCCTCGACGAGCTGGCCCACGGCATCGCCCGCGAGACGTACGCGCAGCGCCAGTTCTTCCCGGTCGGCGGGGGGATGGCGCCGCTCGATCGTCCCTGGGACGAGGACCCCTGGTCCGACTGATCGCGCAGCGTTCGGGTCCGGCGGTTTGACGCGGTGACCCATTGGGGCGCGCGCCGTGCGAGGGTAAGTGGCCTTTTCCCCTGCAGGGAATCGTACTATGGAATTCCGGAAGGCGTGTTCTCAGGGAGACCGGCATGAGCGAGGCACTGACCCCCGAAGCGTTCGTCGGCGATCTCATGAAGCGCATCCAGGCGCGGCGGACCTTCGGCGGCCACCCGCTGTGGCTGGCGATCGCCGACGGCAAGCTGAACCGCGCGCAGATGCAGACGTTCGCCGTCCAGTTCTTCCTGCAGGTGCGCGAGTTCCCGCGCGGCATCAGCGCGATGCACGCCAACTGTCCGTTCCCCGAGGAGCGCGTGAAGCTCGCGGAGAGCATCTACGAGGAGGACACCGGACGGATCTCCGGCTGCAACGTGTCCCATCCGGAGGTCTTCATCCGCTTCGGTGAGGCGCTCGGGCTCTCGCGCGCCCAGATGGTCGACGGCCGGCCGCTGCCGGCCACCCGAGCGCTGATCGACTGGTTCGAGCTGGCAACCAAGCAGCGCTCGTTCATCGAGGCGGCGGCCGCGATGAACCTGGCCGCCGAGGGCCAGGTGCCGGGGGCCTTCGGGCCAATGGCGCGCCGCCTCCAGCAGCACTACCGCCTCAGCCGCGAGGCCGTCGAGTTCTGGGACCTGCACGAGTCCGCCGACGCCGAGCACAGCGAGGTCGGCGACAACATCGTCGTTCGCCATGCAACCGACGCCGTGACCCAGGCGCGCGTGCGGGATGCCCTCGAGCACTCCCTGGACGCCTGGTGGCACTTCTTCGATGGCATCCAGGCGGCGATCTGAGCCACGGGAGGCAACGCCATGGCCGCGTATTTCATCGCCCAGTACGTCGTGAACGACCCGAAGCTCTACCGCGAGTACCAGACCGCCGCCGCGCCGACGATCCAGGCGTCCGGGGGCGAGCTGGTGGCGTTCGACGTCGCGGCGGAAACCATCGAGGGGACGCCGCCCGGACCGCAGACGGTCATCGTCAAGTTTCCATCGAAGGAGGCGGCCAAGGCCTGGTACGGATCACCTGCCTATCAGGCCGTGGTGGGCAAGCGGCTGGCGGCCACGAGCGGGTTCGCCATCATCGCCGACTCCATGAACTTCAAGGGCTGATCGCGGAAGGGAAGGGCGGAGCGTGCGGAAGCGAGTGATCGCGGCATCCTGTTTGGCGGGTCTGCTCGGGGCCGCGGTCGGGCGGGCGGACGCGCTCCGGCCCGGGGTCATGCTGGACCAGACGACGGCCGACGCGGCCGCGGACCTGCTCCCGCCGGAGATCCACGCCCACTACGCGAAGGGCGAGTACAAGAACCCGATCGTCGACTTCCCGGACTCCGCCTTTCAATGGGACGACGGCTTCGCCGAAGCGACGCAGTGGAACCGCGAGAACCTCGGCCTCGACGCCGCCAAGCAGCCCGTCGACAAGCGCACCGGCAAGCGGCCCGACTACATCACGGGGCACCCCTTTCCCGACATCCGCGAGGACGATCCCGACGCCGGCGTGAAGGTGATCTGGAACCTGCTCTATCAGGTCTACAACGGGGGCAACATCCATACGACGTCGAGCGTCGATTGGATTGGCCGCACGGGCATCAACCGCAGCGCGGGGCAGGACGGCTACTTCCTGTATTACGACGGCCAGCCGAAGCACTACATTCCGCCGAACCCCAACAACTTCCTCTCGCAGTTCCTCGCCGTCACCACCGGTCCGGCCGACCTGCAGGGCACGGCGGCGCTCTCCCACCGCTTCAAGGATCCGCACAAGCGCGATCTCAACTGGGCCTACGTGCCCGCGCTCCGCCGGGTGCGCGCCGTCTCGCCCTCGAACCGCTCCGACGGCTTTCTCGGCTCGGACATGAGCCAGGACGACGGCAACTTCTTCGACGGCAAGACGGAGGACTTCACCTGGAAGCTCGTCGGGCAGCGGGAAGCACTGCGGCTCACCGACCCCGATGCGCTCGCCGGCAAGGTCGTGCGACACGCGCTGCCGAAGGGCGGCTGGCGGACGCCGTTTCCCAACAACGATCGGACAGCCGGCTTTCAGGTGAAGGACTGGACGGGTGTGGCGTGGGCCCCCGTTGCCGCGGGGCTCGCCCGGCGCAAGGTCTGGGTGGTCGAGGGCGTCCCGAAGGACCGCTACTATCTGTTCGGGAAGCTCGAGCTCTGGATCGACGCCTACACGTACCAGGGCGCCTGGAACCGGAAGTTCTCCTGGAAGGGCGAGCTGCTGAACACCTTCCAGTCCATGGCGCCGCCCTCGGCGCCCTTCAACGACAAGGAGCGCTGGAACGGCCAGACCTTCGGCTACCAGCTCGCGGAGAACGTGAAGCTCAGCCGCGCCACGCTCGGCGGCAGGCTGCCTCCCGGCAACGGTCCCCAGGACCTGCGGGTGCCGCTCGAACCCTCCTTCTTCAACTTCGACGCGCTCAGCCGGTTCGGGAAATAGACGAGGCGAATCGATCATGCGACGGCTCGACTGGGTGGTACTCGCGTTGGTGATGGGACTGATCGGGGCCACGCCGCCGCGGGCGGCCGAGCTCACGACCGGCGAGCTGATCGACCAGACGAGCTGGCGGAAGGCCGAGGGCCTGCTCCCGCCCGAGATCCTCGCGCACTACGAGCGAGGCGAGTACGCCAACAAGTTCGTCGACTGGCCCGCCGACAAGAACGACCACGCGCCCGAGTTCACGGCGGGCACCGAGGCCAACGCCGGCAAGTTCGCGGTCGCCCCCAACGGAAGCGTCGTCGACGTCGCCACGGGCAAGCAGCCGCCCTACCTCGTCGGTTTTCCCTTCCCGACCATCGACGCGCAGGACCCCAAGGCGGCGTACAAGGTGCTCTGGAACTATTTCTATCGCACCTGGTTCTACTACGGGAACGTCTACGCCGAGTCGCAGATCAACTGGATGTCGCCGACCGGCCTCGAGCGACGCGTCGACGTCCAGGGCAGCTTCTTCTACTACGACGGCGTCCCGCGCGAAGAGCTCCCCGCGTCGAACCCGAACAACTTTCTCTATCAGAACCTCGTGCTCGTCGTGCGACCGAGCGACGTGCACGGCACCGCCGCGCTCACCTGGCGCTACCGCGACCCGGAGCGGCGCGACTCCGTCTGGTCGTACGTGCCCGCGCTCCGCCGCGTGCGCGCCATCTCACCGGCCAACCGCTCGGACGGCTTTCTCGGCTCGGACGAGAGCCCGGACGACGGCCCGTTCTTCGACGGCAAGGTCGAGGACTTCGAGTGGTCGCTCGTCGGGCAGGTCGATCAGCTCCGGATCGCCGAGGAGACGAACTTGCAGGGTCGCGCGAAAGCCACCTGGGTCGAGGGGAAGGGCTGGAACACCGACTGGCCCGACGTCCCGTTCCTCGGCTACATGGACAAGAGCTGGAAAGGCATCGCCTGGGCGCCGACCGGCGCCGCGGTGCTCTCCAAGCGCCGGTTCTGGGTGATCGAAGGCGTGCCGCGGGACAAGTACTACCTCTACGGCAAGCTGCAGCTCTACATCGACACGATCAACTTCCAGGGCGCGTGGGTCCGCAAGTTCGGATGGAAGAACGACCTCCTCGCCGTCCATCAGGTCCTGAGCTGGAACCCGATCCCGTTCACCCGTCCGGACGGGACCGTGGACTATCTGCAGGGGTCGAACCAGGCGTATCAGTGCGTCGAGAACTTGAAGCTGAAGCGCGCCACCGTCGCGGGCATCAAATCGAGTCCGGCGGCGCGGCTCTACACACACGTCAAGTTCGATCCGGACGTCTTCAGCCTGGACGCCCTGGCTCGATCGGGGAAGTAGCCACGCGGCAGCGGTCGTTCAGCCCGGCGGTCGCGGTCACGGTGCTCCTCACCGGGACCGTCATCGCCGCCGTGGCGTACCATGCGCGCCGCGGCGCGGTCTCGCCGCGCATCGCGAATCCGGAGGTGACGGGTGTCCCGCGTCCCGTCGAGTTCCTGTTCGGATGGGACCACTGGCTGGTCCTGCATCAGGTGGGCACCGTCGTGATGATGGTGCTGCTCACCGCGGTGTGCGTGTGGGCCTGGCGGCGGCGTCCGGCGCATCCCTACCTGCTCATGGTGCTCGCCTCGACGGCGATCGTTTGGCAGGACCCGATCATGAACTGGGCGCCGTTTGCGGTCTACAATCCGCAGCTCTGGCACTTTCCGGAAGACTGGCCGCTCGTGCGGCTCTCGCCCACCGTCGAGCCCTTCATCGTCATCGGCTACTCGACGTTCTACTTCATCGGCCCGTTCTTCGCGGGCACCTGGATCCTGCGCCGCTTGCAGGAGCGCACGGCCGACGACTCGTTCGTCTGGCGGCGGCCGCGGCTCAGCCTCGCGGCGCTGCTCTTCGTGGTCGGCTTTGTCATGGACGCGATGCTCGAGATCTTCCTCGTGCGCACCGGCCTGTACATCTACTCGCAGGTGCCGCCGTGGGGCTCGGTCTTCACCGGCACGACCTTCCAGTTCCCGCTGATCGTCGAGTCGTCGCTGGTGACCGTGGTGATGATCCCCGCCGGTCTCCTCTGCTACCGCGACGACACGGGACGCACGCAGGCCGAGCGCCTCGCCCGCCGGCTGCGCTGGTTTCGCACCCGTCCGGCGCTCGCCACGTTCACGGTGATGGCGGTGGTGCTGAACCTCGCCTACTTTCTCTACGGCGCCGGCTTCGCCGCCATCCGTGCCGGGCATCTCGCGACGGCAGTGGCCTGCCCCTGGCCGTTCCCCGAGGCGAAGGTCTACGACCCCCAGGGGTACTACGAGCGAGAGGGACAGGTCGGCCCGTTCTTCGAGGGCTACTGGAACACGTGGATGAGCGGCCAGCCGTCCGGACGTCCGACCGTGCGTCCGCCGGCCGATGGCGGACGGTGTGGGCCCGGCCGTGCCTGAGCCGCGGAGCGTCGTGATCACCGGCGCGTCGCGCGGACTCGGCCTGGCGTCGGCGACGCACCTCTACCGGCAGGGCTGGCGCGTCGTCGCCGCCATGCGCTCGCCCGACACCGGACTCGAGCGGCTCCGCGCCGCGACCGGCGCCGGCGCCGGCGATCCGCGGCTGTTCGCCGTGCGGCTCGACCTCGACGACGCGCAGTCCATCGCTGTCGCCGCCCGCGCCGTTACCGAGCGGATAGGCGCGCCCGACGTCCTGGTCCACAACGCGGGCATCACGGCCGTGGGCTCCGTCGAGGACATGCCGATCGGCGTCTGGCAGCAGATCTTCTCGACGAACCTGTTCGGGGCGGTGGCGCTCACCCGGGCGCTGCTGCCGGCGATGCGTGGGGCGGGACGCGGGCGCATCGTCGTGCTGTCGAGCGAGGGCGGCATCGCGGGCATGCCGGCGATCGCGGCCTATTCTGCGTCCAAGGGGGCGCTGGAACGGTGGGGGGAGGCGCTGGCCTACGAGATCGCGCCGTTCGGCCTCGGGGTCACCATCCTGGTCGCTGGCATGTTCAAGACCGACATCATCACCGAGCAGACGCCGCACCACGGCGACCTCGTTGGGCCGTACGCCGCGCAGTACGCCACAATCGACCGCCGAGGCCGCGCCATGATCCGCCTGGCGGGGTCACCCGATCGCTTCGCGCGGGCGCTCGCGCGCACGCTGGACGAGCGCGCACCGTTCGCCCGGCATGCGATCGGATGGGACGCGCGCCTGCTGCTGCTCGCCCATCGCGTGCTGCCGGGGAGCGTGCTCCGGGGCGTGATCCGCCTGGCGATGGGGCTATGAAGGAGATGCACGATGCAGTTGTTCGATGACCTCGAGGACTTCGGCGCCTTCGACGAGGCGGTCGCCGGCAACGTCCGCGACCCGTACGCCGAGCTGGCCCGGATGCGGCACGAGCAGCCCGTGCAGCGGCTCGACATGTCGGTGATGCCGCACGAGGCGTCCAAGCCCGTCTTTCTCGTGTACCGCTACGACGACATCGCGCAGATGCTGCGCGACCACGAGACGTTCTCTTCCTCCATCGTGATCGACGCCTTCGGGGATGCGCTCGGCAAGCACGTCATGCTCGGCATGGACGAGCCCGAGCATCGCCGGCACCGCGCGCTGGTGTCCGCCGCCTTCTCGCAGCGGGCGCTGGCGCGCTGGGAGAGCGAGCTGGTCGAGCGGGTGGCGAACGAGCTGATCGACCGCTTCGCGGAGCGCGGGCGGGCGGAGCTGGTCCGGGAGTTCACGTTTCCGTATCCGACGCAGATCATCGCCGGTCTGCTCGGGCTGCCGCGCGAGGACTATCCGCAGTTCCAGCGCTGGTCGATCTCGCTGCTGAGCATCCTGGTGAACCGCGAGCGTGGTCTCGCCGCCTCGCAGGCGCTGCGGGACTACTTCGTCCCGATTCTCGAGGCGCGACGGCGCGAGCCGCGCGAGGATCTGATCAGCCGGCTCGCGCAGGCCGAGATCGACGGGCAGCGGCTCGCGGACGAAGAGATCTTCTCGTTCCTGCGCCTGCTGCTCCCCGCGGGCGTCGAGACCACGTATCGCTCGACCGGGAACCTGCTGTTCGGGCTGCTCTCGCACCCCGATCAGCTCGACGCCGTGCGCACGGACCGCTCGCTCATCCCGCAGGCCATCGAGGAGGCGCTGCGCTGGGACGCGCCGCTGCTCATGATCACGCGCGTGGCCACCCGCGACACCGAGCTCGGCGGCGTGCCCATTCCCGCCGGCTCGTCCGTGATGCCCATGCTCGGCGCGGCCAATCGACAGGACGACCGCTATCCCGATCCCGATCGCTTCGACATCTTCCGCGAGGCGCAGCCCCACATCTCGTTCGGCCTCGGCGTGCACGCCTGCCTCGGCATGCACCTCGCCCGCCTCGAGATGCGGGTCGCCGTGAACCGGCTGCTCGACCGGCTCCCCGGTCTCCGCCTCGACCCCGCCGGCGACGATCCCCACATCCGCGGGCACGTCTTCCGATCGCCGACCTCGTTGCCGGTCCTGTTCGGGGAGGGCGGCCGATGAGCCTGTTCGACGCCTTTCGGTACGACGGCAAGCGGGCCGTCGTGGTCGGCGGCGCCACCGGCATCGGTGCCGCGGTCGCCCACGTGGTGAAGGATGCCGGCGCCGAGGTCGTGGTGATGGACCGCGCGGCGGTCCTGCAGCCCGGCGTCCGGGCGATCCGCCTGGATCTGGCCGAGCGCGCGTCGATCGACGCGGCCGTGGACGCGTGCGGCGGTCCCGTCCACGCGCTCTTCTCGTGCGCCGGCGTCGCCGACGGCACGCCGGGAATCGAGCGGATCAACTTCGTGGGTCACCGGCACCTGATCGACCGCATGGTGGCCCACGACATGCTGCCGCGGGGCAGCGCGATCTGCATGATCTCGTCGGTCGCCGGCATCGGCTGGGAGCCGATCCTGGATCGGCTCTCCGAGGTGCTCGACCTCACCGACTTCGACGCGGCGGCGCGCTGGTTCGTCGACCACGGGCGCGCGAACTACATGACGACCAAGCAGGTGATCGCCGCCTACGTCGCCCGCGAGGCCTTCACCTTCTTGAAGCGCGGCATCCGCATCAACGCGATCAGCCCGGGCGCCACCGACACGCCGCTCGCCCAGGCCAACAAGGAGACCTGGCTCGGCTTCGGCACCGACTACCGCACCGCCGTCGGCATCAAGCCGTTCACGCCGGTCGAGCAGGCTTACCCGCTCGTCTTCCTGTGCAGCGACGCCGCGGCCGCGGTGACGGGAATCACCATCACGTCCGACGCCGGCTGGCTCAGCTCGTCGATCACCAAGTCGTTTGCCGGCGGGACGTTCTTCGCCAAGGTGCTGCTCGGCCGGTCGATCTGGACCCGGCTCGTGCGCACGCTCGGCCAGAAGATGAGCACCGGCGCGGGCGCGAAGTTCTTCAACCGGCGCACCTTCTTGAAGCACGAGCAATAGGGCGCACGAGGAGCCCCCGGCCATGGGTGCAGCCATCATGCTCGGCACGTTGGGTGGGCTCATCATCCTGGTCGTCGGCCTCGTGCTCCGCTACGATCCCGAAGCCCGGCGCCCCGGGCCGCCCGGGAGGGCGGCCGATGAATGAGCTCACCCCGGTGCTGAAGGCGGCCATCGCGTTTGCCTACGTCGGGTGCTGCACGTTCGTCGGTGTCGGCGTCTACCTGAGCGTTCGGCGACAGCGGCTGCACCCGCTGCTGCTCGTGTGCATCTCGGCCATCTCGATCTCGTGGATCGAAGCCCCCTACGACTGGGCGATGTACGCGCAGTTCCCGCCCGCCATTCCCCGCATGCCGGCCTGGTGGCCGCTGAACGTGACCTGGGGCGGCCTGCCGGCGTCGGTTCCTGCGGGCTACGTCGCCTACTTCGTGCTGCCCGCCGTGGTCGGCGCCGCGCTCGGGCGCCGGGCGAGCGCCAGGTTCGGATGGCGCCGGCCGCTCACCTTGCTCGGCACGGGACTCGTCGTCGGCTGCGTCTGGGCATTTTGCTTCAACGCCATCCTCGGCGCGCAGCTCGGCGTGGTCCATTACGGCCGCGTGATCGGCGGGCTCGCGCTCTGGGAGGGCACGAAGCACCAGTACCCGCTGTACGACGCGCTCGCGATGGGCGTGCAGATGATGGTGTTCACGTATCTGCTCGGACGAACGGATGCCCGCGGCCGCACCGTCATCGAGGTGTGGGCCGATTCGAAGACGCCGAGCCGGCTTCGCGCGTCATTGCTGTCGATCGCGGGCTTCGTCGTCGTGGGGCACGCGGTCTACCTCGCGGTCTTCCTGCCGCATCTCGTCACCAAGGAGGCGGGCTTGGTGCGCGTCGGTCCGAGCGAGCCGCTGTTCGACGGCGTCCCGAACCAACCCGAATAGGCAGCCGCCATGACCGTGCACTACGATCCGTACGACGTCCACATCGACGACGATCCGTATCCCACGTGGAAGCGGTTGCGGGACGAGGCGCCGCTCTATCGGAACACGACGCTCGACTTCTACGCGCTCAGCCGCTGGGACGACGTCAAGCCGGCGCTGGCCGACTGGCAGACCTACCGCTCGGGCCGGGGGACGGTGCTGGAGGTGATCAAGGCCGGCGTCCAGATCCCGCCGGGCATTCTCCTCTGGGAGGATCCCCCGATCCACGACGCCCACCGGGCGCTGCTCGCCCGCGTGTTCACCCCGCGCCGGATGCTGGACTTGGAGCCGCTCGTGCGTCGCTGCTGCGTCGCAGCGCTCGACGCGCTCGTGGATCGGGACGAGTTCGACGTCATCGGCGAGTTCGGCATCGAGATGCCGCTTAGGACCATCGGCTTTCTCTTCGGCATCCCGGAAGCCGACCAGCACGCCTACCGGCGGCGTGCCGGCGCCGCGCTCGCGACCGACGGGACGCCGATCCAGTTCGACGAGTCGGCGTTCGACGTCATGTCCGTGCTCGGCGACTACGTCGACTGGCGCGCACGCCACCCGTCCGACGACCTCATGACCGAGCTGCTGCGTGCCGAGATCGAGGAGCCGGACGGCTCGCGGCGGCGGCTCGGCCGCGACGAGGTCGTCACCTACGCAAGCATGGTGGCTGGCGCCGGCAACGAGACCGCCACCCGGCTGATCGGCTTCGCGATGCAGCTGCTCGCCCAGCACCCGGACCAGCGCCGCCTGCTGGTCGACGACCCGACGCTCATCCCCGATGCGGTGGAAGAGATCCTCCGCCTGGAGTCGCCATCGCCCGTGCAGGCTCGCTACGTGCAGCGCGACGTCGAGCTGTGGGGAACGCGCGTTCCCGCAGGATCGACCATGCTGCTGCTCAACGGCGCCGCCAATCGCGACGAACGGCACTTCACGAACCCCGATCGACTCGACGTTCGCCGCAACGAAGGGCCGCATCTGGCCTTCGGCTACGGCATCCACTTCTGTCTCGGCGCCGCGCTGGCGCGCCTCGAGGGTCGCGTTGCCCTGGAGGAGATCCTGCGCCGCTGGCCCGACTGGGACGTCGACGTCGCCCGGGGGGAGATGGCCCACACCGCCAGCGTACGCGGGTGGGGCTACCTCCCCGTCCGACCGCTCCGGCGCGCCTGAGCCGTCCCGTCAGTCCTCGCCGAAGCGCGCCACGCGGTGAGCGGTCTTCCCGTCCGGATCGAGCCGACGCGCCACGAGATAGCCGGCGCCCATCCAGCCCCGTCGCGTCCACTTGCCGAACGAGAGACGCGTGCCCGGCGCGCCCGAAGCCGCGGGCAGCATCTTCACGCGCTCGAGCGCTTCCTTCACGCCGCGGGGCGACAACGGCCGGGCGTCGGCGAAGGCGTGGAGCAGCACGGTGGCAGCGTCGCGATTGACGAGCGGAACGCAGTACTCCGGCCGCCGGCCGTAGCGCGCCTGGAAGCGATCGAGGAACGCCTGGCCCACCGGGTTGCCCTCGTCGTATTGATCGAGACCCGTCCAGCCGAGGATCGCGTTCCACATGATGGGGTTGATCCAGGCATTCTGGAACGCCGTGCCGAGAAATCGAGGCGGATCCCAGCCGAGCTCCTGCAGCACGGGATTGACGAATACGATGCCGAAGCCGAAGCCGCAGTGGACGATCGCCTCGACCTTCGCGGCGTGCAGCGCGCGCACCGCCCGGCTGGTGTCCTGGGCCGTCTGGGGAATCGTCTCCTCGGCGACGATGCGAATCCCCGCGGCCCGACACGCGGTGTGAAACGACTTGGCGTAGCTCTCGCCGACCAGCGACTGCTCGACGAGCACGCCGATCTGCGTGTGCCCGCCCCGCCTGAGCAGGTGCGCCCAGAAGATCGGCTCGTCGGTCATCGAGCCCATCGAGAGCGAGAAGGTCCACTCGCCGAGCCAGTCCTCGGCACCGGTGACGCTGAGCGCCGGCACGCGGAAGCGCTGCTCGATGGCCTCCTTGGTCGGCACGCAGTTGTCGGTGATGGCCGGGCCGAAGACGGCGAGGCAGCCTTCGTCCACCAGCTCGCCGTAGGCGTCGATCACCGCCTTCACGCTTCCCTTCGGCAAGCCTTCCACTTCGCGGAAGACGATCTCCACCGGGCGGTCGATCATCCCCTGCTGCAGGCCGTCCTCGAAGACCAGCTCGAAGGTCTGCGTGAGATCGTCCCGCATCTCCTTCGGGTAGCCCGGCGGCAGCTTGAAATCGAAGAGATAGCCGAGCTTGATGGGCTGCGCGCTGCTTTCGTAGGGCACGGTGCCTCCTTGTCCGCGATCCGCCGCTAGCTGTCGATACCGAGCCGGCTGCAGATCGCGAAGACCTCATCGAAGATCGACGCGGGAATGGTGAAGGAGTCGGTTGCCGACACGTCGGTGAAATGCGCGGCCACGTCGTCCGCGGTCGCCTCGCCGTGCTCGGCGACCCAGCCGGGTGCCAGACCCACGAAGACGCGGGCGTATCGGCCCGCGCCGGCCGAGTAGCTCTGATGCGTCACGTCGCAGGCCCGGCTGGCGAGGAACACCACCAGGGGGACGACCAGCTCGGGCCGGATCGCGCGCAGGAACGCGGATTCCGCAAGCAGCGTCTCGGGGTCGCCGACGGTCTCGGAGACCATGCGCGAATAGCCGAAGGGGAGCACGGTGTTGGCCAGGATCCCGTGCTCCGCACCCTCGATCGCGATCACGTTGGCCAGCCCGACGATGCCGGCCTTCGCGGCAGCGTAGTGGGCGGATGACGGTTGCCCGAACATGCCAGCCGACGAGGAGATGAACACGAAGCGGCCGTAGCGTTGCGCCTTCATCACCCGGAACGCCGGTTGGCTCACGTAGAAGGTGCCGGAGAGGTGCACGTTCAGCATCGCGTGCCAGTCCTCCGCGGAGAGCTGGTCGAAGGGCCGCGTCTGGAAGATGCCGGCGTTGCTCACGACGACATCGAGGCGGCCGAAGCGTCGGATGGCGGTGTCCACGATCGCCTGACCGCCCTCCCGGCTGGCGACCGAGTCGTAGGACGCGACGGCGACCCCGCCGGCCTGCTCGATCTCGGCGACGACCGCGTCGGCGATCCGGGGGTCGGCGCCGCTTCCCGCCATGCTGCCGCCGACGTCGTTCACCACGACAGCCGCCCCGCGCCGCGCCAGCTCGAGCGCATAGAGGCGGCCGAGCCCGCGGCCGGCGCCGGTGACGATCGCCACCTGATCCTCGAAGTCGATCATGGTGGCGACCACATGCCAGGCACGCAGCTCGGCTTGCTATACTTGGAAACCGTAGACGCGCGCCGCGTTCTCGCACGTCACCTTCCGCAAGACGTCCGTGCCGTGGCGCGCCAGCGGGGACTCGGCGAGCGCCTTGCGCGAATGTGGCCAGGTGCTGTCGCCGTGCGGGTAGTCCGAAGCCCACATGACGTTGTCGACGCCGATGCGCGGAATCAGCTCGACGCCGAGCCCCTCGTCCTCGTAGGTGGTGAACACCTGGCGCGCGAAGATCTCGCTCGGCAGCATCGCGATCTTGTGGTCGCGGATCTTGGAGCCGTACTTGTGCAGCTCGTGGTCGAGGCGCTCGATCACGTACGGGATCCAGCCGAGCCCCGCCTCGCCCATGACGAACTTCACGCGGGGCCGCTTCTCGAGGATGCCCGAGAAGATCATGCCCGCGAGCACCTCGTCGAGCTGCATCGGCACCACGGCGACGGCGGCGGGCATCTCCCAGGAGCCGAGCGTCGGGGTGAGGCTGTGGAGGCCCGCCGGCGCGAGGTGCACGTGGATCGGGATGCCGATCTCCTCCGCCGCGTCCCAAAACGTGGTCCAGGCGGGATGGAAGAGCGGCTTGCCGCGGCCCACGGTGTTGCTGACGATGGCGCCCTTGTGGCCGAGCGCGGCGCAGCGGCGCAGCTCGCGCGTGGCGACCTCGGGGTCGTACGAGGGAATGTCCGGCAGCAGGATCAGCCGCTCGGGGGACTCGCGCTGAAACGCGGCCGCCCAGTCGTTGTAGACGCGCGCGACCTGCTCGTGCAGCGCGGCGTCGGTGATCTGCAGCTGCGTGCACATCGGGCCGTAGACCACCTGCGCGCGCACGCCGTCGCGGTCCATGTCCTCGAGCCGGGTCTGCACCTGCCCGGGCCGGAAGCCGTGGTCGTGCGCCGCGATGAAGCCGGTCTCCTTGCGGCCGCTGGGTGAGACGCGTTTCCCGTCGCACAGCCACCACGGGCCGTCGGGGGTGTTCTCGACGCGCGGCCCCCGCTCGCGCCATTCCCGCGGCAAGCGCGACGACCAGAGGTCCGGCGGCATGGCGTGGATGTCCAGATGATCGTCGGCCGAGATCAGGACCTGGTCAGCAGGAAGGGACATCGCCACTCCTCATGGGCTCACCGTTCGCGGAGCTTGCTGAATTTACTTGCGCGCAAGTATAAGAGCAACCGAAATGCTGCCCAGCTCCGCCGTGCCGAAGCCGATTCGCCGCCGGGAGAAGGGCACCCGGACGCGCGCGGAGATCGTGGCGGCGGCCGAGATCCTGTTCGCGACCCGCGGCTACGAGGCCACGCGGGTCGAGGACATCGCGACCCAGGTGGGCATCCGGCGAGCGGCCATCTTCTACCACTTCGGCGACAAGCAGGAGCTCTACACGGCGGTCCTCGACGAAATCTTCGGCGACTGGACGGCCGCGCTGCCGACCGGCGGCAGCGCCGTCGAGCGGCTCGAGGCCTCGCTGCTCGGCTGGATCGACTACATCGCGCGGCGGCCCACCGTGGCGCGCCTCATCCTGCGGGAGGCGGCGAGCGCGCAGCCCGGCATGGTCTCCCAGTTCGTCCGCTCCGGGAGCGCGACCGTCGAGTGGTTCCGCTCGGTGATCGACGAGGGCACGGCCTCGGGCGAGCTGCGACCGCTCATCGAGCCCCATCGGTTCATGAGTCTCACGGGCGCCATGACGGTCTTCCACTTCGCCGCGATCCCCTGGCTCGCGCAGGGCGCGGCGACGCCGTCGTGGGGCCAGGACGAGATCGAGCAGCACAAGCGGGAAGTGCTGCTGGTCGTGCGCACCATGCTCGGCATCGAGCGGTGCCGAGGAGGCAGCGGATGAACGTGCTCGAACGGGACTTCTTCACCGACCCGGAGATCCTCGCCGATCCGATTCCGTACTACCGCGCGCTGCACGAACGGGGGCCGGTGTTCCGCGAACCGCACCAGGGCGTCTTCATGCTCTCGCGCATCGACGACGTCGAGGAGATCTACCGGGACCATGCCCGCTTCTCGGCGATCGTCGGCCCGCTCGGCCCGTTCGTCAGCGTGCCGAAGCCGGCGCCCGGCGAGCGCTGGGCCGAGGCCATCGAGCGGGGCCGCCACGAGGTGCCGATGGGCGACACGCTCCCGTCGCTCGATCCGCCCAAGCACACCCGGCATCGCACGCTCGCGGGCCGGCTGTTCACTCCGAACCGGCTCAAGCAGAACGAGGAGTTCATCCTGACGCTGGCCGATCGGCTGATCGACGAGTTCGCCGAGCGCGGCGAGGCGGAGTTCTCGGCCGACTACGCGAAGCCGTTCACGCTGCTGGTGATCGCCGACCTGCTCGGGGTCCCGCACGAAGACCACGAGACGTTTCGCGGCTGGCTCGGCGGCCAGCGCGGTAACGTCGGCGACCCCAAGGGCCGGCACGTTGCCGATCAGGTGTTCGCGAATCTGGCGCCGTACTTCACCCGCTACATCGAGGAGCGCCGCGCCGAGCCGCGCGACGACTTCATGAGCCGGCTCGCCACCGTCCGCTTCGCCGATGGCGAGCTTCCGGCGGTGGAGGACGTCGTCCGCCTCGCCAGCATCATCTTCGCGGCCGGCCAGGAGACGACGGCGCGTCTGCTCTTGGCGGCGATGCGCATTCTCTGCGAGCAGCCGGCAGTCGCCGACGCGCTCCGTCAGGATCCCGGGATGATCCCGAACTTCGTCGAGGAGTGCTTGCGCCTCGAGGGACCCATCAAGGGGTCGTTTCGCCTGGCGCTCGAGGACACGACGATCTCGGGCGTGGCAGTCCCGGCGGGCTCGATCGCGATGGCCGTGATCGGCGCGGCCAATCGGGATCCGCGCGTGTTCGCCGATCCCGATCGCTTCGACGTCCGGCGTCCGAACGCCCGGCGCAACGTCGCCTTCGGATACGGCGAGCACTTCTGCATCGGCGCCAGTCTGGCGCGCACCGAGGTGCGCATCAGCTTCGAGCGGCTGCTCGCGCGGCTCGATCGCCTCGAGCTCGCGGATCCGAGCGCGCTCTCGTACTTGGGGAGCTTCATCATCCGCGGTCTGAACGACCTCCCCATCCGCTTTCGGCGCCGCGCGTAGCCGCCGAGCGCGCTCGAGCGTCTCGGTGCCCTCGGAGTTGTGGGGGGCTTGTACGCAGCGCACCATGAAGTGTACACAGGAAGCACGCCCAAACTCAGCCCTCGTTGAAGCGGTGATCTGGCAGGGTGGGTGGCAGGTTGCCGAGTAGGTGGACGCCCCGAGGGTTTCCATGGACGGCGACTATGTGTGGTGGGCGAAGAAGCAGGGCCTGCTGGCCGCTGAACCGCGCGCGGCATCGAACGGACGCGACCGACCGCGATCGAACGGACACGACCGACCTCAGTGGTAGTCGTGCCCCTCGGGCAGCGCGGGCGCCTCGGCGAGCCGGCGAAGATCGCTCGCCCGCACGTGGAGGACATCCTCGCGACGCTCGAGCCGGCCGGTGATGCAGACGAGCGGAGACGTGTTCAGCAGCACCCGGAACCGCTCGTAGAGCGGCGGCGTGAGGAACGCGTTGGCGGTGCCCGTCTCGTCCTCGAGCGTGAGAAAGCACATGCCCTTGGCGGTGCCGGGCCGCTGGCGGACGATCACGTGCCCGGCCACGCGCACGGCGGCGCCGTCGTGTAGGCGGGCGAGGTCGCGCGCCGCGACGACGCCGGCCGCCGCCAACCGCTCGCGGAAGTACGCCATCACGTGCGGGCCGGTGGTGAGGCCGGTCGTGGCGTAGTCGGCGGCCGTCTCCTCGAACGCCGTCATCGGCGCGAGCGGTGCGGTGCGGCGCGCCGGCCGCACGCGCGACAAGAGCGAGGCCGGATCGCGCTCGACGGCGCTCGCCTGCCAGAGCGCTTCGCGACGCGTGAGGCCGAAGGCGGCGAACGCGCCGGCGTGGGCGAGCGTCTCCACCTCGTCGCGGCGAAGCCGCCCCGCCTGCGCCGCGCTCGCCACCGAGTCGAGCGGCCGCGCGGCGATCAGCCGCTCCGCGGCGTCGCGGCGGAGTCCCATGACGTAGCGGAGCCCGAGCCGCACGCCGAGCGGGCGCCGTCCCGGCTCGGCGGGTGCCACCGGCTCGAGCGTGCAGCGCCACGCCGAGCGCGTGACGTCGATCGGCAGAAAGCGCACGCCGCGGCGCTCGCCGTCCTTCACCAACGTGGCCGGGTGGTAGAAGCCCATGGGCCAGGCGTTCAGCAGCGCGCAGTAGAACGCGGCCGGATGGTGGGTCTTCAGGTACGCCGAGGCATAGGCGATCAGCGCGAAGCTCGCCGCGTGCGACTCGGGGAAGCCGTAGAGCGCGAACGACGTGATGCCGCGCACGATCTCGTCCTGCGTGGCGCCCGTGATGCCGCGCGCCGTCATGCCCGCGCGCAGCCGCGCCTCGATCGCCTGCATGCGCTCGACCGAGCGCTTGAAGCCCATGGCGCGGCGGAGCTCCTCGGCTTCGCCCCCCGTGAAGCCGCCCACCGTCATGGCGATGCGCAGCAGCTGCTCCTGGAAGAGCGGCACGCCGAGCGTGCGCGCCAGGATGGGCTCGAGCGACGGGTGCGCGTAGGTCGGCGGCTCGAGGCCGCGGCGGCGGCGGAGATACGGATGCACCATCTGCCCCACGATGGGCCCGGGGCGGATGATCGCGACCTCCACCACGAGGTCGTAGAAGCGCTCGGGCCGCATGCGCGGCAGCGTCGCCATCTGCGCGCGGCTCTCGACCTGGAAGACGCCGATGGTGTCGGCGCGCCGGAGCATTGCATAGACCGCGGGATCGTCGGGCGGGAGATGTGCGAGGTCCAGCTCGACGCCTTCGTGCTCGCGCACGAGCGGGATCGCCTCCTCGAGCGCGGCCAGCATGCCGAGCCCGAGCAGATCGACCTTGATGAGGCCGAGGTCGGCGCAGTCGTCCTTGTCCCACTGGATGACGGTGCGCCCCGGCATGGTGGCCGGCTCGAGCGGGACCACGTCGTCGAGGCGGCCGGCGGCGATCACCATGCCGCCGGTGTGCTGGCCCACGTGCCGCGGCAGCCCGCGCAGCTGCTCGACCAGGCGGACGAGCAAGCCAATGCGCGGCGCGCTCGGATCGACGCCGCCGTTGCGCAGCTGCGCCGCCAGCTCGTCGTGCCGGTCGTGCCAGCCGTGCGCGCGCAGCAGCTTGGCGAGCCGGTCGACCTGCTCCGGCGAGAGGCCGATGGCCTTGCCGACCTCGCGCACCGCGCTGCGCACGCGGTACGAGACGACGGTGGCCGTCATGGCCGCGCCGCGCGGGCCGTAGCGGCGGTAGACGTACTGGATCACCTCTTCGCGGCGGTCGCCCGACGGCAGATCGAGGTCGATGTCGGGCCACTCGCCGCGCTCCTCGGAGAGAAAGCGCTCGAACAGCAGCTCCATCGACACGGCGTCGACCGCCGTGATGCCGAGCGCGTAGCAGACCGCGCTGTTGGCGGCCGAGCCGCGGCCCTGACAGAGGATGCCGCGCTCGCGGCAGTAACGCACGATGTCCCAGACGATGAGGAAGTAGCCCGCCAGCTCGAGCTTCTCGATCAGCGCGAGCTCGTGCTCGAGCTGGCGGCGCACGCGCTCGGTGACGGGACGCCAGCGCGCGCGCGCACCCTCCCAGGTGAGCTGGCGCAGCCGCCCGATCGGCGTCTCGCCCGGCGCGAGCGGATAGTCGGGGAAGCGATAGCCGAGATCCGCGAGCGTGAAGCGGCAGCGCTCGGCGATGCGCCGGCTCTCGTGCACCCACTCGGGACGGTCGCGAAAGAGCGCCGCCATCTCGTGGGGTGTCTTCAGATGATGCTCGGCGTTGGCGGCGAGCTGGCGGCCGGCGGCGTCGAGCGTGGTGCCGAGCCGGATGCAGGTGAGCACGTCGAAGAGCGCGCGCCGCTCGGGCGTGGCGTGGCGCACGTCGTTGGTGGCGACCACCGGCACGTGGTGGGCCTCGGCGAGATCGGCCAGCCGGCGCGCGAAGCGCTCGCCGTCCCGCGCGTGGTGGCGATGGACGTCGACGGCGAGGCGGCCGGCGAAGAGCGCGCGCAGCCAGTCGAGATGGGCGGCGGCATCGGACCCGGCGAGCGGGCCGTCGCGCCCGCCGGCGAGGCAGAAGAGCCCGCCGGCGTGCTCTTCGAGCTGCGCCCAGGTGGCGCACGCGGCGCCCTTCGGGCGGCCGGCCGCGGCGTCGGTGAGCAGCCGGCAGAGATTGCGGTAGCCGGTGCGGTCCTCGACGAGGAGATGCAGCCATCCCACGCCGTCGAGCGCCACGGCGGCGCCCACGATCGGCCGCACGCCGGCGCGGCGTGCGGCCTGGAAGAAGCGCGGCGCGCCGTAAACGCCGCTCCGATCGCCGAGCGCCAGCGCGTCGTAGCCGCACGCCGCGGCACGGTCGATCAGATCCTCGGGGAGCGACGCGCCGTCGAGAAAGCTGAACGCGCTGCGACAGCGCAGCTCGACGTAGGCCGGCTGGGACACGGAAGCCTCGTGGGGCGGGCGTGATATTCGTCTTTTATTCGCCCGGCCTGGCGGCCGTCAAGAGCTCGGCCAGGTGCGAGAGGTCGGGCGGCTTCACGAGGTGATGATCGAAGCCCGCGGCCAGCGCGCGGGCCCGGTCGTCGGCTTGCCCGTAGCCCGAGACGGCGATCAGCAGCACGCGCTGACCCCGCGGATGGGCGCGGATGCGCCGCGCCAGCTCGTAGCCCGTCATGCCCGGCAGGCCGAGGTCGGAGAGGACCACGTCGGCGGCGCCGCTCTCCACCTCGGCGAGCGCGCTCTGGCCGTCGGCGGTGATGCGCACGCGATGGCCCCAGATCTCCAGCATGCAGGCCAGGCTCTCGGCGGCGTCCGCGTTGTCCTCGACGATCACCACGGAGCGCCGGCCGTTGGCCGCCCCTCGCGTCTCGGTCTCGGCGCTCGCCGCGGCGGCGGGCGGCTCGGCCACCGGCAAGGTGACCACGAACTCGCCGCCGCTGCCGCTCTCCGGGGTGCGCGCCTCGATCGTGCCGCCGTGCAGCTCGACCAGCTGCCGCACGATGGTGAGCCCCACGCCGAGCCCGCCGCGCGTGCGCTCGAGCGACGTGTCGCCCTGGACGAACAGGTCGAAGATGCGCGGGCGCAGCTCGTCGGGCACGCCGGGGCCCGTGTCGCGGACGCGGATCACGACCTGGCCGTCCTGACGCTCGGCGGCGAGCTCGATCGCGCCGCCTTCGGGCGTGTACTTGGCGGCGTTGGCCAGCAGGTTGCCGAGGATCTGCTCGAGCCGCGCCGGGTCGGCGTCGAGCCAGATGGGCTCGGCGGGCAGCGAAACGGCGAGCCGTTGCCTCGCCGCGTCGATCGGCGCGCGGGTCGTTTCGAGCGCACGGGAGACGGCCTCGTGGAGCGCCACCCGCTCGCGGACGAGCGTGATCTTGCCGCGCGTGATGCGCGAGACGTCCAGCAGGTCGTCGACCAGCCGCACGAGCTGCCTCATCTGCCGCTCGGCGATGGCGAGCGCGCGGTCGGCGTTCGCCGGTGAGGCGCGCAGCACCTGCAGCGCGTTGCTGATGGGAGCGAGCGGGCCGCGCAGCTCGTGCGCCAGCATCGCGAGGAAGACGTCCTTTCGCCGGTCGGCCTCCGCGAGGTCGGCCGCGCGCTGCGTGAGCTCCGCCTCGAGCCGGCGGTGCCCCGTCACGTCCATGTTGACGCCCAGCATGCGCGCGGGCCGGCCGTCGGCGCCGCGGAACATGGTGCCGGTGGTGGCGATCCGGCGCTCCTTGCCGTCGCGTCCCGGGGTGCGGAACTCGAATTCGAAGCTCCCGCGCTCGAGCGCCTCTCGCACGCTGTGCTCGACGCGCGCCCGGTCGTCCGGGTGGATGAATCTCAGGAGCCCGCTCGCCTGCTTCGGGAAGTCGGCGGGATCGACGCCGAAGATCGCCGGCAGGTTGTCCGACCAGCGCACCCGGTCGGTGGCGATGTCCCAGTCCCACACGCCCATGCGACCCGCCTCGAGCGCCAGCCGGAGCCGCTGCTCGCCTTCCTCGAGGCGCTCGAAGCCGAGCGCCCGCCTGCGCTCCGCGGCGTCGCGCTCCATGGTGGCGGCGGCCAGCAGCAACGCGGTGGCCGCGACCACCGACAGGAAGAACAGCAGGACGACGACCCGTTCGGTGGGCGTGCCCGCGGCGAGCGGTCCCCACCCATTCACGGTGCCCGAGATCGCGATCGCCGAGGTCGTGAAGACGGCGAGCGACGCACCGCGCTGTCCGAGACGGAGCGCGGCGTAGACGACCAGCGGAAAGACGGCGTAGTGCAGCGGATAGCCGCGCCCGGCCAGGCCCGGCGCGCTCATGAACGCCGTCACGGATACCACCACCAGCGTGCCGAGCAGCGCGCCGCTCTCGGCGAGCCGCTCGGCCGGCAGCGGGCCCGCCGGCCGCGGCGCGAGCCAGGTGAGCACGAGCGGCGCCGTCACCAGCGCGCCCACGGCGTCGCCGATCCACCAGAGCGACCACAGCGGCGCGAACGCCGCCCATGGATGCACCCCGCCGAGGCACAGGCTCGTCACGCCCACGGTGGCGCTCACCACGGGAGCAAAGGCGGCGGCGGCGATCAGCGCCAGCACGTCGCGCAGCCGGTCGAGCGCGGCGCGGAAGCTCGTGCGCCGCAGCAGCGTGACGGCGAGCAGCGCCTCCAGCGTGTTGCCGGCGGCGATGGCGAGCGCGGTGAGCGCGGGCTCGTGCGTGGTCCAGTTGGCCGCGAACGCGCCGGCGGCGACGCCGGGCCACAGACGGCGCCCGCCCAGCACGAGCGCCGCGATGGCGAGGCCGGTCGATGGCCACACCGGCGAGACCTGCGGCACCGTGAACGCAAACGACAGGCCTAGCTTGGCGGCCGCGAAGTACACGGCGGCAAGCGCGACCATGCGAGCAATGTCGCCAACGGCCATCGACGAGAGGGGACTTACTGTACTCACATGGATGCGGAGCGCTAGAGGTCGCGAGGCGAGCGCGAGCCGCCGTTGACGCGCGCACCACCCGGAGGTAGCAAGACCGCGCGGCGCCGTGCAGCCGGGGCTGCCGATGCGGGTCGAGCAGATCGAGCAGACGATCGTGGGACCATGCGACGCCTCTCCGCCGCACTGATCGCGCTGGCCGCCGCCGTGGCCGCGCTGGTGGCCGCGTACGAGTGGGGGTTCGTGCGCGTGAACTACCCGTCGCTCGCCGAGTTCCCGGTCCGTGGCATCGACGTGTCGCGCTATCAGGGCACCGTCGACTGGCAGGCGGTGGCGGCTTCTGGCGTGCACTTCGCCTTCATCAAAGCGACCGAGGGCGGCGACCATCGCGATCCACGCTTCGCCGAGAACTGGGACGCGTCGGCGCGCGCCGGCGTGGTGCGCGGCGCCTACCATTTCTTCACCTTCTGCACGCCGGGCGCCGCGCAGGCCGCGAATCTGACCGCGGTCGTGCCGCCCGATCCCGAGGCGCTGCCGCCGGCGGTGGACGTCGAGTTCGCCGGCAACTGCCGCCGCTGGGAGAGCATCGACGCGATCCGCCGCGAGCTCGACGTGTTCCTCGGTCTCACGGCGCGCGCCTACGGGCGGCGGCCGATCGTGTACTTCACGCGCGAGAGCTGGGAGCGCATCCTCGACGGGCGGCTCGACGGCCACGCGACCTGGGCCCGCAGCCTCTTTGGCCGCCCGCACGCGCGCTTCGGTGTGTGGGCCTTCTGGCAGTACGCGCACAACGGCCGGGTGCGCGGCATCGACGGGCTGGTCGACCTGAACGTGTTTCAGGGCTCGCGCGAGGCGCTGCTCGCGCTGCGCGACGGCGTCGTCCCGGCGGCGGTGGCGGCCGGGGCACAGCGCTGAGCGCCGCGCAGGCAGGTCAGTCGTACACCCCGTCGACGTACCACTGGCCGGTACCGAGGTCGCGGAAGCAGCGGTAGACGCCGCCGTCGGTGAGCTCGAAGTCGTAGTAGTCGCGGTGGCACGGACGCTCGCGCCACCACTCGGCAACGACGCGCCACGGGCCGGCCGCGCCCACCACGCG
>DATMAZ010000114.1:0-6277 GCA_035559675.1 Candidatus Limnocylindria bacterium
CCACGCCCGCCTCGTCGAGCAACGCGCAGAGCTCGAGCGCCGAGCCGTCGAGGATCGGCACCTCGGCGTTCATCTTCACCAGCAGGTTGGTGATGCCGTAGGCGTGGAGCGTGGCCATCAAGTGCTCCACGGTCTTCGCCACCATGCCGCCGCGCGCGAGCGTGGTGGCGTACCCCGTGGTGTCGACGAAGTCGATCAGCGCCGGCACCGTCTGCTGCGTCGAGATGCTGCCGAACACGATGCCGCTCCCGGGCGGCAGCGGCTGCAGGATGAGCCCCGTGCGCACGCCCGAATGCAGGCCCTGCCCGTTCACCACCATGCCGCGCGCGATGGTCCGCTGCGCGAGGCGCCGCGGCGCCGCGCGCACCGAGCGGACCTGTCCGGCGTCGGGCGGCAGCTCGGGGCGCGCGGCCGGGGCGGCCCGCCCGTCGCCGAGCGCGCGGTTCACCACGTCGAGCAGCTGGTCGAGCTCGAAGGGCTTCTCCAGGAAGTCGAAGGCGCCGAGACGGATCACCCGCACGGCCGTCTCGATCGTGCCGTGCCCGGAGATGACGATGATCGGCAGCTCGGGCGCCTGCGCGCGCATGCGCTGCACCAGCTCGATGCCGTCGACCTCCGGCATCCAGATGTCGACGATGGCAAGCCGCGGGATGCCGCGCGCCAGCACGTCCAGCGCCGCCTGCCCGTCCTCCGCCTCCAGCACCTCGTAGCCCTCGTCGGACAGCACGCCGCGCAGCGTGTGCCGGATCTTCTCCTCGTCGTCGACGACCAGAATGGTGTCCGCCATGACCCCGCCCTCTCTTCCTCACCCCGTTCCATACGCGCCGAGCGGGGCACGCGCCACCGCATGCGCCCGCCGGACCGGAAACTCGAGCACGAAGCGCGTGCCGCGCGGATGGTTGTCCCGCACGCGCACGAACCCTTTGTGATCGGCCATGATCGCCGACACGATCGCCAGACCCAGCCCGGTGCCCTCGGGCTTGGTCGAGAAGTACGGCTCGAACAGCCGCGGCCGCGCCTCGGCCGACACGCCCGGGCCGTTGTCGGCGATCTCGATCCGCACCACACCCAGCGAGACGTCGTGGACCGTGTGCACGTCGAGCGCCCGCGGCTCGTCGCCCGGCAGCGTACCGAGCGCGGCGACGGCGTTGTCGAGGATGTTCACCAGCACGCGCCGCACCCCGTCACGGTCGATCTCCACCTCCGGCAGCACGGCGGCCGGCGCGAACGTGAAGCGGATGTCGGGATGCGCCTCGCGGTAGAGGACCAGCACGTCCTCGACGAGCGCGTTCACGTCCGCCGCGACGTGCTCGGCGGCCGGCATGCGCGCGAAGGTGGCGAACTCGTTCACCATCGCCTTCAGCGTCTCGACCTGCTGGATGATCGTGCGCGTCGACTCGTCGAACACCGTGCCGTCGTCGCGGAGCCGCGGCCCGTAGCGCCGCCGCAGCCGCTGGGCCGAGAGCTGGATCGGGGTGAGCGGGTTCTTGATTTCGTGCGCGATGCGCCGCGCGACCTCGCGCCATGCCTCCATGCGCTCGACGCGGAGGAGATGCGTGACGTCCTCCAGGAAGAGCATGATGCCCTGGGAGCGCCCGAAGTCGTCGACGAGCCGCGTCCCGGTGAGGAACGCGGCCACGCGCCCGCGGCGCTGGTCGATGGTGACGTGGCCCTCGACCGACGGCTCGCGGTCCTGGCGGCCCCCGTGCTCGTCCAGCAGCGGCGCCACCAGCGCCCGCACCTCGGCGTAGACGGGGGCGGCGAGCACGCTCGCCAGCGGCCGGCCGAGGCAGGCCGCGGGATCGAGATCCAGCAGCGTCCCGGCGACCCGGTTCATGGTGGTGACGTTCCCGTCGGCGTCGGTCGACACCACGCCGGCCGCCACGTTGGCGAGCACGGTCTCGAGGTAGCGCCGGCGCGCGTCGAGCTCCGTGCGGTTGGCCTTCAAGTCGTGGGTCATCTGGTTGAAGGCGTTCACTAGCGTGCCGAGCTCGTCGTCGCCGCTGCCGGCGATGCGCACGTCGAGGTCGCCCTGGGCGACCGCGCGCGTGCCTTCGGCCAGCCGCTGGATCGGGACGGTGATGCCGCGCGCCAGGTAGAAGGCAAGCCAGGTGGCCGCGAGCGGCCCCACGAGCGTCACCAGGACGAGCGCGATGGTGTAGGCGGTCTGGATCGGACGGCGCTGGATCTTCAAGCTGAGATATTCGCTGAGCGAGCGGTCGATCGACTCGCGGCGCTTCACCACGTGCTCCGGCACCACGGCGTTCACCACCACGACGCCCAGGATGGCCCCGTCGCGCAGGATGGGCGCCGCGGCCCGGATGAGCTCCGTCTTCCCCACCCGGTCGCGCGCGGTCGCCTCCGTACCCATGGACGCCGTACGCACGATCGGCGTGAACGGCGTCGCGCCCAGACGGCCGGTGCCGACGAGCGCGATGCCGCGGCTCGCCGCCACGCGCCGGCCGCGGGCGAACACCTGCACCAGATCGAGCTCGTACTCGCTGCGGCGGGCGTCGAGAAACGCACGCAGCACGCGCCGCTCGCGGGCGTCGAGCAGCGTGGGCGTGCGTGCCACCTGCTCCGCGATCTTTTCCGCGAACGCGAGCGACCGCTCGGCCGACTCCTTGTAGTAGGTGTGCGCCACCTCGAGCGACCCCTTGAGCGCGCGCTCCACCTCCCGGTTGAACCAGCGCTCGATGGAGTTGCCGACGAACGACTGCGCCACCAGGAAGAGCAGCGTGGTGGGGAGCAGCACCGTGGCGACGAACGCCACCACCAGCCGCGTGCGCAGATGCGCGCCGAGCACGCCCCGGCGGCGATCGAGGATGAGCTTGAAGATGTTCCGGCCGACCAGGAAGACGAGCAAGACCAGCAGGATCAGGTTGATGTTGGCCAGCAGGATCAGCACCGCGTCGGTGCCGAACGACGTGGGACGCCCCACCTGCGGCAGGCGTACCTCGAAGTACGCGTAGAGGAGCACGGCGAGCAGGATGACGACGATCACGGCGCTTTCGCGCCACCGCCGCCGTAGCTCCGCCCGGGACGGCGACGCCGTTCCAGAGTCCGCCTGCCCGGCCATGGGTTCGGGCGATGATAGGGACGCGGTGCGGCGAAGGCAAGGCGCCATCGCCGAACGAATGCGTCCGGATTCCGCTCAGTTACGGAAGAAGAGGTTCAGCAGCAGCGTCAGCACGACGCTCACCACGAGGCAGGTGACGATCGGGAAGTACACGGTGAACCGCTCGCGCGTCACCACCACGTCGCCCGGCAGCCGGCCGAGCCACGGCACGTGCGGCGCGAGCATCAGCACGAGGCCGACCACGACCACGACGGCCCCGAGCAGCACCAGCATGCGGCCGATTTCGGGCATGCTCTTCTTCTAGCAGATCCGTGAGAGCGATCGGAGATAGGCGATCGGGTCGTTCAGCTCCGCCGGGTCGAGCGCCAGGGCCGCGTCCCAGATGTCCCGCAGCGTCGGCGCTCCGAAGCCGCGCGGGGAAGCAGAAGAAGCTTTCGCCGCGCCGAGCTCGGGGTGAGGAAGATCTGGTCGTTGAACATGGTGAGGCGCTGGCTCCCGGTGATGCAGCTGCCGGCGCCCGCCGGACAGTCGGCGTTGCTCGTGCATGCGATCGGCGAGCTCGACAGGTCGAGGGCGCAGTGGCCGATGCTCGGCGGTCCGGAGAGCATGCCGTCGGGATCGCGGGCACGCGCCGTGAGCTCGGTCGACGACGTGAAGGTGGTCGGGAGAACCTCGACCAAGGTGCCGCTGGTCTTGTCGTAGAGCTCGACCGTGGCCCCGGGATCGAAGTTGTCGCGCCGGAACGTATCACCACCCGGCCGCCTGCGGCGAACTGCTGCCGCTCGGTTCCGCGCGCCATAGACAGCCTGCTGCTGCTGCCCACACCGCCGCCTTCCACGAGGACGTCGCGTCCGATCTTGGCGCGCCTCGCGCAATTTCGGACTTGTTTACGAGCTACCCGTGGCGGCCGAGCTGCCGGCCGGTGCGCGCCCGTGCTAGGACCGGCGTCGATGAGGACCGCCTCAGGGCCGCTCGCCGCGCTCCTCCTGCTCGCCGCCACCGCCCACCCGGCGGCTGCCGCGGTGTCCACCGCGTGCGCCCGCCTGGGCGACGGCGTCGGCAAGCCGCCCGACCGCGACACGTTTCGGGTGCTCGCCCCCGCCGGCACCGTCCAGGTGACGCTCGAGGCGCGACCGGACGCCGGCAACCGGGGCACGCGGGCGTTGCTGCGTGCGAGCGGGGCGCGCCGACGCGGCGCGCTGCCGCTGTCGATGACGCTCATGCTCGACGGCGACGGCGATGCCAGCGTGTCGGTGCGACAGCTCGGCGCGCGGGGCCGCGGCTTCACCGGTCGATACTGTCTGCGCGTCGAGCGCGACGGACTGGAGGTCTCGGTCGAGCCGCTCGGTGACGTGGAGGTCGAGTGGGTGGCGCTCGCCGCCGACCGCGGCTCGGTGTTCCCGCCGTTCCTGCCGGTGACGGACGGCGACTGGGCGGGCGCCATCCAGCCGATCGTCCCGCTCGTCGGCGACCGCGTCTACGCGGTGGTGGTCACCACCCGCGTGCGCGATCACGACGGGCGCCGCCTCGAGGCAGACGCGGCGTTCGCCGCGGCGCTCGGCGTGGCGCCGCGGTCGCGCGGCGGCCCCGTGGCCCGCTTCGCCGCCGACCCGGAGGCGCCGGGTAACCCGTATCCCGACGGCCGGCTGGTGCAAACCGACGGCACGATCCGCATCCCCGACCACGTCGCATGGGACGGCGTCCCCGTCGACGATCCGGCGCTCGCCGCGGCGCGCGCCGATCTCCGTGCGGTGGCCGACGGGCTCGAGCAACTGCACGGCTTCAGTCCCGTGCAACCGATCCGCATCGCGTTGTCGCGGCCTGTCGACATCGCCACGGTGCGCCCGAAAACCGTGCTGGTTTTCGAGCGCACCGACCGCGCGCTCGATCTCCCCGGCCTGCTCGCCGCCATCCGTAGCTTCGGGCTCCGCGCGCGCGACGTGGCGGTCGCCGTTTCGTTTCCGACCCTCGACGTCGAGGCCGGCCACCGGGCGCTCGGGGCGCGCCTCGATGCGCTCGATGCCTCCTCGCCGATCGCCGCCATCCTGGAGGATCCCGATCCCGGCGACGATCTACCGATCGGCGTGTTCGACGAGAGCAGCGCGGAGTACGGCAGCTATCTCGCCGCGCATCCCGAGATCGCGCGGGTCGTGGTGGGGCTCCTGCCGTCGCGCGAGTTCCGCGGCGACGATGGGCTCCTCAGCCCCGCGCGGCTCGACGGAACGGACACGCCGCCCGTCGTGCCACTCGACTTCGTGCTGACGCTGCCCGCTTCCGGCACGCCACCGTATCCGGTCGTGATCTTCCAGCACGGCTTCGCCGGCAGCAATCAGCAGGTGCTGTCGCGCGTCGGTCCGGTGCTAGCCCGCCACGGGCTCGCCACGATCGGCATCGATGCCGCCTCGCACGGCCGCCGCGGCAACTTCCTCGACCTGCTCACCGGCTCGGCGTTCCAGCTGCGCGACATCTTCCGCCAGACCAACGCCGACCAGATGGCGCTCGTGCGCATGATTCGGCGGGGCATCCACGTCGACGCCGACGCGGCGAGCGACCTCGACGCCACCCGCATCGGATACCTCGGCATCTCCATGGGCGGGCTGGCCGGCGGGCCCTTCGTGGCGAGCGAGCCGGCCATCACGGCGGCCGTGCTGAACGTGATGAGCGGCCGCACGGCGCTCAACGGGCTCAACACCGGTACGCGGCCGATCTACGCGAGCTACTACTCCGCCCGCGTCGGCCTCGACGCCGGCACTCCGGAGTTCGAGGCGTATCTCGCGCAGACGATCGCGCTCGGCCAGCACGCGGCCGACCCGTCGGACTCCCTCAACTTCGCGCAGCGCTGGTGGCTCGCGCCGTTCGTGGGCACGCCGCGCACCCCGGTGCTCGTGCAGCAAGGCGTCGACGACCCGCTGGTCTGGAACGTGCTCACCGAAGAGCTGGCGATGGTCGCAGGCTTGCCGACCAACGTTCCGCAGCGCGACGCCGACGGGGTGGCCGGCCACTGGATCTTCGACGACCCGGGCGGCCACGACATCTTCGCGCGCGAGGACGTGCAGGAGCAGGCGGCCGTGTTTCTCGCCAGCGACGGTCGGGACCTGCTCGACCCGACCGCGCCGTGAGCGAGCCCGAGCGTAGGGCGTTCGCGCGGTCAATCGCCCGCTGCGCGGCGGCGGCGTGGCGGCAGCCGCGGCGGACGCG
>DATMAZ010000115.1:0-6499 GCA_035559675.1 Candidatus Limnocylindria bacterium
GCCGCTCGCGGCGGTCCGCGGTGCTCGAGCCGGCGCGAGCGTCAGATCAGGAGGACGACGGTCCGATGCCCGGGCGGAGCGGGCGTCGCGTCGGATGGCTGGCGGAAGCCGGAACGGGCGACCACGCCGGCCGGCACCGCGTGGCGCGGCGCCAAAGTGGGCGTGACGAGCACGTCCTTCACCGGCGGCGTCGGCGCGGCGCGCAGCAGCGGCGTGTCGATGCAGCCGGCGCACGCATCATCGGAACGCAGCACCCGGGCGTCGCGGGCGGCGCTGCGCGCGAGACAGCAGTCGCCGTCGAGCGTGGACTCGAGCTCGACGTGCCCGCTGGGCGCCCGACAGACGACCACCTGCGCCGCGACGGCAGCGCTCGCGGTCAACTGGAGCACCGCCCCGATCAGGGCCGCCCGGACGGCTCGTCGCCGGCGACGCATTCGAGTGCTCGGAGCCTACCACCCGCCCTGCGAAGTGAAAAGCCGAAGCCTACGGCATCGCCACGATGCAGACGCCGCACGCCTGCGGGGCGCCGCCGATGTTGTGGCTGAGCGCCACCGTGGCGTTCTTCACCTGCCGCTTCTCGGCCTTGCCCTGCAGCTGCTTGTAGTTCTCGTAGATCATGCGAACGCCGGTGGCGCCCGTCGGATGGCCGAAGGTCTTGAGCCCGCCGTCGGTGTTCACCGGGAGCGAGCCCCCGAGCTCGAACGTGCCGCTCTTGATGTGCTCCTTGGCGCTGCCCTTCTCGCAGAAGCCGAGATCCTCGTACGCCAGCAGCTCGGTCAGCGTGAAGCAGTCGTGGACCTGCGCCACGTGGATCTCCTTGGCTGGGTTCGTGATGCGGGCCTGCGCGTAGGCCTGCTCGGCGGCGTACGCGCTCGGCTTCCAGCGCAGGAAGTCGAAATCCGGGTCTTCCTGCGGGTTCGGCCCGAGCGCGATGGCGATCGCTCGCACCAGCACGTAGTCGTCGCGGAAGCTCTTGGCGAGCTCGCGCCGCGTGATGATGGCCGCGGCGGCGCCGTCGGACTGCGCGGCGCAGTCGTAGAGCCCGAACGGCCAGGAGATGATGCGTGCGTTCAGCACGTCCTCGATCGTGATCTCGCGCTTCAGCATCGACTTCGGCGCGAGCGTGCCGTTGTGGTGGTTCTTCACGGCGATCCGCGCGAGATCCTCCCGGCCGGCGCCGTAGGTCTGGAAGTACTGCGCGGCACAGAGCGAGAACCAGCCGGCGGGCGTGGCCGGCAGCCCGCGCACGCCCGTCACCGCGACGCTCGGGCCCGAGACGCCGCGATCCTTCGGCTTGTCGAAGCCGACCACGAGCACCGTGTCGTACATGCCGCAAGCCACCGCAAAGACGCCGTAGCGGAAGGCGTCGGTGCCGGTGGCGCAGTAGTTCACCACCATGCTCACCGGCCGGTTGAAGAGCTTGAGCGCGTCGGCCACCTCGGCCGTGCCCTTCGACGGATACTGCGCGCCGCAGAAGACGGCTTCGATCTGCCGCTGCGGATCTTCGATGCCGGCGTCGGCGTAGGCTTCGAAGGCCGCCTCGACGATCATGTCCTGGGGGTCCTTGTCCCAGTTCTCGCCGAACTTGCAGCACCCCATACCGACGATCGCGACCTTGTCCCGGATGGCGTCGTTGTTCATGGCTACCTCAGCGGCGTGGACTTCCAGAAGTAATTGGGCGTTCCGCCGGCGTCGTGGATCTTGCGGAAGGTGAGCTCGACGGGCATGCCGAGCTTCACCTCCTTCGGGTCGACGTCGGTCATCTGGATGTAGAGCCGGGCGCCGTCGACGTCGACGATGCCCGCCACCAGCGGCGGATTCGGGCTGCCGGCGAAGTTGTCGAAGGTGAAGCTCTTCACCGTGCCCACGCGGTCGGACAGGCGCACGGCGTCGAACTCGTCCCTGGCGAAGCATTTGTAGCAGACCCGCTGGCGCGGGAACTGCACCTGCCCGCACTTGCGGCACCGCTGCCCCCGCAGCGTGATGTCGGTGTCGCGGTCGCGGAAGTGCTTGGTGGCCGACAGCCCGGCGCCGGCGCGGCGGTCGTGCTCGGTGGCGAGCAGCTGGCGGAAGCGGAGATACATGTCGTAGCCGGGCAGCTCGGCGCGCCGCGCGAGGTGCCACGCGACGCCGCGGCGGCCTTCGAGGCGCTCGACCTGCGCCGTGGTGTGGAAGAGCAGCGCGTCGGCGCCGTCGCCGTAGCTCACCACGAGCAGCCGCTGCCCGGCCTTGGCCTCGGCCAGCGCGGCGGCGAGCAGCAGCGGCGTGAACGCCGCCCCGGCATTGCCGAGCTTGCCGAACAGCGGGTCCTGCACCTGCGCGCCCTCGAAGCCGAGCTTCTTCGCCACCGTGCCGTGGCTGCGGGCATCCGGCCCGTAGAGCACCGCCTTGGTCACGTCCTTGGGCGCGATCCCCGCCTTCTCGAGCAACCCGCGAACCGCCTCCACCACGTTGTCGCGGTAGCCGTGGTCGACGACGAAACGGTCCTCCCAGCTGTGCACGAACGGGTCGCCCTCGGTGCGCCAGAGATCGATGATCTCGTCCGAGACCGTGTGCGCGCGCTCCAGCTCGGCGGCGACGTCGGTGTCGCCCAGCAGAAACGCCGCCGCGCCGTCGCCGATGTTGGCCTCGAGCGCCGTCCGCGGTGCCGCCATGCGCGTCTCGCCCGCGACCACCAGCACCCGCCGGGCCGAGCCCGCGCGGACGGCGTCGAGCCCGGCGCGCAGCGCGTTCGTGCCGGCGCGCAGCGAGTCGCCCACGTCGGCCGTGTAGACGTCGCGCCGGAGGTCGAGCGCCTTGGCGATGATGGCCGCGCCCTGCTTCTCCTTGAACGGGTACGAGGTGGACGCGAAGTAGAGGGCATCGACGGTGGAGCGCTCGATGCCGCGGAGCGCGTCGACGGCGGCGGCGACGGCCATCGTGACGGCGTCCTCGTCCCAGTTGGCGACGGCCTTCTCCGGGCCCCCCTTCTTGCCGAGCGCCAGCCGCAGCATGGGGACGTAGGCGCCGTACGCACAGATGCCAGCCATCCGGCGAAGCTACGATTCGAGTCCAGAAACTGCAAGCCGGTCGGCGGGAGACGGATCGGCGGCTTACGGGAAGACCAGCCCGCGCTCGGCGCGGCGGAGCGCCCGCATGCCGAGCTGCATCTGCGCGCACTGGCCGCCGACGCGCAGCGTGACGGTGACGGCCTGCCCGCTGGTGGGGACCAACGTCACCCTCTTCCCCTTGGCGGCGAACATGATGCGCCCGTTCTTCTTCACCTTGAAGGTGCCCTTGGCGAGCCCGCCCGCGAACGCCCCGGTTTTGTCCTTGAAGCGGAAGACGCGCTCGTTGCGGTTCTTCCAGTGCTCGGCCGGCACGGTCTGGCAGAAGAGCTGTCCCGCGCCGTCCGCGATCTGCAGCGTGGTGTCCTCGGCCGTCGGATCGAGCGCCGCGGCCTCGAAGGCCACGTTGCGCACCTTCATCCGCAGCCGGTTGCCGCGCACGTTCTGGGTCGTGGTCGTGGGCTTGAGCCGCATGCGCCGGACGTCGAGCCCGGCCTGAGCGGCGCAGCAGTCCTCGTCCTCGTAGTCGACGAGATCGTCGCCATCGTTGTCGAGGCAGTCGCCGCAGACCTCGGCCGGCACGCAGCTCGGCGCGGCCGTGTGCGTGCAGGCGCCGGCGGCGCAGGCGTCGGTGGTGCAGGCATCGCCGTCGTCGCACTCGGCATCCGCGGCGCAGGACGTGCAGCCGGGAATGACGGTCACGAGGCAGCTGCCGGTGGCGCCGCACTGCTCGGTGGTGCAGGCATCGCCGTCGCTGCAGTCGGCGTCGGTCGTGCAGGCCGGGCAGCCCGCCAGTGTCTCGTGCTCGCACACGCCCGCGGGGCCGCAGACGTCGAGCGTACACACCTCGGCGTCCTCGCAGTCGGCGCCCGTGGTGCACGGCGTGCAGCCGTCCACCGGCGTCGCCGTGCACGCGCCCGCCACACAGGCGTCCACCGTGCACGCGTCGCCGTCGTCGCAGGCGGCCGCGCCGCCGTCGTCGACGATGCCGTCGCAGTCGTTGTCGAGCCCGTCGCAGGTCTCGGTGCCGGCGCCGCCGATGGCGAGCGCGGCGTCGGCGAACACGTCCGAGGCGTTGGTGGCGAACGCGCTCACGTGGTTCACGAAGTCGGCGGCGTTGCAGTCGGGGGTCGCCTCGGCAGCCAGCGTCACCGTGAGCGACGCGCCGGCGGGCAGCAGCGAGGTGCGCACCTCGAGCGGGTTGGCATTCACGATCGTCCACGTCACCTGCGGGTCGTCCGAAGCGACCGTCACGACGGCCCCGCTCACGTAGGCGGGGAGTGCCGTACCGCCTACGACGAGCCCGCGCGCCGCGCGCCCACCGGTGTTGGTCACCGTGAGCGTGAAGGCGAGCGGGGTCGTCACGTGCGCGGGCACGAGAGCCGGCGTGACAGCCGCCTCGAGCGAGAGGGAGGCAGCCGGAAGGAACGAGCAGGTGAGCGTCGACTTGTTGTAGTTGTTCGGATTGGTGGAGGTCGCCGGATAGTAGAGCGCGCGGTCGAGGTCCGCTGCCTCGGCGATGGCGCCCGCCTGAACGAGCGCTGGCACCGGCACCGCGAAATCGACGAACCAGTCGGGCGTGCCACCGAAGCTCGAGCCATCGCCGGCAGGAGCGATGCGGGCGAGCCCGGCCGACGGGGCCGAGAACAGCAGCACCTCGGAGGAGTCCTGGAAGAGCGGCGCGAAGTCGATCACGCTCGCCACGGTGTTCTCCCAGATCTCGACCGTCTCATCCTTGCCGTTGAGCGAGAGCTGATACTGGTAGCGGAACGGATCGCCCCACGGCACCTGCATGAGCGCCGTCCACGAGTACTGCGCGAAGGTGCCGGGACCGCTCGGGTCGCCGTCGACCCGGTAGCGGAAGTAGGCGTAGTCGGCGTCGTGCGCGATGTAGATCGCGGGGTACGTGGCGTCGCCCGCGAGATCGACGCCCGCCGGCGTCGTGTGCCGCACGAGCTCGTCGGCCGGACAGCCGACGCCCGTCCACGGCGCCGCATCGAAGTCGGGCGCACCCTGTGCGCCCGCGCCGGAGGCCACGAGCAGCGCCAACACCGCCCCGGCCAGAGCTCCCCGCCGACGAACCGAAACCAGTCTCCCGACGCAAACGCGCATGGCGCGTCCTCCCTCTCCCAGTCCCACCCCTCCGCACGCTCGACTGGGTCGCGCAGCCTCAGTCCAAGGGCCGTGCCAGGAAGGATTCGCCGAGAGATCAGCCAGTTACCGCGCCGGCGGCGTGCCACTGTGCCAGGGGCGGCCTGGCCGTCGTGCCGGGCGTGGCACACATGGGCGCGTGGCGCGGGAGAAGTGGGCGTGATGGCCGACCGGGGGCACGACGCCCTCCCAGTGGGCGGTGGCGACGAAGTCGCCGGCGCCGTCGTGGACGTAGGTCGCAGCGCCGCTGGCGGCGATGCTGAGATCGAGCAGCGAGCCCGACGGCGACGACGGATCGCGCCGCCATCAGGTTGGGGCGAGCCCGGTCGTCCGCGCGCTCGCCTCCCAGAGCCGGCGGGCGAGCTCCAGGTCGCGGCCGGCGCGGCTCGTCGGACGCGCCCGGCAGTCGACGAAGTAGTCGCCGCTGGCCCCCGCCGGCTGGGGCTCGGTGCACAGATAGACGATCGTCTCCGCGCCCTTGGCGGGCGTGCGGCGGGTCCAGGCGATCAGCCTGGAGCCCCAGTTGAGGATGCCGTCGGTGTTCTGACCGAAGCGGGTGGCGACCGAGCCCGGATGCATGCTGTAGGCGTCGACGCCGGAGCCGGCGAGCCGGCGCGCCAGCTCGCGGGTGAACAGCACGTTGGCGAGCTTCGAAATGCAGTAGAGCCGCATGCCGCGGTACGTGCCCGGCGGTTCCAGGCAGTCGGGGTCGATGCGACCCGCGAACTTGTGGCCCACCGACGACACCGTCACCACCCGCGCCGGCGCCGACGCGTGCAGCCGCTCGAGCAGCAGGTTGGTGAGCAGGAACGGCGCGTAGTGGTTGACGGCGAGCGTGTGCTCGAGGCCGTCCACGGTGAGCTCGCGCCGGGTCATCACCAACCCGGCGTTGTTCACCAGCACGTGCAGGGGGCATCCGAGCGCCAGGAACTCGGCCGCCACGCGGCGCACGTCGGCCAGCGAGGCGAGATCGGCGTGCAGCACGGTCACGTCGCGGAACCCGGCCTGCATCTCGATCTCCGCCACGGTCTCCTCGGCACGACCGGCGTCGCGCGCCACCAGCACGAGGCGTGCGCCGCGGCGCGCGAGCTCCACCGCCGCGGCTCGCCCGATGCCGCTGGTCGCCCCGGTAATGAGGCACGTCTTGCCGGCGATGGTCCAGCTCACGGCCGCAGCGTGGCCTTGAGCCGTCGCTCGTCGTTGCGCTTGACGTCGGAGAAGACCGCGCCGAGGCAGCTGCCGTCGCCCGAAAGCAGCTGCACGGTGAGCGGCGGCGCGGCCGCCGGCAGCGCGGGCCGCCC
>DATMAZ010000116.1:0-9788 GCA_035559675.1 Candidatus Limnocylindria bacterium
CCGCGCGCGCGGCCGGGTCGCGCAGCGCGTCCGCGCGCGACTGCACCGGCCCGCACGGCACGTCGGCCGCGCGCAGCGCTTCCACCCACTCCGCGGTGGTGCGCGTGCGAAACGCCGCCGCCAGCGCTTCGCGCAGGATCGCCTTGGCCTCGGGTGTGGCCGGCGACATCGGGCTCTCCGGGAGCCGCGGGTCGGAGAGCAGGTCCACGCGGCCGATGCAGGTGGCGAGGTTCACCACGAACGCCATGGTGAGCGCACCGACGAACAGCCAGCCGTCGCTCGTCTGGTAGATCGCGTACGTGGGGTACGGGCCGTGCGGATCGCCCTGCTCGCTGAGCGAGCCCTCGAAGCCGGGCGCCACCACGAAGCGGCCGCTGTTCAACGTGAACGCCGCGTCGAGCGCGCTCACCGAGAGGCGCTGGCCGGGCGCGCCGCGGAGCCGGGCGAAGAGCGCCGCCACCACACCGAGGGCGGCCAGCATGCCGGTGAAGTAGCCGACGAGCGGGGTCACCAGCCAGACGGGGGCGCCGCTCCACGACCACTGGAACGCCTGGATGCCGGCGAGCGCGCTCACCAGCGCGTCGTCGAAGCGCTCTCCGCGCCGCGGGCCGGTGGAGCCCCAGGCGGTCACGTCGCACCAGACGACGTTCGGCTGCGTCTGTCCGTCGATCGGGCCGTCGGCGAGCACGGCGTCGGCCGCCTCCAGCGCCCAGTAGGCTTGCACCGTGCCGAGCGCGGCTCGGTGCTTTCGCCGATCGAGCACCGGATGCCGGTCGTCGGCGCTGGCGCGGAGCGCCGTCACCTCGGCGCCGAGCTCGGCGAGCAGAAAGCCCGCGTAGCGCGTGGGCAGGTCGCGGCCGTACTCGACGATGCCGACGCCATCTAGTGGCAGCGAAGCGGGCACCGGGCGCGGATACTACGAAGCGGCGGTCTTGGCCACCTTTTCCTGCTCGTCGAGCGCCTGCTTGATCTGCATCACCGCCGGCCCCATGAGCCGCGCCGCGGGGAGCTGGCTCATGTCCACGCCGAGCCGCGACATCAGCACCGGGTACGACTCGATCGGCGCCGCCTCCACCTTCTCGAGCGGCGGGATGCGGCTCATGGCCTTCTCGACGTAGGGTGCCAGCTCCTCCTGCTTGCGCCGCTCGCGCTCGGCGTGGCGCGCCTTGAAGTCCGGCATGACGCGCTCGGCAAACAGCTCGAGCGACGAGCAGATGTCGTCGTGCCGGTTGTTGCCGCCCTGCTGGATGAACACGATCTGGTCCACGCCCACCTGCTCGAACGTCTCCAGGTTCGCGCGCACCTCGTCGGGGCTGCCGATGGCACCCGTCGGCATCTCGGGGAACGGCGGCGCCTTCTTGAACGCCTCCCAGATGTTCATGCGCCCCGGCGTGTGCGTGCCGACGATGTAGTAGTGGGCGAGCGCGAAGCCGAAGAACTTGAAGCCCTCGAGGCCCTTCTGCACCGCCTTCTGGCTGTCCTCGTCGAGCATGAAACCGGTCACCATGGCGATGTTCGGGTTGACGGTGCGGCCGATCGGCTCGCACTCGCGCTTGAAGGTCTCGTAGTACTCCTCGACCCAGAACTTCGCTTCGGACGGGTCGACGAAGGCGAAGGTGAGCGCCCCGATGCCCTTGCGCGCCGCGAGCTTGATCGTGTCGCGCGTGGAGCACGCGACCCAGAGCGGCGGATGCGGGCGCTGCACGGGCTTCGGCACCACGTTGCGCGCCGGCATCGAGAAGTACTTGCCCTCGTAGCCGGGGTACGGGCTCATGGCGAGCATGCGAGCCGTCTCGCGTACGGCCTCCTCCCACATCTCGCGCTTGTGGAGGTAGCCCACCCCGAAGCCTTCGAGCTCCATGCGCGAGCTGGACTCGCCCGTGCCCCACTCCACACGGCCGTCGCTCACCAGGTCGAGCGTCGCCAGGCGCTCGGCCACGCGCACCGGATGGTTGTACCCCGGCGGCTGGAGAACGATGCCGTGCCCGAGCCGGATGTTTTTCGTGCGCTGGCTGCAGGCGGCGAGGAACACCTCGGGCGCCGAGGAGTGCGAGTACTCCTCGAGGAAGTGGTGCTCGACCTCCCACGCGCAGTCGATGCCGAGCCGGTCGGCGAGCTCGACCTGCTCGAGCGCCTCCTTGAAGAGCCGGTGCTCGTCGCCCTCGCGCCAGGGCCGCGGGAGCTGATGCTCGTAGAAGATGCCGAACTTCATGCCGTACCTCCCGCGCCGAGCAGCCGCTCGATGGCGGCGCGCGTCTCGTTTCGTCGAAGCTCGTTGAATGCGGCAAAGCGCTTGCGCGCCCCGTCCACCGCCGCCGTCACCACCGCCCCCTGTGGCGGTACTCCTCGGGACTGGTCGCGAAGTACGCCTCGACGTCGTCCGGCAGCGCCGGCGGCTCGACGCCGAGCCGCCGCATCCAGTCGGTGAAGACCTGCGTGTGCCGCGCCTCGTCGCCGCGGTGGATCTGCATGGCGCGCGTGAGCCGCGCGCCGGCGTCGATCTCGCGGAGCAGCCGGTCGAGCGCCACCACGCCGGCGTACTCGCCGATGCGGTACTGGCCCAGCACGACGGCGTGGGCGCCCGGGTGGCGCACGACTTCGCGGAACTCGTTGGCGTCGAGGCGAAGCGGTTCGTCGGTCGTCATGAGAAGCGTTGCTCCCAGCTCTGTCTCAGCTCCCGGTGGAGCGCGTCGAGGTCGACGGACTCGGGGTCCAGCAACCATTGCAGGAAAAGCCCGTCGAAGGTGGCGACGGCGATGATGGCGAGCCGCCGGCGTTGCTCGGGATCGGCGACCACGCCGCTGAGCCCGCTCTCGTACAGCTCGCGGATGCCGCGATAGAGCTGCTGCAGCCGCGCGCGCAGCTCCGGGCGGCCTTCACCGCTCTCGAAGATGAGGTAGAGGATCAGCCGGCGAAGCTCGGGACGCTCGTGCAACGTCTCGGAGAAAAACCGCCAGGTGGCCTCGTCGCGCTCGGCCATGGTCGGCAGCGCGAGGATCTGCCGCACGGGGCCGCGCGCCACCTGCTCGAAGACGTGCTCGGCGACGCGCAGCAGCAGCTCCTCCTTCGAGCCGAAGTGCCAGAGCACCGACGACTTGGCGACCTTGGCGGCCTCGGCCACGGCGTCGAGCGACGTGCCGTGGACGCCGCGGGTCGCGAGCAGCCTGAGCGTCGCATCGAGGATGGACGCCTCGGTGCGCACGCCGCGTTCCTGCCGCAGCCGCGCGGCCCCAAGCGAGGCGCGGCGAACCGCAGGAAGCTCTTTCCGCCGGGCCGTCATCCGATTGGGCTGACCAGTCAGTACAATTCGTCGACGCATCGATCAAGATGAAGGGCCGGGAGCCCGAAGGTCTCGGGCTCCCGGCCGCGTGCGGGTCTAGTTGGTGTACGGCTCCGTTTCGCAGGGCGAGCCCGGCTCGCAGTAGTAGGAGCCGAGCAGGATGAACATCTCGTCGTCGGTCGTGAGTCCGCCGGTGAGCGGACAGGCGTCGCAGATGCCGTCGCCCGCGCCGGGGCTGCTGTCGCAGACGCTGTGGTCGCCGTTCCACACGGGGTCGCTGCCCCGGCAGGGCTGCCCCTTCTTGGGGCCGTTCAGACACGAGATGCCGAGGTCGATCGTGCTGCCGAGCTTGAAGTAGCAGCGGCCGCCCGGCGCGAGATCGTAGAACGGCGGCGGCGGCACGGGCGACGTCGAGTTCCGCTTCACCTCGAGCGGGTTGGTGAAGCCGTTGTCGTAGATCGCGCAGAACTTGAAGCGGCGCTTCGCCGGATCGGGGTCGTCGAGGATCCACGGATTGTCGTTGCGGTTGAGCACGGTCGGGTCGTTGTACTCGGTGGTGATGAAGAAGGGCGCGGTGGGCTCGGCCTCGCACGGCACCGGCCCCGACGCCCGGCAGCTCTCGGCGATGCCCGGCCCCCAGATGCGGAACAGGCGCCCGCGCTCGTGGGTGTGCGAGCTGAACTCGAAGATGCGGGTGCCGATCGGGAACGTGATCGTCCGACAGAACTCACGCTCCGTAAACGGCGGCACGTTCGTGCCGTCGCAGAGGATCTGGCCGGGCGGACACCAGAAAATGTCCTCCGCGTCGAAGATCCCGCGTATGATCACCTGGCGGTCCTCGGCGGGCGCGAAATACACGTTCCACCACTGCTCGTTGGTGACCGGCTCTTCGAAGAGGTTGAAGGCGTGCGAGTTCCAGACGATCACGCCTTCGATCGGGTAGACGCCGTAGACGCCGGGGGGCAGCTCGTTCTTGGAGTACGGCTGCTGCGAGCCCCCGACCGATGGCGCGTTCTGGGAGCCGCCGCCCGTGGGATTGCCGCTGCCGAAGTCGGGCGGGCCGTAGCCGATGCACGCGATGGACGAAACGGCCTGCCCGTAGCACGAGCCGCCCTCACCGCACACGTCCGCGACGCGTGGATCGCAGGCCTGCCCGTCGGTCGGGCCTCCGTGGCACGTGAACTTGAAGCCCGAGGTCTCGCCCGGCGCACCGCTCGGCTGCCAGGTCGGCTCGTACTGCCCCTTGTAGATGTGAATGATGCTGTGGTGTGAGTTTGGGTCCTGCGTGAGCTCGGTGCGGTTCCAGTAGAAGCACGTCTTCTCGGAGCCGCCCCAGAACTCGGGGCACGGCGTCTCGAACTCGTCCGGCACCTGATCGCGAATGTCGTACCAGGTCGCGTAGCAGACCTCGCCCTCCCCGTTCAGTCCGCTGCCGTCGGCCGGCTGGATGGTCCACGGGGGTGCATGGAACTGCACGCCGGTGCCGGGCGCCGGCGGCGGCGCCGGCTGCGCCTTCTGCGGCTCGGCCGGCGGCAGACAGCCGCCGAGCACCTCTTCGGTGCCGGCGATCACGCCGGTCGGCGGCGCGCCGAACTGGATCCAGAGCCGGATCGCCTCGAGCTCCGCCGGCGTGAGGGGTGCGCCGCCGCTCGGCATGGGCGAGCCGCGGCCCTCGAGGTCGTAGCCTTCGGTGGCGGCGGCGAGCTTCTCCCAGAGGAAGCTGTCCTGCCGTGAGCCCGGCTTCACGAGGTCCTTGCCGCCGCGCTCGGAGAAGCGGTTGACGAGCTGCTCGTAGGCCACCTCGGGCCGGAGGTCGAGCTCGCCCTGGCCCGGCGAAGCGCCGTGACAGAGCGGGCTCAGACAGCCGTTGCGCTCGAAGATGGCCTGGACGCCGGCCCACGTGCTCTCGTAGACGGCAGGCGCGGTCTTCGTCTTGGCGCTCACCACGCTGCCCTTCTTCAGCTTCGGCTCCTGGAACTGCACGCACCACTGATGGATGCCGATCTGCAGCGTCGCCGTGAGCGCGTCGGCGTCGGTGCCCGGCTTCGGCTCGTAGAGCCACCGCGAGCCGCCGCCCTTCACCTTGAGCTTCCCGCCGGTCTTGGTAAGTCGCAGGTCGACCAGCTCGACGCCGCCGACGGTGCCCGCGGGGTCCTTGTAGCGCCAGCCCTTCTTCGTCTGCTCCCACTTTCCGGGATCGAGCCGAAGCGCCCCGCTGTCGCCCCGGAAGCCGCCGAACACGCGCAGGCTTACCAGCTCCTCGAACGGGCTCACCGACGGTGTTTCGCCCTTCCAACTGCCGGCGAGCGTCACCTTGGGTTTCCCGCCGCCGGAGAGCTTCACCTTGCCCTTCTGCATCGGGATGGTGGCGACGTTCGTGCCGTCGTGGGCGATCGCCACGCCGGCCGAGGCGGCCAGAAGGAGCGCGGCCAGGGCCGCGCTGCGGAGCGTACGGGGGGCTACGCGAGTCATCCAGAATCCTCCGATTCCGTCCTAGATGGACCACGGTGCCGTCCGAGGCAACTAGGCACGGGCCATACGGCACATATGGGCCCCTGAGCGGTCGGCCTGGCGGGTACCCTGCTCGACCCGTGGGTCCGAGCGAACGGGGCTCAGGCCCCGCGCCGGGCCTGCATGGCGAGAAAGCTGCGGGTGCGCTCGAAGGCGTCGCCGTCGCCTTCGACGGCGAACGGGACGGCAAGAAAGTCCGTCGTGCCGGCGTCGGCGAGCCGCGAGAGCGCCTCGCCGACGGCGCTCTCGTCCCCGACGATGGCGACGTCGGCCGGCCCGGCGGCCCCCTCGCGGTCGAGCATGGCGCGGTACGACGGCAGCGTCCCGTAGATCTGGAACTGCCGCGCCGCCGAGGCGCGCGCCTCCGCCACCCGGCGCGTCACCGCGATCGGCAGCCCGACCACGACGCGCGGCGCGGGACGTCCGGCGGCGGCCGCCGCGTCGCGGAGCCGCGGCAGCGTGTGCTCGCGGATGGTCTTCTCGCCCGTCATCCAGGTGATGGTGCCGTCGGCCACCTGGCCCGTGAGCGCCAGCATCTTCGGCGCGAGCGCGGCCACCAGGATGGGGCACGGTGTGGCGCCGGGCACCGACACGCTGCAGTTCACCCGGTACTCGCTGCCGGCGTACTCCACCTTCCCGGTGCGGATGAGCGGCACCAGCACGCTCAGGTACTCGCGCATGTGGCTGTACGGCTTGGCCCACGAGAGCCCGAGCATCAGCTCGATCACGATCTGGTGCGAGAGGCCCACGCCCAGCGTGAAGCGGCCGCGGGCCATCGCCTGCGCGGTGAGCGCCTGCTGCGCCATCGCCATCGGGTGCCGGGGAAACGTCGGCACGACGGCGGTGCCGAGCTCGAGCCGCGTCGTCTCCCGCGCCAAGAGCGCCGCGCCCATGATGGCGTCGACCCCGAAGATGTTGGCGAGCCAGCCGCTCGCGAACCCGTCGGCCTCGGCGCGCTTCGCCTGCGCGACGAGGTCGTCGATGGTGGCCGGCTGTCCGGCGATGTCCCCGATGCCGATGCCGATGCGCATGCCGCGCTTCTACTGTGCGGGCGCAGCCGGCGGAAGGGCTCGTCGCCTTGACACCCGCGGACGCGCGCCGTTAGCGTTCGCGCCCGCACATGGGCGGCAACCTCTCCGGCATCCGCGTCCTCGACCTCACCGCCGAGCCGGGATTCATGACCGGCATGCTGCTCGGCGAGCTCGGCGCCGACGTCATCAAGGTGGAGCCGCCCGCGGGCGATCCGGCCCGCCGCCGGCCGCCGTTTCGCGGCGGGCGCCCCGACCCGGAGCAGGCGCTCGGCTGGCTCGCCTACAACACCTCGAAGCGCGGCATCACGCTCGACCTCACCCGCCCGCAGGGCCGCGACCTCTTTCTCCGCCTCTGCGACACCGCCGACGTCGTGCTCGAGACCGACACGCCGGGCACGCTCGCGGCGCGCGGCCTCGGCTGGGACGTGCTGCACGCGCGCAATCCGCGGCTCATCCTCTGCTCGCTCACCCCGTTCGGGCAGACCGGACCGTACGCCACTCGCCGCGGCTCGGATCTCACCGTGGTCGCCATGAGCGGCAATCTCCACTGCACCGGCGATCCGGATCGGGCCCCGCTGCGCTGCACCTTTCCCGTCTCGCACTACCACGGGAGCATCGAAGCGGCCGTCGGCGTCGTGTTCGCGCTGCTCGCCCGCGAGCACGGCGGCGAGGGCCAGCACGTCGACGTGGCGTGCCAGGAGGCGATGGTCATGCCGAACATCGGCACCGCGTCGATGGCGGCCATGACGGGCAACCGCGGCCGGCGCGCCGGCGCGTTCTTCCGGCAGGCGAAGAGCGTGCAGCGCGAGATCTGGCCGTGCAAGGACGGCTACGTGTCGTTCGCGCTGCGCGGCGGGCCGGCGCGCGTGCCGGGCCTTATCGCGATGACCGAGTACATGGCCGAGCACGGCATGGCGTCGCCGAAGCTCCGCGCGATGGACTGGACCAAGTACAACCACAACCTGCTCTCGCAGGACGAGGTCGACGAGCTGTCCGCCGAGTTCGGCGCCTTCTTTCTCACCAAGACGATGACCGAGTTGTTCGAGGCGGCGTGCACGCGCGGCCTCATGCTGGCGCCCGCCAACACGCCGCGCGAGATCGTCGCCTCGGAGCAGCTCGCGGCGCGCGGCTTCTTCGTCGAGCTGGACGATCCCGTGCGCGGCCGGCTCCGCGTGCCCGGTGCGTTCGCGCGCACCTCGGGCCCCGACCCGGACGCCGTCGCCATCGCCGTTCGCCGTCCGGCGCCGCGGCTCGGCGAGCACACCGCCGAGGTGCTGGCCGAGATCGGGGTGGATGCCGCGGCGCTCGCACGGCTCCGCAGGGAGGGCGTGGCGTGAGCGACCTCTTCGCCGGCACCACGGTGCTCGAGTTCGGCGGCGGGGCGGCGGGGCCGGTCGCCACGCGCTACTTCGCCGACCACGGCGCCACGGTGATCCGCATCGAGTCGAAGCGGCGCCCGGATTTCCTCCGCATCTTGAAGCTCACGCCGAACACCCCGGGCGGCCTCGACGCCGGCGAGCACTTCGCGGTGCTGAACGCGAACAAGCTGTCGGTGGCGCTCGACCTGAGCCGGCCGGAAGGCGTGGCCGTGGCGCGACGGCTGGCGCTCTGGGCCGACTGCATCGCCGAGAACTTCGCGCCGGGTGCGATGGCGAAGTGGGGCCTCGACTACGCGACGCTCGTGCGCGCGCGTCCCGATCTCGTGATGATCAGCACCTGCCTCAACGGCCAGACCGGCCCGCAGCGGGCGTATCCCGGCTTCGGCGGCCAGGGATCGGCGCTCGCCGGGTTCAATCACTTCACGGGCTGGCCCGACCGCGAGCCGCTCGGCCCCTACGGCACCATCACCGATTCGCTCTCGCCGCGCTTTGCGGCGCTGCTGCTGGCCTCGGCGCTGCTCCACCGACAGCGCACCGGCGAGGGGCAGCACATCGACCTCTCGCAGGTCGAGGGCGGCATCGTGTGTCTCGGCGAGGCGATGCTCGCCTATACGGCCAACGGCGAGGTGCTCGGACGCCTCGGCAATCGCTCGCCCCACGCGGCGCCGCACGGCGTCTTTCGCTGTCGCGATCGCCACGGCGACGAGCGCTGGGTCGCGATCGCGGTGCACGACGACGACGATTGGCAGCGGCTCGTGGGCGCACTCGGCCGTCCCGCGTGGGCGACCGACGCGGCGCTCGCCACGACGGCCGGGCGGCTCGCGCGTGCCGGCGAGATCGAGTGCAAGCTCGAGGGCTGGACGCGCGAGCGCACGCAGGACGAGGCCGTCGCGGCGCTGCTCGCGGCCGGGGTCGACGCCGCGCCGGTGGAGGATCTGGGCGACCTGCACGCCGATCCGCAGCTCGTCCATCGCCGCCACTTCCGGCCGGTCGCGCATCCCGTCCTCGGCACGCACCCCGCCGAGACGCACGCCATCCGCTTCTCGGGCATGGAGCCGTCGCTGCGCCGCGCCGCGCCGCGTCTCGGCGAGCACACCGAGCACGTGCTGCGCGACCTGCTCGGCATGGACGCCGACGAGTACGAGCGCCTCGCCGCCGCGGGTGTGCTCGAGTAGGTTGACACCCGCCGGTCACGGGATACTGTAGGCGGCTCGACTTGGAGGCCACCATGGACAGCGCAGCGGAACGACGGCAGGAGGCTCGAGTGATCCTGGCCGAGCTCGCCCGATCGATCGATCGGCGGCTCGCGGTCGAGGTGCGCGAGATCCAAGGCAACGAAGAGCGCCTCCTGGTGAAGCTGACGCACGGCAAGCACCAGACGCAGACCGAGGTCGGCACCGAGGCCGTGCTCGAGACTCGCGACGACGCCGTGGCGCGCACGGAGCTCAGGCTGCGTCTCAAGCGCGCCGCCGACACGATGCTTTTTCGCCCGATGCCCGACCACCGCATGTCGGTGAAGCCGATTCCCGTGGCGCCGCCCGGCGGTCCGGGTGCGCGCGGCGGGCACGGCATGCGCGGCGGCCAGGG
>DATMAZ010000117.1:0-9116 GCA_035559675.1 Candidatus Limnocylindria bacterium
TTGCCGGTGTCGACCACGTAGCGCCGCCCCGTCTCCGCCTCCTCCAGCTCGACCAGCCCCACGTCCGGCAGCTCGCTCTCGCGCGGGTCGTCGAGCACGATCGCCACCACGTCGTGGCGCCGCGCCGCGACGCGCAGCGCCGCGCGGCACGGCGCGTCCAGGAAGTCGGAGAGCACGAACACGACGCAGCGTCGCTTGGCCACGTGCGCCAGATGCTCGAGCGCGGCCGCGACGTCGGTGCCGCGGCCGGCGGGACGGGCGGACAGCACCTCGCGAATCACCCGCAGCACGTGCCGCGTGCCCTTGCGAGGCGGCAGCGCCAGCTCGATGCGGTCGGAGAACAGCACCAGCCCCACCTTGTCGTTGTTGGTGATGGCGGAGAACGCCAGCACGGCGGCGATCTCGGTGGCGAGCGCGCGCTTGGTCTGGCGCACCGAGCCGAACTGCGTCGACGCGCTCGCGTCGACCAGCAGCATCACGGTGAGCTCGCGCTCCTCGGCGAAGCGCTTCACGTACGGCACCCCGCTACGCGCGGTGACGTTCCAGTCGATCGTGCGCACGTCGTCGCCCGGCTGGTAGAGGCGCACCTCGGCGAACTCCATGCCCCGACCGCGAAACGCGCTCTGGTACTGCCCGGCGAAGAGATCGCTCACCAGGTGGCTGGTGCGGATCTGGATCTTGCGGACGGTGCGGAGCTGCTCCCGCGTGAGCACGTTCGGACACCGTCAGGGGACGGGAATGCCGTCGAACACCCGGCGGACGATCTCGTCGGCGTCGATGTCCTCGGCTTCGGCCTCGTAGGTGACGATCACCCGGTGCCGCAGCACGTCGGGGCCGATGCTCTTCACGTCCTGCGGCGTGACGTAGCCGCGGCCGTCGAGAAACGCGTGCGCCTTCGCACAGAGCGTGAGCGCGAGGGTGGCGCGCGGCGAGGCGCCGTATTCGACGAGCGGCGCCAGATCGAGCTTGGCGGCCGCGGGGTCGCGGGTCGCGAACACGATGTCGACGATGTACTCCTTGATCTTGTCGTCGACGTAGATCTGGTCGACGAGCCGGCGCGCGGCCATGATGTCCTCGGGACCGATCACTGGCTCCGCGCCGCGCACCTCGCCGGTGGTGGCCATGCGATCGAGGATCTGCCGCTCCTCCTCCCGGCTCGGGTACTGCACGCGCAGCTTCATGAGGAAGCGGTCGACCTGCGCCTCGGGCAGCGGATAGGTGCCCTCCTGCTCGATGGGATTCTGGGTGGCCAGCACGAGAAACGGCTCGGGCAGCGGATGGGTCTCGTCGCCGATCGTCACCTGCCGCTCCTGCATGGCCTCGAGCAGCGCGCTCTGCACCTTCGCGGGCGCGCGGTTGATCTCGTCGGCGAGCACGAGCTGCGCGAAGATCGGCCCACGCCTGGTGGTAAACGTGCCCTCGCGCGGGTTGTAGACGAGCGTGCCGATCAGGTCGGCGGGCAGGAGATCGGGCGTGAACTGGATACGCCGGAAGGTCGCCCGGATCGCTTGCGCGAGCGTCTTCACCGCCAGCGTCTTCGCCAGCCCGGGGACGCCTTCGAGCAGCACGTGGCCGCCGGTGAGCAACCCGATCAGCAGGCGGTCGATCAGGTAGCGCTGCCCCACCACCACCCCCGCCATCTCCTCGCGTAGGCGGTACGCAAACGCCGATGCGTCCCGCACCCGGTCGTTGATGCTCGCGATACCCGTGTCCATCCGGCGCCGTCCCCCCTGGCCCCCTGGGTCCGCGCCGTTCGACGCGGCCTCGTCGCGGCCTATTCAGGATCCGGACCGCGACGAGTATCGGCGGGCCCCCGGGCGGTCAAGCGCAGTCGCCGGTTCCGGTCGGTCGGAATCGTGCTGCCGCCCGCGTTCCTGCCTGCGGGACGCGATCGTGCGCCGCCCCGCGCATGCTGCGGCATCGCACCTGGCACGACCGCTGCTTCGATACGGGCATGCGCGCGCACGCCGCCCGGCCGGCCGGCTTCGACGCCGTCCCCTTCATGGTGTTCTGGGAGACGACGCAGGCGTGCGACCTCGTCTGCAAGCACTGCCGGGCCGACGCGTGCCCCGTGCGCGATCCCGCGGAGCTCACCTTCGCCGAGGGCGTGCGCTTGCTCGACGACGTCGCCGCCATGGGCTGCCGGCTGGTGGTGCTCACCGGCGGCGACCCGGCCAAGCGCCCGGACCTGGTCGACCTGGTGCGCCACGGGACGCGCCTCGGTCTCCGCATGGCGCTCACGCCGAGCGCCACGCCGCTGGTGACCGCTGCCTGGCTGCGGCGGCTCGCCGACGCGGGGCTCACCCGCCTCGCCGCGAGCCTCGACGGCGCGCACCCGGCGTCTCACGACGACTTTCGCGGCGTCCGGGGCAGCTACGCGCGCACCATGGAGATTCTGGACGAGGCGCGCCGCATCGGCATCACGACGCAGGTGAACACCACCATCACCGAGCACAACGTGACGGAGCTGGAGGCGATCGCGCAGCGGCTGGTGGCCTTCGGCATCACCCTCTGGAGCGTCTTCTTCCTCGTGCCGACCGGCCGCGGCGAGTCGCTCCGGATGCTCGATCCCGAGATCGTCGAGCGCGTGCTCGAGCGTCTCGCCGCCATCGCGCGCTCGGCGCCCTTCGACATCAAGACGACCGCCGCCCCGCACTTCCGCCGCGTGCTGCTGCAGCAGCGGGTACGACGCCGCGACGTGATCGGCATCGACGAGATCGGGCGCGCGCCCCGCGGCGTGAACGACGGGCAAGGCGTGCTGTTCGTCTCGCACCGGGGCGAGATCTTCCCGAGCGGCTTTCTCCCCGTGCGGTGCGGCTCGGTGCGAACCGACGACCTGGCGACCGTCTACCGCACCCACCCGGTCTTCCGCGCGCTGCGCGATCCCGGCCGGCTCGAGGGCAAGTGCGGCGCGTGCGAGTTCCGCCGCGTCTGCGGCGGCTCGCGGGCGCGCGCCTACGCGATGCGCGGGAATCTTTTCGCCGAGGATCCGGTATGCGCCTACCAGCCGGCGGCCCAGCGGACGGTGCCGTGAGCGCTGACGTCATGGGCGCCGGCGCGGGGGCGGCGGGGCTCCAGGCCCTCGGGCGCGGCGGGGCCGCGCGCTTTTGCGGCCGCCGCGCCGGTGCTACACGGGACGGGTGCACGGCCAACCGGTCGAGCTCCAGGCACCACCCGAGCTGAGCGAGCAGACCGCCAACGCGCTGCTCTCGGACGTGCTGCGGCAGGAGCGCGCCCGCCCGGTGGTGGTCGACTGCCGCTCGCTCGACGACCCGCCCGTCATCGCCGTGGCGCGGCTGCTGCGCGTGATCGAGGACGGGCGCCGCGCCGGCCGGGACGTCCGGCTCGCGCAGGTGCCGCCCGGGCTCCGCCGGCGGCTGGCCGGCATCGACGCCGATCTGCTGGCCCCCGCCGACGCGCCCAAGCGCCCGCGAGGATTCGCGGCGCTGGGCGCCTGGGCGCTCGACGCCGCGGAGGCCGGCCGCCGCATCGTGCAATTGATCGGCGACACGCTGCGCGTGCTCGCCCGGCCGTTCGGGCAGTCGGGCGTCAAGTGGGACCGCACGATCGAGCAGATGACGCTGATCGGCGTGCGCGGCACCCCGATCGTCGTCTTCATCTCGTTTCTGGTGGGCGTCGTGCTGGCGCTCAACGGGGCGCAGCAGCTCCGCAACTTCGGCGCCTCGATCTACATCGCGAATCTGGTCGCCATCTCGATGTCGCGCGAGATGGCGCCGCTCATCACGGCGATCGTGGTGGCGGGCCGCAGCGGCTCGGCCATCGCGGCGGAGCTCGGCACGATGGTCGTGTCCGAGGAGATCGACGCGATGCAGACGATGGCGCTCTCGCCCGAGCGGTTTCTGGTGGCACCGCGCATCCTCGCGCTGCTCTGCATGATGCCGCTGCTCACCGTGGCCAGCAACGCGGCCGGCATCTTCGGCGGCTGGCTGATCGCCGTCACCAGCCTCGGGCTGCCGAGCCAGGGATACATCAGCCAGACGGTACAGTGGCTCTACGTCTCCGACGTGCTGTCGGGCCTGGTGAAGAGCGTGGTGTTCGCGCTCATCATCGGATTCGTCGGCGTCTACCGCGGGCTCAACGTGCGCGGCGGGCCGGCCGGCGTCGGGCTCGCCACCACCGCCTCGGTCGTGACCTCGATCCTGCTCTGCATCGTCGCCACGGCCGTCATCACGGCCATTCTGTACGCCGCCACATGAGCGCGCCCGACGAGCCCGTGCTGGACGTACAGCACGTGGTCGCCGGCTACGGCGACCGCCCCGTGCTCGACGACGTGTCGTTCTCCGTGCGGCGCGGCGAGATCGTCGTCGTGCTGGGCGGCAGTGGCTCGGGCAAGAGCACGCTGCTGCGCTGCATCGTGGGGCTGCTCGCGCCGTGGAAGGGGCGCGTGCTCATCGTGGGCCGCGACGTGCACGCGGCCCACGGCCGGGAGCGCGAGGCCATTCTGCGCAACGTCGGCATGTCCTTCCAGAGCGCCGCGCTGCTGAACTCCATGACCGTGCTCGAGAACGTGGCGCTGCCGATCCTGGAGCACTGCAACGTCGATCCGCGCACCGCCGCCATGCTGGCGCGCATGCGGCTCGCCCGCGTCGGGCTCGCGCGCGACGGCGACAAGATGCCGAGCGAGCTCTCGGGCGGCATGCGCAAGCGCGCCGGGCTGGCGCGCGCGATGGCGCTCGATCCGAGCCTGCTGCTGTTCGACGAGCCGTCGGCCGGCCTCGACCCGATCACCGGCCGCGAGCTGGACGACCTGATCCTCGACCTCAAGAAGGAGGGCACGATGGGCATCGTGGTCGTCACCCACGAGCTCGGCAGCATCAACACGATCGCCGACCGGGCCGTCATGCTGGCCGACGGGCGCGTCCTGGCCTCGGGTCCGCTCGAGGAAGTGCGCGCGCACCCCGACCCGCGCGTGCAGGCGTTCTTCAACCGCCAGACGCTCGCCGAGCACGCGGGGGCCGATCTGGTCACCGCGCTGGAGCGACCCGCATGAACCGCACGCGGCGCAATCTGGTGCTGGTCGGCATCTTCGTCGCGGTGACCGGCGCGATCCTGATCGGCTCGCTGCTCTATCTGGCGGGGGCGAACATCTTCCGCCGCGTCGATCGCTACTACGTGATCTTCGACAGCTCGGTGAGCGGCCTCGCCCCGGGCGGCGAGGTGCAGTTCCAGGGCGTGACGGTGGGCCGCGTGCAGGGCATCCGCCTCACCGACGCGATCCCGCCCAAGGTCTCGGTCGCCATCGACGTCGAGCCCGGCACGCCGATCCGCAAGGACACCAGCGCCGACCTCGTCGGCTCGGTGGTGACCGGCATCAAGTTCATCGCCCTCACCGGCGGCACGGAGGCGGCGGGGCCGCTCGAGGAAGGCGGCGTCATCCCGGGCAGCGTCACGGCCTTCGAGCAGCTCGGCTCGCAGGTGCAGGAAATCGCCGCCCGCGTGCTCAGGATCATCGAACGGCTGGACACCGAGGTGTTCACAAAGGAGAACAACAAGAAGCTCGGCGAGCTGGTCGACGACGTGTCCGTGCTGGCCGACAGCCTGCGTGTCACGCTCGAGCCCTTCCGCGAGGAGGGCACCGGCAAGGACCTCACCAAGCTCATCCGGCACGTGCGGCGGGCGGCCAACAACATCGACGGCCTGGTGAGCGATCTGCGCAAGAGCCAGGGCACGATGGTGGCCGACGTGCGATCCACGCTTTCCAGCATCGAGCGCCTCGCCACCGAGTCGAACGCGCTGGTGCACGGGCTGCGCGGCGAGCTGTCGGGCACCGGTACCTCGCTCAGCGCGCTCCTCTCGGATCTCACCGAGGCCACCAACCGCCTCGAGGAGACGCTCACGGTGATCCAGGCGGATCCGTCGCTCCTCTTGCGCGGCCGCTACGACGGGGAGAAGCGCTGATGCGACACGTGGGGATGCGTCTGGCGGCGGTGGCGCTCGGCGCCTGGCTCGTCACGGGCTGCTTCGGGGGCAAGCGCGCGCCCCAGATCCGCTACTACACGGTGGCGGTCGGCCAGGGTACCACGCGGCTCCCGCTGGCGGTGCGCGTGGGCGCGTTCGGGGCGGCGCCGCCCTACCGCTCGACCCGGATCGCGCTGCGCCGCTCGAAGTTCCGGCTCGACTACTACGACTTCAACCGCTGGGCGGCCAACCCGCAGTCGCTGATCGCGGCCGCGGTCCAGAACTACTTCGATCGGATCGGCACCCCGCACGCGCCGCAGCCGATCATCGTCACCGGCCGCATCGACCGCCTCGAGGCGGTGCAGCAGGGCCCCGACCTCCGCGCGGTCGTCGCCATCACCTTCGACGCGCAGGGCCACGACCGGGAGGCGCTGGTCCGGACCTACGTGGAGCGGGTCGACGTCGACGGCCACGAGCCGGAAAACGTGGTCGCCGCCCTCAGCGTGGCGCTCGAGCGCGTGCTCGGGCGGTTCGCCGCCGACCTGGCCGCCGCGTACGCTCCCCCGCCCTAGGGCGCGCTGGCACCGAGGCCGGCCGGGTTGTAGTACAGAGCGCCCCAATGACGAACATGCGACCCACCGGCGCGGCGCTCATGGAGAGGCTCGTCTCGCTCTGCAAGCGCCGTGGCTTCATTTTTCAGTCTTCCGAGATCTACGGTGGCATCAACGGCTTCTGGGACTACGGCCCGCTCGGCGTCGAGCTGAAGAACAACCTGCGCGACGCCTGGTGGGACGTGATGGTGCGCAACCCGCCCACCGGGCCCGACGGACAGGAGCTGCAGATCGTCGGGCTCGACTGCTCCATCATCAGCCACCCGCGGGTCTGGGAGGCGAGCGGGCACGTCGGCAGCTTCAGCGATCCGATGCAGACCTGCCGCCACTGCAAGAAGCTCTTCCGGGCCGACCACGTCGAGGAGCTGCTCGAGGAGGCGGAGTGGCGGAAGTCGCTGTTCCAGACGGTGATGGAGGCGCCCGCCGACCCGCGCAAGGAGCTCCGCCGCTGGGCCGAGGGCAAGAGCGGCAAGGCGGCCGCGGGGCTGCCGCTGGTGCAGAACCCGGCCGCGGCGCTGGCCAGCCTGCCGAGCAACGCGCACGGGATCCCGCTGTTTCGGCTGCTGATCGGGCCCGTACCGCCGTGCCCCAACTGCGGCGGCGAGCTCACCGAGCCGCGGCAGTTCAACCTGATGTTCGAGACCTACGTCGGCGCCGTGCGCGACGAGGAGTCGAAGGCGTATCTCCGGCCCGAGACCGCCCAGGGCATGTTCTACAACTTCAAGAACGTGCTCGACTCGAGCCGGGTGAAGGTGCCGTTCGGCATCTGCCAGGTGGGCCGCAGCTTCCGCAACGAGGTGACCCCGCGCAACTACATCTTCCGCTCGCGCGAGTTCGAGCAGATGGAGCTCGAGTGGTTCTGCCACCCGAGCGAGGCGACGAAGTGGTACGACTTCTGGCGCGCCGAGCGCTTCCGCTGGTGGGAGTCGCTCGGGCTGGCGGGCGAGAACCTCCGGCTGCGCGACCACGAGGAGGACGAGCTGGCGCACTACGCCAAGGGCGCCGGCGGCTGCTGCGACGTCGAGTACGCGTTCCCGTTCTCCGGGGCGAAGGGCTACACCGAGCTGGAAGGTATCGCCTACCGCAGCGACTTCGATCTCACGCAGCACTCGACCGTGAGCGGCGTGCGGCTCGACTACTTCGACCAGGAGCGCAACGAGCGCTACATCCCACACGTGATCGAGCCGGCGGCCGGGCTGACGCGCGGGCTGCTCGCCATCCTTTGCGAGGCCTACACGGTCGACCCGAGCCGCCCGAGCCCCGAGCTGATGCGCTTTCACCCGCGGCTCGCGCCGATCAAGGTGGGGGTCTTCCCGCTGGTCGCCAAGGACGGGCTCCCGGAGATCGCCGAGAACGTCTACAAGGACGTCCGGCGCCGCGTCGGACCCGCGCAGTTCGACGAGAAGCAGTCGATCGGCAAGCGCTACGCGCGCATGGACGAGGCCGGCACGCCGTTCTGCATCACCATCGACGGCATCACCAAGGAAGACCAGACGGTCACCGTCCGCCACCGGGACACCGGCGAGCAGTCGCGGGTGGAGATCGAGGGCGTGGTGGCCTACCTGCGCGAAAAGATCGGCCTCGACTGAGGGGACGCCGCCGCGACGGAATGTCCGCGCTGGCGCGTTCATGGGGGTGAAAGGAGTCCCCCCATGACAAAGACCCCCAGGATCCTCGTCGCATCGCTGGCCGTGCTCGGTGCCGCGGCGCTGCCGGTCGCCGCCCGTCCCGATCGCGCCGCGATCGAGGCGGCCCGCCAGAGCGCCTTCGCCGAGGCCGACGCCGACGGCAGCGGTACGCTCACCAGCGACGAGTTCGCCACCTATCGCGAGGCCATGCGCCGGGCGTTTGCGGCCGCGCGCTTCGCCAAGATCGACGCCAACGGCGACGGCGTGCTCACCTCGGAGGAGCTGGACGCCGCCAAGCCGCCGCACAAGCCGTGCGGTGGACCGTCCGGCCACTGATCCCGGGCGACTTGTGGCGGGCGCATGAGGCGCTAGACTCGCGCTCCATGCGCCCGCCGCGCGCGCGGCGGCCGGTCGATGGGAGAACCGGATTCCGATGACGAACTCGTCGCACGCGTGGCGGGAGCAGACCACGACGCCTGCCGCCGGCTCGTCGACCGTCACCTGGCGCGAGTGGTCGCCTTCGCGGCGCGCGTGCTGGGCGATGCCGACGAGGCCGAAGAGGTGAGACGGCTCGTGACACGCGCGATCGACACGCTGCCCGAGCGGCAGCGGACCGCGCTCGCGCTGTGCCACTACCAGGGGCTCGGCAACGCCGAGGCGGCGGCCGTGATGGAGATCAGCGTCGAGGCGGTCGAGTCGCTGCTGGCGCGCGCCCGGCGCACGCTGCGCGAGCGGCTGCGCCCGCTCGTGGCGGAGGCGGAACGCCGATGACCCTCGAGCGTCTCTCGCTGCTCCTCGACGTCTACGGCTGCCGTCTCGACCGCTGGCCGCCCGCCGACCGCCGCGCCGCGGTGGCGCTGCTCGCCGTGTCGCCGGCCGCGCGCAGCCGGCTCGCGGAGGCCGAACGCCTCGACGCGCTCCTCGACCAGGTGGCGCCGCCCGTCCCTTCGGCGGGGCT
>DATMAZ010000118.1:0-22372 GCA_035559675.1 Candidatus Limnocylindria bacterium
TCGTGCTGCCGGCGCTCGCCCCGCTCGCCGCGCCGGCCGCCACGATCGACGATGCGGTCCGGGTGGCGCGCGAGCTGGCGCCGCTGTTTGCGCCGCCGCCCGAGGTTGACGCGGGCGACGCCGCGTTCGCCGACCTCTTGCCGCTGCTGCTCGACGAGTTCGGCGGCGAGCCGGTCGCCGGCGACGGGCCGGCCGTGCCGGCCGGCGGCGATACCGCGGACGAGACGCCCGCCCCGGTCCTCGAGCTTCCCGACGACCTCGCCGTGGCGCTCGGCGAGGCGCTCGGCGAGCTGCCGGACACTGCCGGCCTCTCGCCCGAGGAGCTCAGGCGGCTGCTCGAAGCAGGCATCGACATGGAGCTCGCGCAGGGCCGCGGACAGCTCGCGCGGCAGCTCGGCCTCTACGTCACCCAGCTCATGGGCAAGCGCCTCGGTGAGCGGGCGGCGCTCGCCCGGCTCGATGCGAACGGGGTCGGCGCGGCGGTCGGGCTGCGGCTCGCGCATCGTGACGGCGCCGCGGTCTACGTCTACGACGAGTGGGACCACGTGATCGGCGACTACCGGCGCGACTGGTGCCGGCTGCGCGAGGTCGCGGTCGCCGAGGACGCCGGTGTGTTCTACGAGCAGACGCTCGCCCGGCACGCCGAGCTCGTCCCCGAGATCCGCCGGCACTTTCAGCTCGTCCGCCCCGAAGCCTATCGCACGCTGCGCCGCCTCGAGGACGGCGAGGACTTCGATCTGGGGGCGGTGGTCGACGCGCGGGCCGAGCTGCGCGCCCGACGCACTCCGTCCCCCAAGCTCTACACCAAGCGCGTGCGCCAGGAGCGCGACGTCGCCACGCTCTTCCTCGTGGACCTGAGCGCGTCCACCGACGAGAGCGCCGGCGCCGCAGCGGGCGACGCGCGCATCATCGACGTCACGCGCGAGGCGCTCGTGCTGATGGCGGCGGCGCTCGACGAGATCGGCGACGCGTTCGCGATCTACGGGTTCTCCGGGCAGGGCCGCGACAACGTGGAGTTCTTCCCCGTGAAGGACTTCGAGGAGCGGCTGACGCCGGCGGTGAAGGGCCGCATCGGCGGGCTCGCGCCACGCGGCTCGACCCGCATGGGGACCGCCCTGCGCCACGCCATCACCAAGCTCCGAGCGATCCCGGCGCCATCCCGCCACCTGCTGCTGCTTTCCGACGGCTTCCCGCAGGATCTCGATTACGGCCAGGACCGGCAGAGCCATACCTACGGCATCCGCGACACGGCGACCGCGCTGCGCGAGACGCAGGCGGCGGGCATCCGGCCCTTCTGCATCACCGTGGACGCCGCGGGGCACGACTATCTGCGCGAGATGTGCGACCCGCACTCGTACCTGGTGATCGACCGGGTGGCCGACCTGCCGCGCGAGCTGCCGAAGATCTACCAGCGGCTGGTCTGGTCGGGCTGAGACGCGCAGGCTGGCGGGCACGCCACCGCCGGTGTACGCAGCCCCGCATGGCGATTCCCCAGTTCAGCGGCGTCACCGTCTCGGCGAAGGCGAACGTCTCGTGCGGCCCGCCCGGGCTGTGCTAACCAAGGGGGATGGCCGATTTCGGATTCTGGAATCTCGCTCAGAAAGACCCCGGCGCGCTGGCCCTGGTGACCCCCTCGGAGGACCGGCTGTCGGCCGGGGCGCTGCTGGCCCGCGCCAACCGCGTGGTCCACGGGCTGCGGGCGCTCGGCCTCGGCAAGGGCGACGTCGTGGCCACCGTGCTCCCCAACTCGGTCGAGATGATCGAGACGTACCTCGCGGCGCTGCAAGCCGGGTACTACCTCGTACCGATCAACCACCATCTCACCGCGTCCGAGACCGCCTACATCCTGCAAGACTCCGGCGCCAAGGCCTTCATCGGCGCGGAGCGCTTCGCCGAGACCTGCGCCGGCGCGGCGAGCGAGGTGGGGTTCCCCGAGCGGGCACGGTTCGCCCTCGGTCGCATTCCGGGGTTCCGGGCCTGGGACGAGCTCACCGCCGGGCAGCCCGACACGCTGCCGGCGAACCGCGCCGCGGGTCAGGTGATGAACTACACCTCCGGGACGACCGGCCGGCCGAAGGGCGTGCGCCGCCCGCTCGCCTCGCTCGACCCGGACGAGTTCGCGTCGATGTTCTCGATGCTGCTGTTCCTCTTCAACCTCCAGCCGAAGGACGGCAACGTGCACCTGGTCGGCTCGCCGCTCTACCACACGGCGGTCCTCATGTTCGCGGGCTGCTCGCTGCACATGGGCCACGCCGTCGTGTTGATGGACAAGTGGCTGCCCGAGCGGCACCTACAGCTCATCGAGAAGTACCGCGTCACCACGAGCCACATGGTGCCGACGCAGTTCCACCGGCTGCTGGCGCTGCCCGACGACGTGCGCGGGCGCTACGATCTCAGCTCGATGCGGGCGATGATCCACGCCGCGGCGCCGTGTCCGATCGACATCAAGCGGCGCATGCTCGAGTGGTGGGGCCCGGTGGTGTGGGAGTACTACGCCGCCAGCGAGGGCGGCGGCACGGTGGTCTCGCCGGGCGAGTGGCTCGCCAAGCCGGGCACGGTCGGCAAGGCGTGGCCGATGTCCGAGATCAAGATTCTCGACGAGCAGGGCAACGAGCTGCCTGCCGGCGAGATCGGCACGGTCTACATGGCGCTCGGCGGTGGCCAGGACTTCGAGTACCACGGCGACAAGCAGAAGACCGAGGCCAACCGGCGCGGCCGCTTCTTCACGGTGGGCGACGTGGGCTATCTCGACGCCGACGGCTTCCTTTTCCTGCGCGACCGAAAGATCGACATGATCATCTCGGGCGGCGCCAACATCTACCCCGCCGAGATCGAGGCGGTGCTGCTCACCCACCCGAAGGTCGGCGACGCCGCCGTGTTCGGCATCCCCGACGACGACTGGGGCGAGCAGGTGAAGGCCGTGATCGAGCCGGCCCCGGGCGTCGAGCCCGGCCCCGCGCTGGCCGACGAAATCATCGTCTTCTGCCGGGACAAGCTCGCCAAGTACAAGTGTCCGAAGTCGATCGACTTCGTCGAGACGCTCCCCCGCGACCCCAACGGCAAGCTCTACAAGCGCAAGCTGCGGGACCCGTACTGGGCCGGCTACCAGCGGGCGATCTGACATGGCGAAGCTGCTCGACGGCAAGGTCGCGATCGTCACGGGCGCCGGACGCGGGCTCGGACGCGAGGAGGCGTTGGCGCTGGCCCGGCACGGTGCGCGCGTCATCGTGAACGACGTCGGAACGTCGCTTGCCGGCGAGGGGCGCGACCACGGCGCGGCCACCGCCGTGGTGGCCGCGATCGAGGCGGCGGGCGGCACGGCGGTCGCGAACGGCGACGACGTCGCCGATTGGGCCGGCGCGAAGCGGCTGGTCGAGCAGGCGTACGACACCTGGGGCCGGCTCGACGTGCTCGTGAACAACGCCGGCGTGCTCCGGGACCGCATGAGCTTCAATATGAGCGAGGACGAGTTCGACACGGTGCTGCGTGTCCACGCCAAGGGGCATTTCGCGCCGACGCGCCACGCCTGCGAGCGCTGGCGGCAGGCTGCCAAGGCCAGCGGCACGACCTACGGGCGCATCGTCAACACCGCGTCCGAAGCGGGCCTCATGGGCACCGCGGGCAACAGCAACTACGCCATGGCGAAGGCGGCCATCGCGGCCCTCACGGTGAGCATCGCGCGCGAGATGCACAAGTACGGCGTGACCTCGAACTTCATCGCGCCCCGGGCGCGCACGCGCATGACCGAGAGCATGCCCGGCGCCGAGCTGTTCGCGGCGCCGGCCAGCGGGTTCGACGTCTTCAACCCCGCCTGGCCCGCCGAGCTGGTCGTCTTCCTCGCCAGCGAAGCCGCCGGCAGCATCACCGGACAGGGCTTCATCGTGTGGGGCGGCAACGTGGTGCTGGTGAAGGGCTGGCATCAGGTGAGCCAGCTCACCAAGGCCGACGCCGCGTTCACCGCCGAGGAGCTGGCGGCGCGCGCCGACGAGCTGTTCGCGGGCCACGGGCGCATGCCCGAGTGGATGTAGCTCAAGCCCAGAGGTCCGCAGCCGTTGCCCTGGCCCCCCGGGAGGGCGGTATGTAGCGAGCGATGATCACCGTCGCGCTGCCCTTGCTTCTCGCCTCGCTCGCGGCCACCGCCGCCTTTGCCGAGCCCCCCGTGAGCTGCGCTCCGGCGCGGCTCACCCGCGTCGAATCCACCGCCTCGTCGTTCCGCCTTGCCGCCACGGTCGAGACCTTCCTCGAGCCGACCAACGGCGGCCTCGCGCTGACGCTCGCGGAGGAGCCGGAGACCGCCGGAGCCCCGCTGCTCGAGGTGAGCCTGCCGGCCGAGGCGTTCACCCAGGTGCGCGGCGGCTTCCGCTATCGCGACCCGGCGGGCGCCATCGGGGGCATCACGGACGTGCGGGTGCGCGTGAACAAGCGGCGTTCGAGCGTGAGCGTGAAGGGCGCGGCGCTCGCGCCGGGAGACGACGGCACCGGTCCGCTGCGGCTCGTCGTGCAGAGCAGCCTCGGCTGCTCCCGCAGCTGCGGCGCGCCGTGCCGTCGAGGCAAGGGGCGCTTGCGCTGCAAGGCGAGCCCCAAGGACGCGCTCTGCGGGCTCCGCTCCGGGTGCGACCCGCTGGGCGTCGGCGCCGACGGCACGTCCCGCGCCTGTCTGCTGCCCTACCCGTCCGACTTCTTCACCGCGGCCGACGCCGGCAGCGAGACGGGCCGCCGCATCGCCTACACGCTCGGCGCCATGCCGGCCAACGCATCCGGGACGCACGTCGATCCGGCGCCCTACAACCTGCTCGACGGCTTCAGCGCCGGACCGGTCATCAACGTCCACTTCCCCGCGGGCGTGGACCTCGCCGTCTCGCGCGTCCCCCCGCCCACCGACCTCGCCGCCTCGCTCCGCGGCGACAGCCCGACGCTGCTGATCGAGGCGGACGCCGAGGGGTGCCGGCGCGTCGCGCACTTCGGCGAGAACGACGTGAGCGCCGAGGCCGACGGTGCGCCGGTGGCGCCGCCGGATCAGACCTTTCTCATCCGTCCGGCCGTGCGGCTCCAAAGCGGCACGCGCTACATCGTGGCGTTGCGCAACCTCTACGATCAGCGCGGCGTGCCCATTGCGCCCGGCCCGGCGTTTCGCGCGGTGCGCGACGGCGAGAAGACGAAGCTCGGCGCGCTGGAAGCGCGCCGCAGCGTGCTCGCCGCCGCCATCGAGAAGCTCGAGCGGGAGTGCGGGGTGCGGCGGGACGAGCTGCTGCTGGCCTGGGATTTCACCACCGCGAGCGACGACTCGGTCCAGCGTTACCTGCTGCACATGCGCGATCAGACGTTCGCGCAGCTCGAGGGCAGCGCGGCGCCCGCGTTCGTGGTCTCCTCGGTCGAAGACGACCCGCTCGGCGATCCGCGCATCTGCCGGCGGGTGCAGGGCACGTTCACCGTGCCGCTGTGGACTACCTTCAACGGCCCCGGCTCGGTGCTGAACCTCGACCCCGCGACCAACCTGCCGGTGCAGAACGGCGTCGCCGACGACGTGCCGTTCACCGCGGTGATTCCGTGCAGCCTGATCGATCCCGAGCCGCGCGGGGGGCGGCCGATCGTCTACGGGCACGGGCTGCTCGGCAGCCGCAACGAGGTGACCGCCGGCAACCTGCGCACGCTGGCCAACACCTACGGCTTCGTGCTGGCCGCCACGGACTGGCAGGGCTTCTCCAGCGCCGACCTCGGCACGGTCCTGGATTTCCTCGGCGATCTCAGCGGGTTCCCGAAGCTCTCCGAGCGCCTGCACCAAGGCGTCCTGAACCAGCTCGTGCTCGCCCGGCTCATGGTCTCACCCGCCGGCTTCGCCGCGCATCCGGCCTTCCGCGTGGGCGCCACGCCGCTGATCGACACCACCGAGGTGTACTGGTACGGCATCAGCCAGGGCGGCATCGAGGGCGGCGTGGTGATGGCGCTGGCGCAGGACATCACGCGCGGCGTGCTCGGCGTGCCGGCGGCCAACTATTCGACGCTGCTCCACCGGAGCGTCGACTTCACTCCGTTCTTCGCGGTGCTGCGCGCCACGTATCCGGACGCCGTCACGCGCTCGCTGCTGCTGGGCCTCATCCAGCAGCTCTGGGACCGCTCCGAGCCGAACGGCTGGTACCACCACACGATCCCCGGCACGCTGCCCGACACGCCGCCGCACCGCGTGCTCGTGCACATGGCGCGCTCCGACGCCGAGGTCGCGAACCTCGGCACGACCATCATGGTGCGCTCGATGGGCATGCCGCAGCTCTTTCCCGTGAACGAGCACTACGTTGGCATCGCCGAGGCGGTGGCGCCGTTCGACGGCTCGGCCATGGTGGAATCGCACTTCGGGCTGCCCGACCCGCCGGTGACCAACACGCCGCCCGCCGAGAACGACGTGCACGGCCAGATGCGGGCGCTGCCGGCCATCCAGGCGCAGATCGACCGCTTCCTGCGTCCCGACGGGCGGATCGAGCAGTTCTGCAGCGGCCCGTGCGACCCCGACTGAGATAAAGCTCGCGCGCAAGCTCACGATCGCGCTTGTGCTCGGCATTCTCGCCGTGATGGCGATCCACGGCTGGGTGCAGGTGCAGCAGGAAGTCACCCTGTACGAGAGCGACGTCAAGCCGAAGCCGCGCGGGCGGGCGTTCCTCGGCCTCATGCAGGCCGTCTGGCGCAACGACGGCGAGCAGAAGGTGCGCGATCTGCGACCGCCTGGTCGAGGCCAACCGGCGTATCGCGGAGGAGACGACGGCGAAGCTGTCGGCCTTCGACCAGCTCCGCCACTCCGACCGGCTCGCCACCATCGGGCAGCTCGCCTCGGGCGTCGCGCACGAGCTCGGCACCCCGCTCAGCGTGGTGTCGGCCCGCGCCCAGCCGGTGCCGACCGATCTCCGGCCGGTGGTCACCCGCATGCTGGACCTGCTCTCCGCGGTGGGCGCCCGGCGCTCCGTGCGCTTCGAGCTCGACGCCCCGCAGGAGCCGACCATGGCGGCCGTCGACGAGGGCCAGCTCCAGCAGGCGCTCACCAACATCGTGCTGAACGGCGTGCAGGCCATGCCGCACGGCGGCCGCATCCGCGTGCGCATCACCTCCGTGCATGCCACGCCCCCCGCGGCGATCGGGCAGCCGCCCGGCGAGTACCGCCGCATCGAGGTCGAGGACGAAGGGGCCGGCATCGCGCCGGAGCACCTGCCGCACATCTTCGAGCCGTTCTTCACCACCAAGGGCGTCGGCGAGGGGACCGGTCTCGGCCTCTCCGTCGCGCATGGCATCGTCGCGGACCACGGCGGCTGGATCGAGGTCGACAGCACGGCGGGGCGCGGCACGCGGTTTCGCGTGTATCTGCCGGCCGTCGCCGGCGCCGCGCCGCTTCGGGTGGCGTCGTGAAAGGCCGGGTCCTGGTCGTGGACGACGACCGCAGCATGTGCGAGACGCTCGACGTCGTGTTGCGCCAGCACGACTTCGCCGTCAGCTGGACCACGGACCCGGGGGAGATCCCCGCGCTGCTCGAGAGCAACGACCCGGACGCGGTGCTGACCGATCTCAACATGCGCGGCGTGAGCGGCCTCCATCTCTGCGAGCGCCTGGCCGCGAGCCGGCCCGACGTTCCGGTGATCGTGATTACCGCCTTCGGCAGCCTCGAGACGGCCATCGTCGCCATCAACTGCTCGGCGATGCCCGAGGCGCTCCTCGAGAGCGAGCTCTTCGGGCACGTGCGCGGCGCCTTCACCGACGCCCTCCAGCCGAAGCTGCTGCGCGTGCTGCAGGAGCGCCGCGTGCGCCCGATCGGGGGCAACGAGGAGATCCCGATCGACGTGCGCGTGGTCGCCACCACGAATCGGGATCTCCAGACACTCATCGCCGCCGAGCGCTTCCGCGAGGACCTGTTCTTCCGGGTGAACGTGATCCACGTCGAGCTGCCGCCGCTGCGCGCCCGGGGCGGCGACGTCCTGCTGCTCGCCCAGCGCTTCCTCGAGCTCTATGCCGCGCGGGCCGGCAAGCGGATCACCGCGATCGCGCCCGCGGACGGCGACGAGTGACACACCGCGTGCGTCGTTTCGACGCACGTGAGTCACTTTGACCCATGCCACGCAGCCGGTCGGTCGCTTGCGTGTGTCGTTTTCGGTCGGCACGGGCCCTGCATCGCGAGAGCGCGACGCGGTCGGATCGAGAGGGGACATCGATCTCCCAGGGTTGCGAGCAGTACCTGATCGACCCGTCCCTCGTCCGGCGCATGCTGCGGGCGCGCCGCCGCGCCGCCCGCGGCGGCTGACGCGCCGCGTGACGCCCGCGCTCCCCGCGACCTCTCGCCGCCTCGGCGTGTTGGAAAGGAACGCCGGGTCGAAGCGATACGGTGGTTAACCGGTCGCCCGGCCCCGGGAAGCCCCAGAACCGAAAGAAAATTAGGCCCGGCACGGGCGTTGCGTACGGCACACCGCACAAGAAGGAGGATCGCGCATGTCACTCTTGCACGCCATCTTGGGCGAGCTCGCCCAGCACGACGAGCACGGCTATCACCTCGGTCGCATCATCTCGCAGCGGCTCGGCGACCGCCCGGTCAACATGGGACAGATCCACGAGGCGCTCTCGCAGCTCGAGCGCCGGGGCTGGGCGCGGGCCCACGCGCTGGAAGCGACGCCCCGCCCGCGCCGCCGCTTCACCATCACCGAGGCCGGCCGCGCCGAGCTGCGCGCCTGGCTGCGGCAGCCGGCGCCGATTCCGCGGCTGCCCCGCGACGCGATCCTCACCAAGCTCGTGCTGTTCGGCGAGCGCGACGGGCCACGCCTGGTGCAGGAGCTGCTCGCGCGCAAGGCGGCGTGCGAGCAGGAGCTACGCGACGCTCCGCCGGTCCCGGCCGGTGCTCCGACACCCCAGGACGTGCTCCGGCGGCTCGCCGCCGAACGCCACCGCCTCCACCTCGAGGCCGAGCTCGCCTGGACCGTGCGCTGCATCGAAGCCCTGCAGCGCTTCCTGCCCGTCGCGCCCGCCGCGCCGGCCACCGAGGTCGACGCCCTGCACGCCGTCCCGCCCCCCGTCCGCGCCGCCTGACGCACTGCTTGCTTCCCGACCGATCGGTCGGTATGGGTAGACCGATCGGACGGGATGACGGCGATCGCGCACACCAAGCCCTCGCGGGACAAGATCCTCGACACGGCCGAGGTGCTGTTCGCGCGCCGCGGCTTCGCGGGCGTCGGCCTCTCGGAGGTCGCCGAAGGCACCGGCCTCGGCAAGTCGTCGCTCTTCCACCACTTCCGCAGCAAGGCCCAGCTCTACGCCGCCGTGATCGGGCGCATCCTGGCCCGCATCGAGACCACGCTGCTGCGGGCGCTCGCGGGCGGCGGCGACCCGACGGCTCGACTCGACCGCCTGATGGACGCCTTCATCGACGAACTGGCCGCCCATCCGACCTACGCCCGGCTGCTGCTGCGCTCGCTCTTCGAGGACGACGAGCTGGCCGGCGACCTGCCTGAAGAGCGGGAGGCGAACGACACGCTGCGCCGCATCACGGGGAGCATGGCGCAGCTGCTCCGCGAGGGCATGTCGACCGGCATCTTCCGGCTGGCGAGCGTCACCCACACGCTGCAGAGCCTGATCGGCATCACCATCTACCACTTCGCCTCGGGCGAGTTCGGCGACGAGCTGGTCGGCCGGCCCGTCTTCTCGCCCGCCGAGGTGAAGCGTCGCAAGCAAGAAGTCCGTGCCCTCCTCCACGGGGGGCTGCTACGAAGGAGCATGGCATGAGCGAGAAGATCCTGGCGGAGCATCGCCGCGACATCGGCGGCTTCGAGGTTGTCGACATCGTCGACGAGCACGAGATCGCGAAGCTGCGCGCGAAGCTCGACATCGACGTCCCGCTCGATCTCCACTGGACCTGGGAGTACGGCAGCGAGATCGAGGAGCTGCGCGCGCTCTACGAGCGCGGCAAGAAGGGCCAGTGGAACGCGGAGGAGGACATCGACTGGTCCATCCCGCTCGAGCGCGACGAGTGGTTCATGCCGCGCGAAGGCGCCTCGCTGCTCTCGAGCGTGCTCACCCAGCTCGGCGCCGACGAGAAGACCTGCCGGGAAGCGGCGTGGGACGAGTTCTCCCATCTCATCTCCCAGTTGCTGCACGGCGAGCAGGCGGCGCTGCAGCTCTGCGGGCAGCTCACCAACGCGTGTCCCACCATGGACGCCAAGTGGTACGCCGGCTCGCAGGTGATCGACGAGGTGCGCCACGTCGAGGTCTTCTCGAAGTTCCTGGCGCGCAAGATGGGCGTGATCCAGCCGATCGACCCGACGCTCAAGGTGCTGCTCGACAAGCTGCTCGCGGCGCCCACCTGGAAAATGAAGACGCTCGGCATGCAGTGCCTCTTCGAGGGCATGGCGGTCGGCATCATGGACCTCGTGGCGCGCGGCAACCGCAACCCGTTGATCGCCGACATCATCTCGCGCGTGCACCAGGACGAGGCGCGGCACGCGGCCTTCGGCATCCTGTCGATGCGGCGCGTGGTGAAGGAGTCGACACCCGAGGAGCTCGCCGAGATGGAGGACTTCGCGTTCGACATCCTGGAGACGCTCAACGCCAATCAGCAGCTCGACATGCTGAAGCTCTTCGGGCCGAAGTACGGGCTCGACGGCCCGACCGTCGTGCAGCTCATGCACTCGCTGCCCGAGTGGCCGGCCATCAACAGCGAGGTCTACATGCACACGGTGGTGCCGAACCTCGTGCGGCTCGGCCTCATCACCGAGCGCACCGAGTCCAAGTGGCGCGAGCGGGGCATGATGGTCGGCACCCACCTGCAGGCGCGCAGCGCGCTGCCGGTCGTCGCCTGACGTCTGCGGCGCCTGGCACTCAGCCGAGCGCCAGGCGCCAGCTCCAGCCGACGGCGACCAGCGCCAGCACGGCGGCCGCCGCTTGCCAGGCGGGGCCGCCGCGGGGAAGGCGTGCCGCGCCATGGCCCAGCGGGACCCCGGCCGCGAAGCCGAAGAGGTGCGCGCCGATGTCCGACTCGACGCTGCTGCCGAGCATCGCGAGCAAGGCGAGGCCCGCCCCGAGCGCCAGCCAGGCGCGCGCCGGGCCCTCGACGCGCCGGCGTCGAAAGGCGATCCCCGACAGTGCGCCCACAGCGCCGAAGACGGCCGTCGATGCGCCGACCGCCTGATGGAGCGGCGCCCGCAGCCACGCGTTCAGCAGGTTGCCGGCAGTGCCGGCGAGGAGCGTCACGCAGAGCGCCGTGCCGGTGCCGAGCGCGCCGCCGAGCACGCCGATGAACAGCGCCGCGAACACCGCGTTGCCGAGCAGGTGCTCGCCGTCGGCATGGACGGTGAGCGCCGTGACGGCTCGCCACCACTCGCCGTCGAGGATGGCGCGCGCGTCGGCTTCCCCCGCCCGAAAGCGCGGCCCGGCGACGGCTCGCGGGCCCACCCAGAGATAGACGGCCGCCAGCAGGACCGCCGCATGCACGCCCGCCAGCGTCATGGCCGGCGCCTCGCGTACCGGCGCCGGGCGCGACCGCTCGCGACGCACCTCCTCGAGCGCCTGCCGCGCCGCGGCCTCGTCGGCGACTCGCACGAACACGCGCCATCCGACGGAGCCGTGCTCGACGTCGTGCGGAATCGCGAGCGCCGTCAGCACGAGCGTCGTCTGCTCCACCACCCGCCGGTCCATGGTGGCGCAGAGCAGCGCGCGCGGCTCGTCGGTCAACTGGCCGCCGAGGCCGCCGGCGCCGCCGTGCTCCGCGCGGCGCGCGCCCGGGCGTGGAGCACGGTGACGAAGCGCTCGACGCCGTGCACGACGATCGCGGTCCGAATCGACGGAAAGATCTCGAAGGCGTGCTGCGCGCCCGGGATCTCGGCGTAGGCCACGGGCGAGCGGGTGCGGGCGCGGAGCTGTGCCACGAAGTGCCGCGCCTCCTCGACGGGGACCAGCGTGTCGCGATCGCCGTGAATCACCAGAAACGGCGGCGCCTGCTCCGTGATGCGGGCGAGCGGCGACGCCCGCTCGTAGGCCTCCCGCGCGCTCGCGAGCGGCACCTTCATCACCTGCCGCTCGAGCAGCCGCGCCAGCCCGCGGTTGCGGTAGTGCCCCTGGCTGTCGGTGAAGTCGTAGACGCCGTAGAAGGCGACGCAGGCGTCGACGTGCGTGTCGGCGTCCTCGAAGCCCGGCTGGTATTCGGGGTCGTTGGCGGTGAGCGCAGCGAGCGCGGCGAGATGCCCGCCCGCCGAGCCTCCGGTGACCACGAGGAAGCCGGGGTCGGCGCCGTACTCGGCGGCGTGCGCGCGGATCCAGGCGATGGCGCGCTTCACGTCGACGATCGGATCGGGGAAGGTCGCCCGCGGCGAGAGCCGATAGTTGATGCTGACGCACACCCAGCCGTGCGAGGCCAGGTGGTACATGAGCGGCAAGGCCTGCTCGTCCTTCGAGCCGAGGATCCAGGCGCCCCCGTGAATCTGCAGGAGCACGGGGCAGCCGACCGGCCGGTCGCGCCGGTGGTACACGTCGAGGTGGAGCCGCGTGCCGTCCACCTGCGCGTACTCGACGTTGCGCACGCGGGTCACCTCGGGGTGCCGCATGCGGAACGGCATCGCGAGCTTCCGCCACTCGATGATGGGGTCCCACTTCTCGATGCCGGCCGGGCCCTCGCGGCGGTAGTCGGGTCCGAGCGCCGAGACGAGCGCCTCTTCCATCACCTCGGCCGCCTCGCGCGCCCGGCTCTGGCAGCGGTAGAGCGCCGCCCAGGAGGCCACCGTGATGGCGAGCCCGATGCGTCCCGGCCACTCCTCGAACGCCCCGGCCCAGGCGAACACGAAGGTGGCGGCGAGCTGCCAGGCGAGGTGGTGCATCGCCAGCTCGCTGGTGAGCCAGCCGGCGAAGAAGCTGATCGTCGCCAGCGGCGCCGGCCGGTAGATGGGCCGGTAGGCGTTCCAGGTGAACCACGCCCCCCACAGGCTCACGAGCAGAAAGGCCCAGGAGACCATCACCGACCCCGATTCCACGCGCGGTGCCCCCCGGTCAAACGCACGGCGGGCCCGCCGCGCCTCTTGTGTTCCGCCGCCCGGCCGCGCACCCTCCCCGGCCGAGGGAGGGATCTCATGGGCACACTGGCCGCCGTACTGGCCGCCGTCGCGCTGACGCCGCTCGGCTCCCCCGCCGCGGCCGCCGAGCCGCAATGGACGCCGCACTTGTGGGTCGACGAGGACGTCGTCGAGCTACGCACCACGCGTCCGGGCGAGCCCCCGCACTGGTTCAAGGTCTGGGTGGCGGTGGTGGACGACCAGCTCTACGTGCGGCTCGGCCGCCGAGCGAGCGAGCGCATCGAGCAGAACACGACCGCGCCCGAGGTCGCCGTGCGCATCGCCGGGCAGGAGTTCGAGCGCGTGCGGGTGGAAAACGCGCCGGAGATGGCCGAGCGCGTCGCCGACGAGATGGCGGAGAAGTACTGGACCGACGTCTTCGTGCGCTGGCTCCCGCATCCGCTGACGCTGCGGCTGGTGCCGGCCCGCTAAGCGGCCCCGGCGCGCAGCGCGTCGAGCACCTCCTCGGGGTGCCGGGCGGCGTCCTTCACGCGCGCCCAGTGCTTGCGGACCTTGCCGTCGGGCCCGATCCACACGGTCGAACGGATGACGCCCTTCACCTTCTTGCCGTACATCACCTTCTCGCCGAAGGCGCCGTAGGCCGTCATGACCTTGCGATCGGGATCCGAGAGCAGCGGAAAGGGCAGCTTGTACTTGGCCGCGAACTTCTCGTGCGACGCGGCGCCGTCCGCGGACACGCCGAGCACTACGGCGCCGAGCTTCTTGAGCTCGCTCCAGCCGTCCCGGAAGCCGCATGCCTCCTTGGTGCACCCGGGGGTGTCGTCCTTCGGGTAGAAGTAGAGGATCACGTGCTTGCCCGCGTAGTCACCGAGCTTCACCTTCTTCCCCTTCGCGTCGGTGAGCGTGAATGCGGGCGCCTTCTTGCCTTCCTCGACTGCCATCGTCTCTCCTTGCTTCGCCCGGTTCGCCGCATACTTCAGGCTGCACATCCATCGGTCTGCCGCATACTTTCCTATGCGCGGCGACCGGCCTGATCGCGCCGGGAGACCTGTCTTATCCCGAGAAAACAGCACCTTGCATCGCGCCTGACAAGGGGCACGCGGCTTGCTTTTTGGGTGCCGCGGGAGGTGCTGCGATGATGACCCCGATTCCCGCATCCGCGTCGGTCCCGATGTTGGAGGCGCCGAGCACGTTGGTGTCGATCGACGCCCAGGCGCTCGCCGCCGCGGCGGTGTGCGTGGGGGCGAGCCTGCTGCTCGCGTCGGTCGCCGCCTTCCTCCAGCGCCGTCCTCAGCTCGCCTGGCGACCCGGTTGGATGGAAACGCTCGCCGAGCGAGTCCATCTCGTCCGTCACGCGACGTGAGCAGCGGCGGCGGTTCAGCGATTGGGTAGGAGCTCGCGCGTCAGCCGACTCATCAGCTCGACAGCTTGACGGCGGGGAAGCGACGCCAAGAACCTCGCCCCCTCGCGGTTCTCGGCGCCCGGCACGAGATGCGGCGCGCCGCCCAACGCCTCGAGCGCCTCGCTGACTACGGGTCCCGGCTCCATCACGTGGGGGCCGGGACCCCGCTGCTCCGCGGGCTGCGAGGACTGCCAGCCCGGCGTGCGTGTCGAGCCGGGCTGGACGACGAGCACGTCGACGCCGTGCGGGCGCAGCTCGGCCCACAGCGCCTCGCCGAACACGAGCAGAAAGGCCTTGGTTGCCGCGTAGACGGCGAGCTGCTCGGAGCCGAAGCTGCCGGACATCGACGACATGAGCACGATGCCGCCGCGGCCGCGCGCCACCATGGAGGGTGCGAGCGCGTGGACGAGCAGCATGGCGCCGCGACAGTTGACGTCGAGCATCGCCTGCATGTGGGCCGGCGTCAGGTCGAGGAAGCGGGACACCGTGCCGATGGCCGCGTTGTAGACGACGAGCCCGATCTGCCGCCCGGCCAGCGCCGGGGTGAGCGCCGCCGCCAGGTCGTCGCGGCCGAGATCCAGGACGACGGGCAGCGCCTCGACGCCCGCCTCCGCCGCCACGGCGCGCGCCGTCGTCTTGCACGCGCGCGCGTCGCGATCGACCAGCACGACGTCGAGGCCACGGCGGGCGAGCTGCCGGCTCCACTCGGCGCCAAGCCCCACCGCAGCGCCGGCGACGAGCGCGGTTGGGCCGTAGCGCGCGCGAAACCGCTCGCCGTCGTCCATGCGCCCCCCCTTAACGCACACGGGCGCGCCGGGCCAGGCGCGCGCGCCGTCGCGTCTTCCCAGCGGCACGCAACCCGCCTATGGTCGGATGGACTTCCGCGCGAAAGGAGACTTCGTCATGGCAGAGAGCGTCTACAAGGTGATCGAGCTGGTGGGCACGAGCACCGAGTCCTGGGAGAAGGCGGCGGCCGCGGCGGTGACCACCGCGTCGAAGACGCTGCGCGATCTCCGCATCGCCGAGGTGAGCCAGCTCGACGTCCAGCTCGAGAACGGCAAGGTGCGCGCCTATCGTGCCAAGGTGAAGGTGTCCTTCAAGTACGAGGCGTAGCCGCCGCCCGTTCCGTCGGCTCGCCATTGGCCCCCCGCCGGGTCGCGTGGCAAACAGGGGCCGATGGCGACCGACGGGACGAACGCTCGTTTCGGGGAGCTGTACGCTCTCGCCTGCGCCTTCGCCGCGCGCATCGACTTGGACGAGCTCGTGCCGCTGGTCGTCGCGGAGTGCCGGCGCGCGCTCGATGCCGAAGGCGCCTCGGTGCTGCTGCTCGACCCCGCCACCAACGAGCTCTACTTCCAGGCGTCCTCGGACGATCCGGCCGTCGCGGCCCGGCTGCGCGGCATCCGGGTCCCCGCCGGCCGCGGCATCGCGGGCGCGGTGCTCGAGAGCGGCGTCCCGGTGCGGGTGGACGACGTCGCCAGCGACCCGCGCTTCTACTCCGCGGTCGACCGCCAGACCGGCTTTACGACCCGCTCGGTCCTGTGCGCGCCGCTGCGCACCGCGGCGGGGGTGATCGGCGTCGTGCAGGTGGTGAACCGGCACGGCGGCGGGACGTTCTCCGACACGGATCTCCAGCTCCTCGAGGCGATGGCCGGCAGCATCGCCGTGGCCTTCGACAACGCGCGGGCCTTTGCCCGCGTGCGCGAGTCGCAGGCCCGGCTCGAGCTGCAGCTCGCCGCGCTCCGCCGCGACCTCGCCCGCCGCGACCACTTCGCCGACATCGTGGGCGGGAGCGCCGCCATGCGCGAGGTGTTCCGGCTGATGGAGAGCGCCGCCGCGGCGCCCATCGCGGTGCTGCTCGAAGGCGAGACGGGCACCGGCAAGGAGCTCGTCGCGCGCGCCATCCACCGGGCGAGCCCGCGCGCCGAGGGACCGTTCGTGCCGGTGAACTGCGCCGCGATCCCCGAGACGCTGCTCGAGCGCGAGCTGTTCGGGCACCGGCGCGGCGCGTTCACGGGCGCCACCCACGATCAGCGCGGGTTCTTCGCCGCCGCCGACGGCGGCACGATCTTCCTCGACGAGATCGGCGAGATGCCCGTCGCCATGCAGGCGAAGCTGCTGCGCGTGCTGCAGGAGGGCGAGGTCACCCCGCTCGGCGACACGCGCCCGCAGCGCGTCGACGTGCGCGTCATCTCGGCCACCAACCGCACGCTGGTGAGCGACGTCGAGCGCGGGACGTTCCGCCGCGATCTGTACTATCGGCTGGCGGGCTTTCCGATCGTGCTGCCGCCGCTGCGCAAGCGGCGCGACGACATCCCGCGGCTCGTGCAGCACGCGCTGGCGCTGGCGTGCAGCCATCTCGGCCGGCCGATCCCCACCGTCGAGCCGGCAGCGCTGGAGGTGCTGGAGCACTACGACTGGCCGGGCAACGTCCGCGAGCTGCAAAACGAGATCGAGCGGGCAGTGGCCCTCACACCGGTCGGGATGGCGATCGGCCCGGAGCGGCTCTCCCGGCGGCTCGTCGCGCCGCCGCCGGCCCCCGAGCCCGCCCCGGCGGCACCGGCCGCCACGCTGCGCGAGGCCCGCGCACGCTGGGAGGCGGACTACATCGCGCAGGCGCTCGCGCGCGCGGGCGGCAACGTGTCGCACGCGGCGCGCGCGCTCGGCCTCTCGCGCGCCATGCTGCAGCGGAAGATGAAGCTCTACGAGCTCCGCTGACGCCGCTACGGGTCGCAATCGTCGAGGCACGCCGTGTAGGTCTCGTGGCACTCGGCGTCGCAGTCCACCCAACGCTGGCTCGCCTCGAGGTCGCCAGAGTCGCGCGGTCCGCAGTCGGCCTTGCACGAGCGCCGGGCCTCCGCGCAGCCGACACGGCGTTCGTGCTTTTCCCGGTCGCCCGCCCAGGGCGGGAACGCCGACGCGCATGCGAGCGCGATGGCGAGGAGCGCGCCTCTCACGCCCGTCCGGTAGACCGCGACCGCCGCCGATGGTCAAGGCGAAGCGGCGGCGCCGGCCGGCCGACGCGGCGCTCGGTCGGCCGGTCGCTCGAGGCCGGCGCGGTTTGCCCGCGCCGGCCGGTCCCCGTAAGGAAGCCCCGTGGCCGAGGACTCTCGCATCCTGACCGACGTCCGCGACGGGGTGGCGCTGCTCAGCATCAATCGTCCGCAGAAGCGCAACGCGTTCGACACCCCGACCTACGATGCGCTCGCCGCGGCGCTCGGTGCCGCGGCGGCCGACGACGCCGTGCGCGTCGCCGTCGTCACCGGGGTCGGTCAGGCGTTCTCGGCGGGACAGGACCTGGCCGAGATGGGTGCCCTCGCGGCCGGCGGCGCGGGCGGCGAGCAGCACGGCTTCCCGCACCTGATGGACGCGCTCTCTGCCTTCGACAAGCCGCTGCTCGCGGCCGTAAACGGCGTGGGCGTCGGCATCGGCTTCACGATGCTGCTCCACTGCGATCTCGTCTACTTCGCCGAGGGCGCGCGGCTCCGCCTGCCCTTCGTGCCGCTCGGCGTCGTGCCCGAGGCGGCGAGCAGCTACCTCCTGCCGATCGCCGTCGGCTGGCAGCGGGCTGCCGAGCTGATCTACACGGGCCGCTGGATCGACGCCGCCGAGGCCGTGGCGCTCGGCCTCGGCATCGCGGTCTATCCGGCCGACCGGCTGCTCGCGGCCGTGCTCGAGCGCGCGACCGCGATCGCAAGCGCGCCGCTGGCGGCGCTGCGTGAGAGCAAGCGGCTCCTGCTCGCCGCCCGGGCGTCTGGGATCGCCGCCGCGCGGGCGCGCGAGGACGCCGCGTTTGCGCGGCGCATCGGCTCAATCGAGCACGCCGGCGCCATCGCCGGATTCCTCTCCCGTCGTTCCTGATTCACGGCGGCATGCCGAAGGCGGCGCGCACGGCAGTGATGCCAGCCAAGGACGCGGCGCCACTCGCCGGCGAGGTAGCAGAGGTCCTCGCCCGCGCGCGGGCCGAGCGCGGCGTCGGGCGGTTTCGGCCGCGGCCCCGGCGCCACCCAGCCCGCGGGGCGCCGCGGCGGCCGCACGATGCCCGACGCCTGCTCCACGCGCTCTTCTTCCGCGCGCGGGCGCGGTCTCGCAAGGGTCAGAAACCCGACCGCCCCGCGCGCGCTCGCCGACGAGCTCGCCACCGGGACGGATCCGCGCTGAGCCGCGGCCGCCGAGCTTCGACTGCCCCAACGGACCTGCTATGGTCCCGGATCATGTCCACGCTGCGCGCGAGCGCTCCGAACCCCGCTGCCACCGAGCCGTCGGCGCTCGAGCGGGCGCTGGCCGAAGTCCGCGACAAGGCGACGGAGTTCGCCCGCCTGCCGCCGCTCGAGAAGGCCGCGCTGGCCCGCGAGTGCGTCCACGGGCTGCGCGCGCAGGCGGCCGCGTGGGTCGCGCGCGGCGCGGAGAGGCGCGATGCCGACCCGGGCGAGGAGTGGCTCGCGGGGCCCGTGCCGTCGATCCGGCTCTTCCGGCTGTTCGCGGAGAGCCTGGAGGAGATCGCACGGCACGGCCGCCCGAGCCTGGGGCGCGGCGCGCGGCGCCGCCGTGACGGCCGGCTCGAGGTCGATCTCTTCCCCGCCAGCACGTTCGACCGGCTGTCGTTCTCGGGCTTCACCGGCTACGCGCTCATGGAGCCGGGCGTGAACGAGCAGCAGGCCCGCGAGCGGCAGGCCGCGTTCTACCAGCAGCGCGACCCCCGCGGCGGCGTGTCGGTCATCCTCGGCGCCGGCAACGTGTCGAGCATTCCGCCGATGGACGTGGCCACCAAGATGTTCGGCGAAGGCTTCGTCTGCGTGCTGAAGATGAACCCGGTCAACGAGTGGGCGGGGCCCTTCATCGAGCAGGCGCTCGCCCCGCTCATCTCCCGCGGCTACTTGCGCGTGGTCTACGGCGGCGCCGAGGTCGGCAGCGCGCTCGTCTACCATCCGGCGGTCGACGACGTGCACATCACCGGCTCCGACCGCACGCACGACCTGATCGTCTGGGGTCCCCCCGGCCCGGAGCGCGAGCGGCGGAAGGCGGAGAACGACCCGCTGCTGCGCGTGCCCATCACCTCGGAGCTCGGCAACGTGAGCCCGGTCGCGATCGTGCCGTACCGGTACAGCGACGACGAGCTGTGGTTCCAGGCCCGCAACGTCGCGACCATGGTGACGAACAACGCCTCGTTCAACTGCAATGCCGCCAAGGTGCTGATCACGCCGCGCGGCTGGCCGCAGCGCGAGGCATTCCTCACGCTGATCGGCAAGGCGCTGGCGGCCGTGCCGCCGCGCCGGGCTTACTATCCGGGCGCCTTCGATCGCTACCGCCTGCTGCTCGAGGGCCACGAGGCCGAGCGCTTCGGCGCGGGCGACGCGGAGCGGCTCCCGTGGGCGCTGGTGCGCGGGCTCGACCCGACGGACCGCACGGAGCGGCTGTTCCACACCGAGCCGTTCTGCGGAATCCTCAGCGAGACGAGCCTCGGCTCGGACGACCCGGTGCAGTTCCTCGGCGAAGCGGTCGCCTTCATGAACCACCGGCTCTGGGGCACGCTCAACGCCATGCTGGTCGTGCCGCCGAAGCTGGAAGCCGATCCCACCATCGCCGCGGCGCTCGACCGCGCCGTGATCGATCTCCGCTACGGCACGGTCACCTTCAACCACTGGCCGGCGCTCGTCTACGCGTCCGGCACGATGCCGTGGGGCGGCTACCAGGGCGCCACGCTGGCCGACATCCAGAGCGGCCTCGGCTGGGTCCACAACCCGTTCATGCTCGCCGGCATCGACAAGTCCGTGCTGCGCGGGCCGCTGGTGGTGCGGCCCACCCCGCTGTGGTTCTACGACAACACCAAGGCGGCGGCCGTCGGACCCAAGCTGGCCGATCTGGAGGCGGCGCCGAGCTGGTTCAAGATTCCGGGGCTGCTCGCCGCAGCCCTTCTCTAAGCCGCGAATCCGCGTGCCGCTCACGTGCGCCGCCTGCGGTCGGGTCAACCGGGACGGCGCGCGCTTCTGCGACGCCTGCGGCGCGCGGCTCGGCGGCCCCGGCACCCCCGCCCGCAGCGCCCCGCCGCCCACGCCGCGGCGGCTGAGCGAGGAGCTGCTCGCCTCGCGCAGCGCCCGCGAAGGCGAGCGCAAGCATCTGACGGTGCTGTTCGCCGACGTGAAGGGCTCGCTGGCGCTGGCCGACAGCGCCGGCGCCGAGGAGTGGTACGGCATCCTCGACAGCTTCTTCCAGATCATGGCCCAGGGCATCGCGCGCTTCGAGGGCACCGTGAACCAGTACGCGGGCGACGGGCTGATGGCGCTCTTCGGCGCGCCCATCGCGCACGAGGACCACGCCCAGCGGGCGTGCTACGCCGCGCTCTACCTCCAGCAGCAGCTGCGGCGCCTCGCCAACGAGCTGCGCATGAGCCGTGGCTTCGACTTCTCGGTGCGCATGGGGCTCAACTGCGGCGAGGTGGTCGTCGGCGCCATCGGCGATTCCCGCTTCATGGACTACACGGCGCAGGGGTCCACGGTCGGGCTCGCCGCCCGCATGGAGCAGCTCGCCGAGCCGGGCCGCATCTACCTGCCCGGGCACATGGCGAAGCTCGTGCAGGGCTACTTCACACTCGACGAGATCGGCAGCTTCGAGGTGAAGGGCGTCGCCGCCCCGGTGCGCGTCTTCGAGCTCACCGGGCTCGGGCCGCTGCGCACCCGCTTCCAGCGCTCGCAGGCGCGCGGGCTCTCCAAGTTCGTCGGCCGCGGCCGCGAGCTGGCCACGCTCGAGTCCACCTTCGAGGGCGTGTGCGCCGGCCGCGGCGCCGTGGTCGGCGTCGTCGGCGAGCCGGGCGCCGGCAAGAGCCGGCTCTGCTTCGAGTTCGTCGAGCGCGCCCGGGCCCGCGGCGTGCCCGTTCGCGAGGCGCACGGCGTCTCGCACGGCCGGCTGCTGCCGCTGCTGCCCGTGGTCGAGCTGCTGCGCGACTACTTCGACGTGAGCGAGCAGGATCCGCCGCGGGTGGCGCGCAACAAGATCGCGGGCGCTTTGCTGCTCCTCGACCGCTCGCTCGAGCCGGCGCTGCCCGCCGTGCTCGATCTGCTCGGCATCGCGGACGCCGAGCGCACCCCGGCGCCGTCCGGGGAGCGGCGCGAGCGGCAGCTCGTCGACGTCGCCCGCCGCCTGATCCAGGGCACCCGCACGCCAGGCATCATCCTGGTCGAGGACCTGCACTGGATCGACCCGGCGACGGAGGCCTTCCTCGAGGCCGTGATCGAGACCTGCCTCGATACGCCGACGCTGCTGCTCGTAAACTTCCGCCCGGAGTACCGCCCGCCCTGGCACGGCCGGGACTACGAGCGGGTGGTGCAGCTCGAGCCGCTGGCCGAGGACGCGCAGCAGGCGCTCCTAGTCGATCTCATCGGCACGCACGACTCGCTCGCGGCGCTGGCCGATCGGCTGCCCGCCCGCACGCGCGGCAACCCGTTCTTCCTCGAGGAGGTGGTGCAGGCGCTGGTCGAGCGCGGGCTCTTGGTGGGACGCCGCGGCGGCTACGAGCTGGTGGACGCGGCGGCGCGCATCGAAATCCCGCCCACGCTCCACGCCGTGCTGAGCGCGCGTATCGACCGCCTGGACGAGGTGGACAAGCACGTGCTGCAGAGCGCCGCGGTGATCGGCAAGCGCGTGCGCGAGTCGGTGCTGCACGCCGTGGCCGACGTCGACGGCACGGCGGTGACGGACGCGCTCGCCCGTCTGACGGCCGCAGGCTTCCTCGACGTCGAGGCGCTGCTGCCGGAGGCGGAGTACGTGTTCCGCCATCCGCTCACTCGCGACGTCGCGTACGCCTCGCAGCTCGCGGAGCGGCGGGCCGAGCGGCATGCACGGGCGGCGCGCGCCATCATCGCGGCCGAGCCCGAGCGCACCGACGAGCGGGCGGCGCTCATCGCGCACCATTGGGAGCACGCCGGCGAGCCGGCGCTGGCGGCGCGCGCCTACC
>DATMAZ010000119.1:0-5608 GCA_035559675.1 Candidatus Limnocylindria bacterium
CGAGCCGCGCGGTGCGCGCGCCGAACCGGTCGGCGGTCTCGACGCTCGTGTCGCGGGCGCCGGGACCGTCGGGCGCGGCGTAGCAGAGGAGATCGGGTGGCGGGTCGTCGGCGGCGCCGGCCGCGCCCGCGAGCGGCAGGACGAGCGCTGCGAGCACCAGCGCGTACGTGCAGGTCGCCCCCAACCTCACGCGCCGGCCCGGTCGCAAATGGCGTGCCTCGCGCGCCTCGCAGGCATCCGCCATGCCGTCGTGCGCGCCTGCTCGACCGGCCGCGCCCCTGGCGAGGACGCGGCAGCGCCTCCCGATGGTCGGAGCAGTGGGCAGGGCGCCTACTTGCCCGCCTGCGCCAGCGAGTCGAGCGCGAACTTCGCTTCGTTGAAGGGCGCGCGCAGCAGGAACATCGAGGTGGGCGAGCTCTTCACGCCGGCGATCGTGGCCCGGTTGAGCTTGATGGCCTCGGCCGTCTGGAAGCCCATGTTCGACCCCTGGACGTAGTCCGTGCCGCCGTCCGGCCGCGTGATCGCTTGGGGGTTGAACGCCATCACCTGGTAGGTGTTGAGCAGCTCGCCCTTCCAGTCGAACTTGCGATCCCAGGATCCCTGGTACGATACTTTGTCGATGTACATGACCAGCTTGCCGAACAGGTAGTAGCGGTCCTTCGGCACGGCCTCGACGATCCAGTGCGGCCGCTTGGCGAGCGCGCCCGTGCGAGGCGCCCATGCCAGCCCCTTCCACTGCGGATCCATGTAGCCGATGAACGGGATGTCCTCCCAGACCGCGTTCCAGCCGTTGGGCGGCGTCCAGACGTTTTTCGATTTGCCTTCGAGGTTCTGCGGATCGACCAGCCGGAGCTGATCGGTTTCGCCGACCAGCTTCCACGTGAAGTCCTCCGGCTTGCCCTCGAAGAAGTTGCCGTCGTCCTGGGCGAAGTCGGAGCCGAGAAAGCCGTCGGAGCGGTTGGCGGGGCTGATCGCGCGCACGCGGCGCAGCGCCGGCACGTAGGTCCACGAGGCGTCGCGCTTGCCCGGCTCGCGGTAGCGCCAGGTGAGGGCCGCGGTGCCGTTCACGTCGGCCGGGCTCTTCACGACGGTCAGGTACTTCACCAGGAAGTTGCCGGTGTTCTCCTTCGGCCGCTCGCGCTCCGGGAGCCCGTCGAAGAACATGAAGCTCGCCTCGACGTCGAGGCGCCGTGCGAGCGCCTTCTCGCTCAGCATGTTGATTTGGGATTCCGCCAGCAGGTTGCCGAAGTACCAGGTGCGGTACAGATGGTTCCAGATGATCTGCGCGCCGGCCGTCGGGTCCTTCGGATCGACGGTCGGAAACGGAAAGCCGAGGATGTAGGGCGGCTGCTGCCCGGAAGCCTTGTCGACCACGTGGCCCTCGGGCGCGATCTTGTACTTGCCCGCGTTGGCCTCGCTGGCCGCCTTGAAATCGGCCGGGAAGGTGGTCTTCTCCACCGGCCAGGCGACGACCGGGTTCACGTAGCCGTCGTTCTTGTAGTGCGCGAGGATCTCCGGCGGCAGCAGATCCTTCGCCTGCTCGGCGGTGCTCGAGTCGAGCCTCGTGCCCGGTGCGACGTCTGCGGCGACGCCGACCGGCGTCGCCAGCGGAAGTGACAGAGCCAGCAGCGTCGAAACGATCGCTCGGATGGGAAGCATTGACGGTGCCTACCTCGCAGGCAGGCGTTCGGCAAGCGCGCGAGGCGCGCTGCATCGTGTCGAAGACCGCGTCCGCGCGCCGGGCACGGTATCGTCGTGCGGCGCACCGCGCCGCTAGAGCTCGAGCCGATCCCCCGCCCGGGGGATCACGGCGTCGGGAAGACCCGCGGCGGCGAAGCGCTCTCTCAGCGCGCGCTGCGCGTCCGGCTCGCCGTGCACGAGGGCGACGCGTTGCAGCGTGCCACGTTCCCGCACGGCGGTGGCGAACGCCACCAGGTCGGCCTGGTCGGCGTGCGCGGAGAAGCCGTTCAGCACGACGACCTCGGCCTCGCGCCGCACCCAAGCGCCGAACACGCGGACTTCCTCGCGACGCTCGACCAGGCGGCGCCCGAGCGTGTGCGGTGCTTGGAAGCCCACGATCACGACGGCGTTGCGGCGGTCCTCCAGCGTGGCGCGCAGGTGGTGGAGCACGCGGCCGGCCTCGCACATGCCGCTGGCGCTGATCACGATGGCCGGGGCGCGCGAGGCGCTCACGGCCTTCGACTCCTCGACCGAATCGACGTAGCGTACGCCGGGGAAGTCGAACGGCGAGTCGTGCCCCTGCACGAGAGCGCGCGCGTCCTCGTCGAGGCACTCGGGATGGAGCCGGAAGACGTCGGTGATCTTCACCGCGAGCGGCGAGTCCAGGTACACGGGGATGGCGGGCAGCCGGCCCTGATCGCGGAGCTGCTTGAGCGCGTACAGCACCTCCTGCGCGCGCTCGAGGGCGAACGACGGGATCACGATCTTTCCGCCGCGGGCGACGACCCGGTTGACGACGTCGGCCAGCTCGTCGTCCATCTGCTCGATCGGCTTGTGGAGGCGGTCGCCGTAGGTGCTCTCGGTGACCAGGACGGCGGTGTCCGACGGAATCTCCGGATCGTGCAAAATCGGCATGCGGCGGCGGCCGAGGTCGCCGGTGAACACGAGCCGCCGGACCGCGCCGCGCTCCTCCACGTCGAGGCACACGATGGCGCTGCCGAGCACGTGTCCGGCGTCGAGGAAGGTGAGACCGACGCCGGACGCGATGGGTAGCGACCGCCGGTAGGGCACCGTGATCACGTGCTCCAGGACCGCCAGGGCGTCGCGCTCGTCGTAGAGCGGCTCGACGCGCCGCATGTCGCTCTCGCCCCGGTCGATCAAGCGGTTGATGTAGCGCGCGTCGGCGCTCTGGATCATGGCGGCGTCCACCAGCATGGCGGCGCAGAGGTCGCGCGTGGCGCTGGTGGCGTAGATCTCGCCCGTGAAGCCGCGCTTCACCAGCGACGGCAGCGCGCCCGAATGGTCGATGTGGGCGTGCGACAGCACGACCGCGTCGACCTCCTTCGGATCCACGCCGAGCTCGCGGTTCTTCTCGATGGACTCCTGCCGGCGCCCCTGGAAGAGGCCGCAGTCGAGCAGCACGGTGGCGTGCGGGGTGCGCACGAGGTGCTTCGAGCCGGTGACCGTCTGCGCCGCGCCGACGAACTGGATGTCCATGGGGGCGCAACGTAGACCTCTTCGGGAATCCGAGCTACAGCCGCGGGCGGTGGTCGGCTCTGGCTCACATGGCATGGACGCGGCGGCGGCCGGCCGGCGCCTGGTCGATGGACTGCTCCGCCGGCTCGATCTCCGCGCCGCCGGCGCCGATCGCTTCACGGGGACGATGCCGCGCGGCGAGGGCTTCGTGTTCGGCGGGCTGCTGCTGGCGCAGGGCCTGGTGGCCGCCGGGCGCACGATTGAGGGCACGCCGCACGCGCTGCACGCCCACTTCCTGCGTGGCGGGCGCTACGGCGTCGAGATCGACTGGCAGGTGACGCGGCTGCGCGACGGCATGAACTTCGCGACCCGCCGTGTCGACGGCTCGCAGGCCGGACGGCTCGTGGTGACGTTGACGCTGAGCTTTCTCAGGCGTGCCGGTGACGGGCTCGCACACCAGGACGCCATGCCGGCGGTCGCCGCGCCCGAGGGATTGGAGGACTGGGAAGATCTCCGCGTGCGCATCCTGAACGATCCTGGGGCGCGCCGTCCCGACGGGCCGCTCGAGGTGCGGGACGCCGACCCGGACGAGGCGGCGCCCGCGCTCGGCCGCGCCGCTCGCCGCCGGCTCTGGCTGCGGCCGCGTGCGCCGTTGCCAGACGATCCGCTCGTGCACGCGGCCGTGCTCGCGTTCGCGAGCGATCGAGGTTTGCTCAGCACCGCGGCACGGCCGCACGGCATCATGTGGGGCGCGCGGCAGGGTGCCAGCCTCGACCACGCGCTCTGGCTGCACGCCCCGGCGCGCTTCGACGATTGGCTGCTCTACGCCAGCGAAAGCCCGGTGGCGGTGGCGGGACGCGGGCTGGTGCTCGGCGCCCTGTACGCGCGTGACGGCCGGCGCATTGCGTCCAGCGCCCAGGAGGGCCTGATCCGGGTGCGCCGGTGAGACGCGCGGCGGCCCTCGTGGCGCTGCTCGCGGCCGCCGGCGCGTCGGCTCACTGGCCCTCCGCCGACGACGTGCTGGCGGAGATCGGCGGCCCCGAGGGCCGCGCCGCCGGCGTGGTCGAGGTTCGCCGGGACGCGGCCGTGGCGCGCGTGCTGCTGGTGCGCGTCGGCTCGCGCTGGCATGCGCTGTCCGCGGGACGCCGGCTCGAGCTCGCCGACGCCTGGCGCGAGCACTGGCGGCGCGCCGTGCCCGGCGGCGAGGTCGGCGTGCTCGATGCGGCGACGGGTCGGCCTGCCGTCAACTACGATGGGCGCGGGCGGGCGCGTCTGGCGCCGCCAGCGCCTCCACCAGGTACGGCAGCGACGCCGCCGTGAGCGACAGCTCGGGGGCCAGCCGCTTGCCGAGACCCTCGGCCGTCATGAGCGCCAGGTTCACCATCGTCATGTGGCTGCGGGCCTGGATGCGATGGCGGCGCAGGATGTCGAAGATGCGTCCGATCTCGACGGTGACCTGCATCTGGTCGAGCCCGCGCGCCCGAACAGAATCGCAGTAGGCGCAGATCTCGCGCTCGTAGGCGGCGTAGTCGCGCACCGCCTGATGCGGGGCGTTCACGTAGAAGAGATGCGCCACCGTGGCGCCGTCGCCGGTGGCGAGCGCGTAGAAGAGCTCCACGGCCGTACGGCGGTCCTCTGGCGTGAGTTCGCCCACCAGCCCGAGGTCGAGAAGCACGATGCGTCCGGGGGCAAGAAAGCGCAGGTTGCCCGGGTGGAGATCCGCGTGCACGAAGCCGTGCGAAAACACCATGCGGCAGACGCAGCGCATGCCGGCCTCGACGATGCGACGGACGTCGAGGCCGTGCCGCTCGAGGTCCTCCTCGCGCACGCCGTCGATGAACTCCATCACCAGCACCTCGTCGGTGCAGAGCGCGGGCACGAGCCGGGGGAAGTGGATGTCCGGGTCGCCGGCGAAGTCGCGGGTGAAGCGCGCGTTGTGGGCCGCTTCGAGGCTGAGGCGGGTCTGCGCCTCGACGGCCGCACAGAAGGTACGGAGCGCCTCGTGGAGCGAGACCAGCCTGAGCGACGGCACGAGCCGCTCCAGCGCGCGGCCGGCGGCCAGCAGGATGGCGCGGTCGAGCCGGATCTTCGTGAGCACGTCCGGCCGCCGTACCTTCACCGCCACGACCTCGCCCGAGCCGCGCAGCACGGCGCGATGCACCTGGGCCACCGACGCGGCGGCCACCGGCTCGGAATCGAAGGACGCGAACAGCGCATCGAGCGGGCGTCCGAGCGCGCCCTCGACGGTGGCACGGACCTCGGCGAACGGGAAGGGCGGGACGCGGTCGCGGAGCCGGGCGAGCTCCGCGATCATGGCCGGCGGGAGCAGATCGGCGCGGGTGGACGCGATCTGGCCGACCTTGATGAAGGTCGCGCCGAGCCGCGTGGCGAGCTGAGCCAGCGCGTAGCCGGCGGCGGCCGCCGCCCGCTCGCCGAACGGCGCTCCCCGGCG
>DATMAZ010000120.1:0-35061 GCA_035559675.1 Candidatus Limnocylindria bacterium
GCAGGCGAGCGCGGCGATGCCCGCCGTCCGCGCCGCCTCCTGCCCGAGCGGGGCGTGGCGCACGTCGCAGAGCAGCGCTGCCGCTCCCGCATGCGCGAGCAGCGCTGCCGCTTCGGCGGCGGGCGCCCGGGTGCTGATCGGCACGGCCGTGGCGCCGATCCCCCAGACGCCGTAGAGCATCGTCGGCATCGCCGGCACGTTGCCGCAGAGGATTCCGATCCGGCTCCCGCTTCCGAGCCCGCGGCCCGCCAGCTTCGTGGCCAGCGCGCGCGCGGCGTCGGCCAGCTCGCCGAAGGTGAGCCGCCGCTCACCCCACACGATCCCGCCCGCCGCGCCACGGCGGGCGGCCTGGAGCTGCAAGAAGTCCGGGACGGTGGGCAGCAACACGGGTCGTCCGTTCTACGCTTCGCTCGCCGCGAGGGTCAACGCGGCGCGTGGCGCGGGCGCGCAGAAATCTTGCCGGGTCGCGCGGCGCGCGCACACGATGCATGGCCTTAAGCGGGGTGACGGACGACGATCTTCCCCGCGCCGGGCCGCCGCGCCCGCGCGTAGCCCTCGGCGAGCTCGGACGGCTCGATCACGGCCCGCACCAGCGCACCGATCGCGCCGTCGCGCGCGAGCTCGTGCAGGACCGGCAGCGCCGCGCGGAAATCGCCGCAGCGGGACGACGTCACGCGGAGCCCGCGCCGGGCGACCGCATCGAGCAACGGCGAGCCGGCGTCGGCCGTCGCGTCGACCACGATCGTGCCGCGGGGAGACACCGCCGCCCGCGCCACGGCGGGGTCGGGACGGATGGCCGCGTCGAGCGCCCGGAGCGACGCGACACGCACGGTGCCTGGGCGCGCGGCCTCGGGCGCGTCGGGCGGCACGATGCAGAGCTCGTCCACGACCAGCTCGGTCGCGTGCCGTAGCCCGCACGCGGGCTCCCCGCTCGTCGACTTGAGATGCACTTCACGCCGCGCGAGCGCGAGCGCCGTCGCCAGGGCGGCCGCGGCCCCCGTCGTCTCGACGACGACGTCCGCAAGCGGCGTCGTGTCGCCACCGCTGCCGGGCACGTGCACGGCGTCGGCGCCCAGCCGGCGCGCCAGCGCAGCCCGCGCCGGCTCTCGGGCGACGGCGAGAAGGTCGAAGGCGACACCGCTTCGCCGCCGGTGCGCGGCGAGCGCGGCCACGATCAGCGTGCCGAGGCGACCGGGACCGAGCACCGCCACCGTGTCGCCCGGCCGCGGGGCGATCATGCCGACGGCGTGCCAGGCCGCGGCGAACGGCTCGAGCAACGTCGCCTCGAGGAGCGGCAGATCGCCCGGCAGCGGCACGATCGCACCGATCGGCGCCAGGATCCACGGCGCGAAGCCGCCCGGCAGCCGGTCGATGCCGAGCACCGACCGATCCTCGCAGTGCGTCCCCAGCCCGGCGCGGCACGGCGCGCACCACTGCTCGTGCGGCAGCCCACGAGCCGCGTGCGAGGCGTTGATCTCGACGCCGGCGAGGCCGCCCTGCTCCAGCTCGGCCACCACCTCGTGGCCAGTCACCTGCGGCAACGGAAACGGCATGCGGTGGCGGGCCAGGTCCGTGGCGCAGATGCCGCAGGTCCGGGTGCGCAGCAGCTCGTAGCCGGGGCCGAGCGTCAGATGCGGTCGGTCGTCGCGGCGGATCTCCCAGCCGTCGCGCGGCGAACCGGCGAGCTCGTAGCACGCTTGCCGGAGTTGGCCGTCCGCATGGTGCTCCAGTGCCGAGAAGCGCACCGGCATCAACGCGCCGTCGCACCTCCGTCGACCGCGATCACCTGACCGGTCGTGTACGAGGCCTCGTCGCTCAGCAGATGGCAGATGACGGCCGCCAGCTCCGCCGGCTCCGCCATACGCGCCAGCGGGACGCTGCGCTCCACGCCGCGCATGAAGGCCGCATCGGCGCGCGCCGCGGCGTTCATCGGCGTGGCGACGAACCCCGGGCACACGCAGTTGGCCCGCACGCCGTGCGCGGCGTACTGGAGCGCCAGCAGCTTGGTGAACGCCACGACGCCGCCCTTGCTCGCCGTGTAGGCGGCCCCGATGCCGTGACCGCGCAGCCCCGCCGTCGAGGCGATCGTGACCACCGCGCCCCCGCCGCGCACCAGGTGCGGCAGCGCCGCGCGCACGACCAGGAACGTGCCGGTCAAGTTCACCGCGAGCACGCGCGCGAACACCTCCGGGTCGGCCTCGCCGATCGGGGTCATGTCGCCGGGATCGAAGATCCCCGCGGACGTCACCACGCCGTGGAGTGCGCCCAGGTCCCGGGCCGCGCCGTCCACCGCCGCCTGCACCCCGGCGGCGCGCACGACGTCGGCCGGATACCCGCGGACCGCGCTCCCGCGCCCCTCGAGCGCACGCACGACCTCGGCCAACGCTCCGGCGTCCCGGTCGACGAGCGCCGCCGCGGCCCCCTCCTCGACGAGCCGTTCGGCGGTCGCCCGGCCGATGCCGCTCGCCGCTCCGGTCACCAGCACCACGCGTCCCGCGAGCCCTCGCATCAGCGCGTCTCCTCGTAGATGCCGCGGCCGTCGAGCGTGCGCGGCAGCCGGCCGAGCTCGGCCAGCAGCGGGCGGCTGTACGCGATGCGCCCGGTAAGATGGCGCGGATCGCCGGTCACCAGCGCCACGGCCGCCTCCACCATCACCTCCATCGGCTCGATCAGCTCGGGGCGGTCCTCGGGCAGCATGCCGAGCGCCTCAACGCCCGGGGTACGGACCGCGGCCGCCGGTGCCAGCGCGTTCACCGCGATCCCGTCCTCGTACACCTCCGCCGCGAGGCCCGCGCTCATCCGCTCGAGCGCCGCTTTCGTGCTGCCGTAGAGCAACGCGCCGCCATGGCGATGGAATGCATCGAAGGGTGGACCCGCCGGCGGCACGGCGGTCGCGGAGGAGATGTTCAAGATCCAGCCGCGGCGCCGGCTGCGCATCCCGGGCAGCACGAGCTGCATCAGCTCGAACGGGGCGCGCACGTTCAGCTCGAAGGCGATGCGATAGCGCTTTTCGGTCACGCGCTCGATTGGCAGGTAGTACGCCGCCGCCGCGTTGTTCACCAGGATGTCGATCGGCCCGAGCCGGCGCTCCACCTCCGCCACCACTGCGGGCCGCGTCGCGGGCTCGGTGAGGTCCGCCGGGATCGCCACCGCCGTGCCACCCGCGGCCTCGATGCCCGCCACCGTCTCGGCGAGGCTGCCCGGCAGGTGCGGATGGCGCTCGAGCGTGCGGGCGGTGACCGCCACGCGCGCGCCTTCCGCCGCGAGCCGCCCGGCGAGCGCCGCGCCGATGCCGCGGCTGCCGCCGGTGACGAGTGCCACCCGGCCGTCGCACGATCCGCTCATGCTCCGGGTGTATCGCACGCCGCGCCCCATGCTGCACCCTCGCAGCGGGCGGCCGGCGCTGGTAAGCGGACACGAGGAGCATGCGCGCGATCCCGGCCGACGCCGAGCACATCCTGCGGACGTATCGCCGCATCGCCGTGGTGGGCGTGTCGGATCGCCCCGAGCGGCCGTCGCACTACGTGAGCCGCTATCTGCTCGACGTCGGCTACGACGTCGTTCCGGTCAATCCCTTCCTCGCCACCGTGCACGAGCGCACGTGCTATCCGAGCCTCCGTGCCGTACCCGGGCCGATCGAGGTGGTCGACGTCTTCCGCCGCCCCGAGGACGTGCCTCCCATCGTGGACGACGCCATCGCAATCGGCGCCAAGGCCCTCTGGCTGCAGGACGGCGTGATCCACGAGGAGGCGGCGGCGCGCGCCCGGGCGGCGGGGCTGCTGGTCGTCATGGACCGCTGCATGCTACGCGACCATCGCGCGCTCGCGGCGGCGCGCCCCTGACGGGGGGCGCGAGGGTCGCTCGCGCACGGAATCCTCAGGGCTGCAGCGCGGGCTCGGGCGCCCCGCAGCTGCAGGCGCCGATGGCGCGCGCAGGCCAGGCGCTGCGGTAACGCCACGGCACGCCGGGGTGCAGGGCGCCCAGCACAAGCTCGCCGAGCTCCACGCTCGGCGCAAACGCGGCGTCGATGTGCAGCAGGCGTTGCGCGCACTCGCTTCCAACGAAGCTCGACACCTCGGGAACCGCGAGCCAGCGGCGGCGCCAGCCGGGAAGATGCGGCACCTTGGGCGGCGTTGCGTACTCGCCCGGGCGGCAGAGCCACACGATGCCCTGGAACCAGGGACGCGGCTGTGCGGGCGCGCCGGCGAGCAGGCACGCCGAGCGCGCCGGGTCCAGCACCAGCACGTTCACCTCGACGCGGTCGAGCAGCTCCCAGGCCGCGGCGGCCGCCGCCTCGGTCGCGACCTCGCCGAGCGGCACGTCGAGCGCGCCCAGCTCCTCGTTGACGTCACCCACGACGAGCGCCCCGGGCGTGGCGAGCGCGCCGGGCAGCGCGTTGGCGACGCGCATCCGCGCGGTGATGCCGAGGCGACCGAACACGCGGGCGCCGGCCGCCCGCTCGCGCGCGAGGTCGCTCTCCGACCACGCCAGCAGCAAGAGCGCCTCGCCGTGGCCGGTGATGCCCACGCGTACGGGGCCGTCGCCGTCGGCGAACGTCCGCGTGCCGTAGGGCGGATTGCGGGCCTGATCGGCGACCAGCTCGGCGCGCGAGCGAGCGGGGGCGGCCATCAGGACCTCGGCAGCCCGAGCGCCTGCTGCGCCAGCAGGCTGCGCAGCACCTCGGAGGTGCCGGACGAGATGGTGACGGAGCGGGAGTAGAGGTAGCGCTCCTGCGGCTCGCCGCCGCCGAGCGCGCGCGGCTCGTCGGCCGCGAGCTGCGCGTAGGCGCCCTCCAGCGCCATCTCCAGCTCGCAGGCACGTTGCTGGATTTCGCTGCCGAAGAGCTTCTGCATGGCCGCGTCGGCGCCGGCGTCGCCCGCGTGCAGCTTCGGCAGGATGCGCAGCGTCTGCGCCGCGAACACCTCCGACTCCACGTGGATGCGCGCCACCTGCTGGCGGAGCGTCGCGAAATCCGCGCCGCGGCCGAGCCCGCCCGCGGCCAGGCGGCGGTAGAGCTCCTCCAGCGCCCGGGCGCCGTTCTGCAGCCGGATCTTGAAGTCGAACGCCCAGAGCGTCCCGCGCTCGTGGGCCAGCGCCGCGCGGATGAGCGGCCAGCCCTCGTTCACGCCCCCGACCGTCTGCTCGACCGGGACCCGCACTTCTTCCAGGAACACCTCGTTGAACTCGCGCCGCCCGCTCATCTGCACGAGCGGGCGCCAGCTCACGCCCGGCGCCCGCATGTCGACGATCATGCAGGTGATGCCCTTGTGCTTGGGCGCCTCGAAGTCCGTGCGCGCCAAGAGCAGCAGCCAGTCGGCGAAGTGCGCCTTGCTCGACCACACCTTTTGTCCGGTCACCACCCAGTGGTCGCCGTCGCGCACGGCCCGGCACTTGAGCGACGCGAGATCGGAGCCCGCGTTGGGCTCGGAGAAGCCGAGACACCAGACCTCGTCGGCCGGGAGAATCCGGGGCAGGTAGCGGGCCTTCTGCGCGGCGGTGCCGGCGTGGAGCAGCACGGAGCCGACGATGTTGACCGCCACGGCGTCGAGGATCTCGGGCGCCCGCGCGCGCGCCATCTCCTCGGTGAAGATGATCTGCTCGTTCAAGCTGGCGCCGCGCCCGCCGTACTCCACGGGCCACTGGATGCCGACCCAGCGATCCGCCGCCAGCCGGCGTTGCCACGCCCGCTGGAACTCGCGGCGCGCGACCTCGTCGTCGGGCACAAGCTCACGCGGCAGGTGGCGCTCGAGCCAGGTGCGCAGCTCCTGGCGAAACGCTTCTTCCGCGGCGGTGAACGTCACGCCGAACATGAAGGCCGATCTGCTACTCCAAAGCCCCCGGTGCGGCAAGGAATGCAGCGCGTCTTGCGGGATGCGCCGCACCGGTGCATTGCTCCATGCGTGGCGGTGAGTCCGTGGATGGAAGACGCGGGCCCCACGCAGCCGGCGTTGCCCGCCGGCGCCACCGCCGACGTGTGCGTGATCGGCGGCGGGCTCACGGGCCTCTCGGTGGCGCGCGCGCTGCGCGAGCTCGGGCTGTCGGTAGTGGTCCTCGAAGCGCGCCACGCTGGCTTCGGCGCGAGCGGCCGCAACGCCGGGCATCTCACGCCGGTGATCGGCAAGGACCTGCCGACGCTGACCACGCTCTTCGGCCGCGAGCGCGCGCGGCGCTTGATCGCGCTGGTGCAGACGGCGATCGAGCACGTGGAGCACACCATTCGCGACTGCGCGATCGACTGCGCCTACGAGCCGGTGGGTAACGTGCTCGCCGCAGTGCACCCGCGCCAGCACAAGACCGTCGATGCCACGGCCGCGGCGGGCGAGGCGCTCGGGCTCGACGGCGAGCTGCTCGACGCCGCCGCGATGCGCCGGCGGGGCCTGCCCGAGGCGTTCACGCGTGGCTACTTCATGCGCCGGGGCGGCATCCTCGATCCGGGCCGCTACGTCGTCGGGCTGCTCGGCGCGGCGCGCGCCGCGGGCGTCGAGATCTACGAGCAGACGCCGGTGCTGCGCATCGAGGACGGCGACCCGGTGCTGGTGCACACCCGCCACGGACGCGTGCGGGCCTCGGCCGCGGTGATCGCCACCAACGCGTACACCCCCGAACTCGGGCGGCTGCGCTCGACCGCGTTGCGCGTGCAGGTCTCGCTGTTTCGCACCGCCCCGCTCCCCGCCGCCGAGCGCCAGGCCATCGGCTGGCCCGGCCGGGAGGGCATCTACACCGCCCACGAAGTGCTGGAGAGCTACCGGCTCACGGCCGACGACCGCATCGTCGGCGGCGCCAAGCGCGTGCGCTACGCCTACGGGGGGCGCCCGCTCGGCGACGACCCGGCGACCCACGCGTTCATCGAGGGGGCGTTCCGCGCGCGCTTCCCCCCGCTCGGCGGGGTGGACGTGACCGAACGTTGGAGCGGGCCGATCGCCTTCGCGCTCGACTTCCTCCCCGCCGTGGGATGCCTCGGCCGCCACCGCAACGTCTACTACAGCATCGGCTACGCCGGGCACGGGCTCGCGCTCGCGAGCTATGCCGGGCCGATGATCGCCGACCTGATGCAAGGACGCGACGGGCCGGGGAGCGCGCTCTGGGCGCACTGGAAGGTGCCGCTGCCGCCGGAGCCGCTACGCTGGCTCACGGTGCGCGCAATCAACGGCTTGCTCGAGCGGAAAGACCACCGGATCGATCGTCAGCTGGCCGGCTCGTAGCCTTCGACCAGATGGACCCGCACCGGCGACGGTCAGGCCGCCGACGACGGCGCGGCGACGGCCATGGCCGCCGGTCTCAGCGTGCCGTGGTGCACCAGCGCGTCCTCGAGGCGCCGGCCGTAGAGCCGCAGACAGTTCCCCGCGAGCAGCTTCGCGAGATGCGCGCGTTCGTAGCTCGCCGCGCCGACCACGTTCTTCACGCAGTCCTTCAGCACGCCGTCCCAGTGGCCGTAGTCACCGCTGAAGCAGGCGATGTCCTCGCCGATCGTGCCGAGCGCGGCCTTGAGATAGCTCGGGGCCGGGTCGTCAGACTCGAAGCTCAAGAAGATCTGGCCGCGACGGAAGAAGTCGACCGGGTCGTGGGTGAGATTGGGGTGCTCGTGGATGAAGGCCTCGCGATCGCTCGCCGCCGCTTCCTTCTGCGAGCGGCGGTAGAGACCGTAGGCCTGCTTCACCTTGCGCAGCACGTGGCGCTTGCGGTCGCTGCGCACCCGCTCCCGGAAGAGCTCGCGGGCGAACTGCCCCGGCGGCACCTTCACGTTCGGATCGAAGTCGCGAATGCGCTTCTCCCAGTGCTCGTGGTACGCGTGCACCAGGTCGGCCACCCAACCGCACCCGCCCTCGAGGAAGCCGGCGCGCAGCCGCGGGTGGCGGTCGAACACGGCCTCGAACACGCACGCCGAGAGCGCCATCTGCATCTGGTTCCGATGTCCGAAGATGTGCGAGAGGATGAACGAGTCGACCTGCTCCGCGATCCCCGACGGCAGGTAGACGCCCGGCGAGCCGTGCACGCCGATGGCCACGTCGAGCTCCTCGGCCGCCGAGAGAATCGGCGCGAAGTCCGGGTGCGCGATGTGCTTCGGGAGCCGGATGAGCGGAAACGCATCGGGCGCGGCCGGGTGCGGCACCGGGAGCGAGGGCGCCACATGCACGCCGATCATGCCGAGTTGCTCGACGCAGCGGCGCAGCTCGCGGACCGCCTCGCCGACGTCGAGCAGCGTGAGAAAGCCCACCGGGAAGAGCCGTCCCGGGTACGCCCGGCAGTCGTCGGCGATGTAGTCGTTGTAGGCGCGCATGCAGGCGATCGCCAGCTCGGGGTCGAGCAGCGTCTCGAAGCTGAGGGTCATCGAGCCGTAGAGCACCTGCGCGTCGATGCCCTCGCGGTCCATGTGCTCGATGCGGATGCGGTTGAATACGCCGCCGATTGCCGTCTCGGGGTGGATCGCGCAGTAGGCGCCCTTGCCCGGGCCCTCCACCTGCGGAAAGACGCGCTCGAGATCGGGCTTGCCGGTGCGGGGATTCAGATCGCGGATTACCAGGCGCTGCTGGCCGTAGCGGTCGGTGCGCGCGAACAGCCGGGCGCGGTACGTGGGCTCCAGGTAGTCGAAAAAGACCACCGGGTTCTCCATCTTGTGGGCGTCGGCGTCGATGACAGGCAGGCCGTCGTACATGCGGATCTCTTAACCCCGCCTGCCGAAGCCTGGCAACGCCCGTCGGCGCGCGGCTACTGGTGGGCTTCGAGCGAGAGCAGCAGCTGGTCGAAGTCGGGGGCCGCAGCCGCCACCGTCGCTTCCGGCCCGACGATCCGGAAGAACCAGGGCCCGTGCGCCCCTTCGATCGCGGCCGCGAGCATGCGCGTGTTCGGCCGGGGCTTGGCGCCTTCCCCGGGACGCATCTGCGCGGTGTAGGTGCCACTGAGATCGACGGCCGCCACCTGAAGCCCGTTCACCGTGCGCTTGGTCACCTTGGCGGCGTCGCGCGACGGTTTGCCGTCGGGCTGCGTGAACTGCCCGTACCAGCGCTCCAGGTTTGCCTCGGTGGTGCCGCCCTGGCCCTCTCCGAAGTAGAACAGCACGACCTCGGCGTCGTCGTCCGCCGCCGCGCTGGCACCCGGGATGCGATACTGCGCCGCCCGCATGTCGGAGGGCGCGGGCACCCGCTCCCAGGTCTGCGGCACGCTGTAGCGCAGCCCGGCGTCCTGCGCGCGCCGCCTCGCCTGGGTCCCCTGCGCGCCGGCCAGCGGGGCGAGCGCGAGTAGAGCCGGGATCACCAGCACCAAGCGAGTCATGGGGATCGTCCCTACCCGCCCCCGCGTCGTACCGTCAACCGGTTCACTGCAGGATGCGGCGGCGGACCAGCCGTTCGGCGAGCACGAAGGCGGCGCACGTCATGACGGCCAGCCAGGCCGCCGGCGCGAGCAGCGCCGCCGAGGCGGCGCCGGCCGCCAGCGCCCGGCACAGGGTGACGGCATGCGTGAGCGGCAGGAACCAGGCCGCCGTCTGCGCCCACGACGGCATGCTGTCCAGCGGGAAGAACACGCCCGAGAAGACAAACATGACCTGGATACCGAGCGTGAAGTAGTACTCGAAGGAGTTGTACGAGGAGGCGAGCGCGGTCACGACCAGGCCGAGCATGCCGAAGGCGAGGCCCACCAGGAACGCCACCGGGAGCATGAGGATCGCCTGCCAGCTGGTGACGAGCCCCAGCGCCGCGGTGATGACGAGCACGAGCGCCACCGCGAGCACGCTCTTGCTGGCGCCCCAGAGCGCGTCGCCAGCCACGATGTCGGCGACCGAGCACGGTGTGGCGAGCAGCGCACGATACGTCTGCTGCTCGCTCATGCGCGTGTACGAGCCGAAGGTGGTCTCGAAGGAGGCGCTGTTCATGGCGGCGCTCGCCACCAGCCCGGGCGCGAGGAAGACGGCGTACGGCACGCCGCCGATGTCGGTGACGAAGCGCCCGACGCCCCAGCCGATGGCGACCAGATAGAAGACGGGGCCGCCGAGCGCCGAGACCACGAACGCCGGTGCATAGCGCTTCCACGACTCGTAGTCGCGCCGCCAGATGCGGAGAGCTCCTCGCGTCGGCACCATGCTAGTCGCGGAGCGAGTGACCGGTGAGCGTGAGGAACACGTCCTCCAGCGTCGCGCACCGCCGGGTGAACTCGCGTCCGACGAGCGCGCGGGCGAGCCGCTCGTCGCCGTCGCCGCCGCGGAGCTGCACGTACACCATCTGCCCGGCGCGCTCCACGCGCCACGGACCGCCCGCCAGCGCCGCCACGAAGCGCGCGTGGTCGTCCGCGTCGTCGGCGAGGCGGACCTCCACGACCTCGTCGCCCACGCAGCGGGCAATCAGCTCGGCCGTCGTGCCGGCCGCCACGATGCGGCCGCCGTCCATGATGATCAGCCGGTCGCACAGGCGCGCCGCCTCCTCCATGTAGTGCGTGGTGAGCAGGATCGTCGTGCCGCGCGTCTTCAGCTGCCGGATCCGCTCCCAGACGAGCCGCCGCGCCTGCGGGTCGAGGCCGGTGGTGGGCTCGTCGAGCACGAGCAGCGCCGGGTCGTTCAGCAACGCACGGGCCAGCATGAGGCGGCGCTTCATGCCGCCGGAGAGCGTGCGGATGCGCGAGCGCCGGTGCTCGGCGAGCGCCGCGAAATCGATCAGCTCCGCGGCCCGCCGGCGTGCCGCGGCGGCGGGCACGTCGAAGTAGCTGGCGTAGATCGTGAGGTTCTTCTCGACGCTCAGGTCGGGGTCGAGGCTGTCCTCCTGGTGCACGATGCCAAGCCGCCGCTTGATGGCCCGGTGGTGCCGCGGCTCCATGGGGAGCCCGGCGACCCGCAGCGCGCCCGCGTCGGGCGGCAGAAAGCAGGTCACCATCTTGATGGTGGTGGTCTTGCCGGCGCCGTTCGGACCGAGCAGGCCCACGCATTCGCCGGCCGCGACCTCGAAGCTCACGTCGTCGACGACGCGCCGCGCACCGTAGCTCTTCGCGAGCCCGCGCGCCTCCACCACGAGCCCGTTCGCCGTCACGCGGGCGATCATCCGGGACGAGCGCGACCTTGGCAACCGAATCTGCTACACCAGTGCTCATGACGACGGCGTGGACGGGTGGCCAGTACAGCGTGCTGCGCGTGCTCCTTGCGCTGGGCGCGATGCGGGTCGTGCTCGGATCCGATGCGCCCGCGCTGCTGAACCTGCTGGCGCTCGTGCCGGTGGCGTGCCTCGCCGTCGGCTGGCGCGATCGCATCGCGAGCATCGTACTCGCGGCGTGGACCGTGTGGCTCTCGTGGTCGATGAGCGCCGCGCTGCTGCTGCACGCGGCCCTGCCGCAGGCACCGTACGGCTCGTGGGAGGCGCGCGGGCGCAGCGATCCCGCCGGCGACTGGGAGCTGCCGGACTGGGCGCCGCTGGCGGCGTGGGGGCTGATCGGTCTGGTGCACGCGTACTGGGGCGTGAGCCGCGTGGTCTCCCTCGGCCCGGCGCTGCTGGTCGGCCTGATCGAGCTCGGGCTGCTCGTCGCCGCAGCCGTGGCAGCGGACTACCGGCGGTGGGCCTGGCTCGCGCTCACGCTGCTGGCGGTCGCCAACAACGACCCGGTCGGCGTGCTGCTGCTGCACGCGTTCGCCTTCGATCCGATCTGGATCCCGGCGTCGAGCCGCGTCACACCGGCCACCCTCTTCTACGACGGCACCTGCGGGCTGTGTCATCGCGCGGTGCGCTTCGTGCTCTCGGAGGACCGCCACGCACGCTTCCAGCTCGCCCCGCTGCAGAGCGCCGCGTTTGCCCGGCTGGTGCCGGCCGAGTCGCGCGAGGGGCTGCCGGACAGCGTGGTGCTGCAGACGCGCGACGGGCAGCTGCTCGTGCGCTGGAGCGCCGCCGTCGAGGTCGCAACGGCGCTCGGCGGGCTGTGGCGGGCCCTGGCCACCGTGGCCATGCTGCTGCCGCCCGAGCTGGGCGACCGGCTCTACGATTTCGTCGCCGCCCGCCGCCGCCGGCTGTTCGCCGCACCCGACGCGCTCTGCCCCATCGTGCCGCCCCGACTCCGCGAGCGGTTCCTTCCCGACGGCCTGCCCGCCGATGATCAGCCCTCGGAGCCGAGCGCGGCGAGATAGGCCCGCACGGCGGCGGCGAGCCCCATGAACAGCGCGTCGCTGATCAGCGCGTGGCCGATCGATACCTCGAGCAGGCCCGGGAGGCGCCGCGCCAGCAGCGGCAGGTTCTCGAGATCGAGGTCGTGACCGGCGTTGACCCCGAGGCCCGCCGCCAGCGCCGCCTCCGCCGCCTCCTGGTAGCGCACCAGCACCGCGTCGCGCTCCGGCGTATGGAAGGCCCGCGCGTACGGCTCGGTGTACAGCTCGACACGATCCGCCCCGAGCGCGCGCGCCCGCTCCATCGCCGCGGGCTCCGGGTCCATGAACAGACTCACCCGACAGCCGGCGCCGTGCAGCCGCTCGATCACGCCGGCGAGCCAGGCGGTGTCGTCCCCGAGCCGCCACCCCGCATTCGAGGTGAGCACGTCCGGCGCATCGGGCACCAGCGTGCACTGCGTCGGCCGCACTCGGCAGACCAGATCCAGGAACGCCGGAGACGGATAGCCTTCGACGTTGAACTCGACCGTGAGCATGGCGGCCAGCGCTTCGACGTCCGCCGGGCGGATGTGGCGCCCGTCGGGCCGCGGGTGCACCGTGATGCCGTGGCAGCCGGCCTCGATGCAGGTGCGCGCCACGCGCAGCACGTCCGGCACGTTGCCGCCACGGGCGTTGCGCAGGGTGGCCGCCTTGTTGACGTTGACGCTGAGCCGCACCATGCGTGTGCCCGATCCCTAGCAAGCACGCGCCGCAGTTGACAGCACCCCGCCTTCGCGCGATCCACCGCCATGGCCGCCAAGGGACGCCAGCTGACGGCCGCCGAAGCCGCGGCGCTCGTCCGGCCGACCGACACCGTGCTCACGGGATTCGTCGGCGGACAGGCCGGCGCCATCCTGGAAGCCATCGGGGCGCGCGACGACCTCGTCGATCTCACGCTCTACACGGGGCTCCTCGGCGCGCCCTATCGGTTGCTGCAGCACCCGGCCGTTCGCGTGGTGAGCGGCTTCTTCGGGCCGATCGAGCGCGCCGCGCGGGCCGAGGGAGCGCGGATCGAGTACCTCGCCGCCGATTTTCACGGCCTCGAGGCGCTGGCGCTCGCGGCCCGGCCTCGGGTCGTGCTCGCCGTCACCACGCCGCCCGATGCCGACGGCTGGATGAGCTTCGGCATCCATGCCGCCGCCGTCTACCGGCCGTTCGTCGAGGCCGCGGCCGATCCCGAGCGCCTGGCGCTGGCCGAGGTGAACCCCCGGATGCCGCGCCTCGACGGGCTTCCCGAGCTGGGCCGCAACCGCATCCATATCTCGGAGGTCGACGGCTGGGTCGAGCAGGCCTCCGAGCTGCCCGCGCTCCCCACTCCAGCGGCCGCCACCCCGGAGGAGCTGGAGATCGCCCGCCGGGTCGGCGAGCTGGTCGGCTCGGGCAGCACGCTACAGTTCGGCATCGGGGCCATCCCGGACGAGGTCGCTCGCGCGCTGGCGAGCGGTCCTGAGGGCGACCTCGGGCTCCACACCGAGATGATCGCGGACGGCGTCATGCACCTCCACCGCGCGGGCAAGGTGACGAACGCGAAGGGGCTCTACGACGGGGTCACGGTCGCCACCTTCGCGCTCGGCAGCGCCGAGCTCTACCGCTGGCTCGACGGCAATCCCGAGGTGCGCATGCTGCCGGTGTCGTCCGTGAACGACCCGGCGCTGCTGCACCGGCTGCGCAATTTCGTCAGCATCAATGGGGCGCTCGCCATCGACCTCCGCGGCCAGATCGCCGCCGACCACGTGGGCGGGCGGCAGTACTCCGGGGTGGGTGGCCATCACTCCTTCGTGATGGGCGCTCGTCAGGCGCCGGGCGGCAAGAGCATCGTCTGTCTCCGCTCGACGGCCACCGTGGGCGGGAAGCGGGTCTCGACCATCGTGCCCGCGCTCGGCCCCGACACGACCGTCACCACCCCGCGGCATCACGCCCACTGGATCGTGACCGAGCACGGAGCGGTCGACGTCTCGGTGCTCGGCGACCGCAGCCGCGCCGACGCCTTGATCGAGCTGGCGCACCCGGACTACCGCGCCGAGCTGCGCGCCGCGTCACGCGGCCGCTGACGCGGGTCCAACTGCGCCACCTCCGCGGCGATCCGGCGTCCTTTTGGCACAGCAGATGGCATCCGGATTCGTCCGAGCGCCGTATCTTCGGGCCGAGTGGCGTTTTCTGGCTGGCAAGCAGGTTGCTTCCCACCGGCATGAGGAGCCAGCCCGTGGACCAGGACGTCACCAAGGATCCCCCCCGCACCATCCGCGCCCGCTTCGAGCTGGTGGCGGCACGCATAGCCGATGCCTGGATCAGCTCCGGCGAGCTCAAGGTCTCGACCGCGGACCTGCGCCTGGCGCAGGAGTTCCTCGAGCAGACCGGCTACCAGGTACAAGAGGTACCGGGACTGCTGGTGCGGCTCACGCGCGAAGGGCGCACCGAAGAGATGACCCGCGAGAAGGCGGTGCTGCTGGCCATGCGCCGCCTCGCCGCGCGGGACGAAACGCCGGCGACGTAGCCCGGTCGGACGACCGGCCCGATTGGCGCCGCGGCGTTGGCCGGCGGCTCGCGTACGCGGCTCAGAAGCCGCTCGTCTGGAGGTAGCGGTGCGCCAGCTCGATCATGCCTTCGGCGACCGCCTCGCCGCCGGACATGCGCGCGTCCTGCGTCTGGCCGAGATGGAAGCGGTAGTAGAGCTGCTGCACCACGACGGCCATCTTGAAGAGGCCGAAGACGTAGTAGTACGGCATGGCCGAGACGTCGCGGCCGCTGCGGCGGCCGTAGCGCTCGATGGCTTCCGCACGCGTCATGAAGCCGGGGCTGCGTGACGGCATGGGCGAGAGGAACTCGTACGGCTCGCCGGGCTCGTTCCACGAGGAGAGCAGCGTGCCGAGGTCGGTGAGCGGATCGCCGAGCGTGCACATGTCCCAGTCGTAGACCGCCACCACACGGCCCGGGTCGGCGGCGGCGACGGCCATGTTGTCGAGCCGCCAGTCGTTGTGGACGAGCGACGGCGCGCCGGCCGGCGGCATGCGGTCTTCGAGCCAGCGGATGACGGCGTCGGCCGCCGCCACCTCCTTCGTCTTGGCCCGCAACCACCGTGCCGTCCAGCCCTTCACCTGCCGGGCGAGGAAGCCCTCGGGCTTGCCGAGTGTCTCGAGCCCGACGGCCCGGTAGTCGACGGCGTGGAAGTCGGCGAGCGTGTCAATGAGGACCTCGGAGAGCTTGCGCGTCTTCACGGGGTCGCGGCCGCCACCGAAAATCTCCGGCACCTCGCGGCGCACGACCACGCCGTGGCGCCGCTCCATCACGAAGAACGGCGCCCCGATCACGGAGCGGTCCTCGCAGTAGACGTAGGCGCGCGGCGCCGGCGGAAAGCCGCGATAGAGCACCGACAGCACGCGGTACTCCCGGCCCATGTCGTGGGCGCCCGCCGGCAGGTCGCCGTGCGGCGGGCGGCGCAGCACGTACTCGGCGGTGGGATAGCGCAGGAGGTACGTGAGGTTCGCGTGCCCGCCCGGGAACTGCCAGATCTCCGGCGTGCCCTCGGCGCCACGGATCCGGCCCGCCAGGTAGGCACCGATCGCCTCGGCGTCGAGCCGCTCGTCGGGCCGCGGCTCGATGACGTCGGGATCGGGGGGCCGCGACGTGCTCACGGCGCGCGAGCTACCAGGGCCCGCGCGCCAGCGTCAACCGGCGGGGCACGCGGCGCACCCGGCCGCGCGCAGCCGCGGGTGCGCGCTCGGCCCTGACGTCTGGCGCAGGCCCGGCCCCTGACGTATGAGGCGCGCGATGGGTGCCGAGAGCGCGTTCGACCCCCAGATGATGTTCGACTTCCCTGACCCGTATCCGCTGTTCGCGGAGCTGCGGCGTCAGGGGCCCGTCACGGTCGCGCACGTCATGCGCCGCATGACCCACATCGTCTCCCGCTACGACGACTGCCTCGCCGTGCTGAAGGACGGCGAGACGTTCTCCTCGGCCTCCAACGCGGAGGTCGGCAAGGTGATGGGCCGCACGCTCATCGAGATGGACGGCAAGGAGCACACCCGTTACCGGGCGCTCGTGCAGTCGGTGTTCGTGCCGAAGGGCATGGACCGCTTGGAGCCGGTGCTGGTCGAGATGGTCCACGCCTTGCTCGACGAGGTCGTCCGCGAGCCGCGGGCGGACCTGGTGGCCCAGTTCACCGAGCGCTTCCCCGTGCAGGTGATGGCGCACTTGGTCGGCGTCCCGCGCGCCGACTACCCGCAGTTCCAGCGCTGGGCGATCGACATCATCGGATTCGCCAAGGACTACGACCGCGGGATGGCGGCCTCGCGCGCCATCCGCGAGTACCTCCTGCCGGTGATCGCCGCCCGGCGGGCCGCACCGGGCGACGACGTCATCAGCAAGCTGGTGACCGGTCGGGTCGACGGCAACGGGCTGAGCGACGAGGAGGTCGTGAGCTTTCTCCGGCTGCTCATGCCGGCGGGCGCGGAGACCACCTTCCGGTTGATCGGCAACATGCTGGTGGCGCTGCTCACCGACCGCACCCGCTACGAGCGCGTGCGGGCCGATCGCTCGCTCGTGCCCTGGGCGGTGGAGGAGACGCTGCGCTGGGAGACTTCGGTTCTCATGGTCTCCCGCCAGGCGACCCGCGCGACCACCATCGACGGCTTCCCGATCCCCGAGGGCGCATTCATCTCCGTCGTGGTCGCATCGGCCAACCGCGACGAGCGCCACTACGAGCGCCCCGACGAGTACGATCTCGATCGGCGCGCCGACGACCATCTCTCGTTCGGCTTCGGCCGCCACCACTGCCTCGGCTATCACCTGGCGCGCCTCGAGGCGCGCGTCGCGCTCGACGCCGTCCTCGATCGCCTGCCCGCGCTGCGCCTCGATCCCGACGCCCCACCGCCTACCATCACCGGGCTCGCGTTCCGCTCCCCGAAAACGCTGCGCGTGCTGACGGTCTAACCGGAGACCCCATGCTCGGATTCGTCCCGCGAGAACGCATCTTCTTCGACCTGCTCGACAATGGCCGAGGTTGTCGACCACGGCGCGCAGCTCCTCTGCGAGGCCGCGAACGACGGCTTCGACGTCGAGGCCCTGAAGGACCGCATCAAGGTGGTCGAGCACGAAGGCGACCAGATCACCCACGAGCTCATCATGCAGGTGACCAAGTTGTTCGTGACGCCGCTCGACCGCGAGGACATTCACCAGCTCGCCTGCCGGCTCGACGACATCCTCGACCTGGTCGACGCCGCGATCTCCCGGATCTTTCTGTACCGCGTTGGCGACCTGACCCCCGACGCCCGCGCCATGTGCCGCAACCTCGCCCAGGCGACGCGCGTGCGGTGCGCGGTGTCGCCAAGCTCCGCCACCCGCGCGACCACTCGGAGATCCTGCCCTGCTGCATCGAGATCCATACCTGCGAGAACGAGGGCGATCGGCTCGAGCAGCACGCGCTGGCCGCCCTCTTCAACGGCTCGCGCGACACGGCCGAGATCATCAAGTGGAAGGACATCTACGACGACCTCGAGAGCGCGATCGACAAGTGCGAGGACGCCGCGAACATCCTCGAGACCCTGGTGCTGAAGAGCAGCTGAGCGGCGCCTGCCGCGCCGTGCGAGGGGACGATGGATCCGATCGTGCTGGTTCTGCTGGTGATCGTGTTCGCGCTGCTGTTCGACTTCACCAACGGCTGGAACGATTCCGCCAACTCGATCGCAACCATCGTCTCGACCCGCGTGCTGCGCCCGGGCCCCGCGCTCGTCTATGCGGCCACGCTCAACTTCGCCGGCGCGTTCGCCAGCACCGCAATCGCCAAGATGGTCGGCACCGGCATCGTCGACATGGAGGTCTTCGGCGACCCCTTCCACTTGCAGCCCGTGCTGCTGGCGGCGATGCTCGCGGCGGCGGGCTGGGTCGGCTGGTGCTCGGTGCGGGGGCTGCCGATCAGCGCCTCGCACTCGCTGATCGGGGCGCTCGTCGGCGCGGCGATCGCGGCGAAAGGCCCGGCCGCGGTGCACGCGAGCGGGCTCGCCACCGTGGTGGTCGCCTTGTTCCTGTCGCCGCTGCTCGGCCTCGTGCTGGGCTATGCGCTCCTGGTGGCGGTGCTCTGGGCGGGGCGCGGGCTCACGTACCGCGGCGGCCAGCGGCTTTTCGGTGTGCTCCAGGTGGTGTCGTCGGGCTTCATGTCCTATGAGCACGGGCAGAACGACGCCCAGAAGGTGATGGGCGTGATCGCCATCTCGCTGTTCGCGGGCGGGCTGCTCACCGACGCCAACGGCACGGTCATCACCGATCCGCGGCAGCTCTACGTGCCGACCTGGGTGGTGCTCGCCTGCGGCACCGTCATCGCGCTCGGCACCGGGGTCGGCGGGTGGCGCGTCATCCGCACGCTCGGTTCGAAGCTCGCCCATCTCACGCCGGTGGAGGGCTTTGCGGTTGAGACCGCGGCCGGCGCCGTGCTCGAGATGGCGGCGCTGTCCGGTGTGCCGGTCAGCACCACCCACACGATCACCGGCGCCATCCTGGGCGTTGGCAGCGTGGTGAGCCCCAAGCGCGTGCGTTGGATGCTCGGCGCCAAGATCGTCTACGCCTGGCTGTTCACCTTCCCGGCGACGTTCGGCGTCGCGTGGGTGGTAAGCCTGCTCGTGCAGTCGTTCGCCGAGTGACGGGCCGCCTACCGCGTCAAGTCGGGTAGCACGGGAAGCCGCAGCTTGCGCATGATGCGGCGGTGAAGCGCCGGCACGAGCGTGCGCAGCGCGTAGGCGATGCCGACGTACCAGGGCACCGTCAGCTCGAATCCCCCCCGCTCGAGCGCACGCAGCACGGCGGCTGAGAACTCGGGCGTCTCGATGAAGGTGCGCGTGGCCCGCGCGGGCATGCGCGCCAGGATCTCCGGCGTGAACATCTCCGTGCGAACCAGCGCGGGGTAGACGGTCAGGACGTGAATGCCGAGCGGTGCCAGCTCGTAGGCGATGCTCTCGGACAGCCCCGTCACGCCGAACTTGGTGGCTGCGTACACCGCCTCGTCGGGCTGTCCGAGCTTGCCGGCCACGGACGAGACGTTGACGATCGCGCCGCCGCCGGTCGCGCGCAGCAGCGGAATCGCGGCCTTCAGCACGTAGATCGTGCCGAGGAGGTTGGTGCGCACAAGCCGCTCGATGTCGGCCACGTCGTGGTCCTTGAACAGCACGTGCCGCGCCACGCCGGCGGCGTTCACCACCAGGTCGAGGCGGCCGAAGCGCTGGTGCGCCTCTCCCACCGCCCGCTCGGCCGCGGCCCGCTCGCCGACGTCGGCGGGAAGCGCCAGGGCACGCGACCCGCCACCGAGCGTCTCGGCCAGGGCGTCGAGCCGCTCGGCGCGGCGCGCGACCAGGGCGACGCGCATGCCGCGGGCAGCGAGGTCGCGCGCCAGCTGTGCGCCGATGCCGCTCGATGCGCCGGTCACCAGGGCGACCCGATCGCGATACTCCCGCCAGCGGTTGCGCGCCACTGGCGGCCTATAGCCGCGGGCCGGCCGAGCCGGCAAGCCGCCGCGGCGCATTGACCCGTCTTTGCGTGTTGCATACCACCGGCGCATGTCGAGCCGTCTCGCCGCCACCGCGCTCCTCTGCGCGCTCGCCGCCTGCGGGGGCGACGCCCCGCCGGCTCCGCCGCAACGCCAGCCAACGCCGCTCGATCCCACCACGACCGGGACGATCACGGGCGAGGTGCGGTTCGAGGGCACGCCGCCCGCCATGAAGGAGATCCGCTTTGGCAGCTTCACCGAGTGCGCGGCGCAGCACCCGGAGCCGGTCTACACGGACGACGCGCTGGTCCACGACGGGCGCGTGCAGAACGCCTTCGTCTACATCGCGGACGGGCTCGGCGACCGCGTGTTCGCCGTCCCGGAGGCGCCGGTGGCGATCGATCAGCGCGGCTGCCGCTACACGCCTCGCGTGGCGGGCGCGCGGGTGGGCCAGCTCATCACGTTCGTCAACAGCGACCCGGCCGTGCACAACGTGCACGGCACGCCGGCCGGCGCCCCCGGCTGGAACTTCGTGCTCTCGCGCCGCGGCGCGGAGCGCCAGATCCGACTCGCGCAGCCGCAGGTAGCCGTCAGCGTCCGCTGCGATCTGCATCCCTGGATGCAGGCCTGGATCGCCGTCGTGGACCATCCGTACTTCGCCGTGACGGGGCGCGACGGGACCTTCCGGCTCGCCGGCGTGCCGCCGGGCACCTATACGGTGACGGCCTGGCACGAGCGCTTCGGTACGCGCAGCGTGCACGTGACGCTCCCCGAGCGCGGCAGCGCGACCGCAACCTTCACCTTCAGCGCGTCCTAGGATGTTTGACGGCCCCACGGGGCCTTGTTACATGCCGGGCGAAGCGTAACGGCTGCGCCCCGCGCGGGCGCCCGAGCAGGGAGGTCGTGGCTATGGATGTCTTGGAAGCAGCGTTACGGTGGATCCACGTGGTGGCAGGCATCGTCTGGATCGGTCACCTCTACTTCTTCAACTTCGTGAACTCGGTCTTCGCGCCGACCATGGACGGCGACACCAAAAAGAAGGTCGTGCCGCAGCTCATGCCGCGAGCGCTCTACTGGTTCCGCTGGGGCGCCGCCTGGACGTGGGTCACCGGCGTGCTCCTGCTGCTCGTCGTCTTCTACCACGGCAGCGTGGCGCTCGAGGGCACGGCGCGGTGGAACGGGCTGGCGTTCGTCATGATCGCGCTCACCTTCCTCATGCCTTTGGCGTACGACGTGTTCGCGCGTGGGGGCATCGGCAAGGACAACCGGCTGCTGGCGGGCGTGGGGCTCGCCATTGTCGGCATGATGATCTTCGCGTACCAGCTCGCGGGTTTCAGCTACCGCGGCTACTCGATCCACGTGGGCGCGCTGTTCGGCACCACGATGGCCATGAATGTGTGGATGCGCATCTGGCCGGCGCAGCGCCGGATCATCACGGCCACCCGCGACGGGCAGGCGCCGAATCCGGCCGACGTGTCGCTCGCCGGCACGCGCTCCAAGCACAACACCTACATGAGCGTCCCGCTCGTCTGGATGATGCTGAACCAGCACACGATCTCGTTCGCCGGCAGCTGGGTCGGGCTCGTGGGTGCGGTCGCGATCGGCTGGGGGGCGACCTACTTCCTCTACCAGAAGGCCGCGAAGGTTCAGGGCTTCTGACGTCGCGCGCGCGACGCGAGCGCTCGCCTGAGCGCTCGCGTCAGCGCGTGCCGCCGCTCCGTCGCACGCCGAAGGTGCCGAGCGCCTTCGCCACCAGCGTGCCGTCGTCGGCCACCACCTCCCCCTCGGCCACGGCGATGGAGCGCCGCAGACTCACCACCCGGGCGCGGCAGCGCAGCAGCCGCGCCTGCGTGAACGCCACGTAGGTCACCTGGAGCGCGTGCGTGGCGATCCGATCGGGCTCGTCCAGCCGGCGCGCCACGGCCACCGCCAGGCCCGTGTCGAGGAGCGTGGCCAGGCTGCCGCCGTGCACGGTGTCGAACGGCGTGATGAGCGCCTCCGGCACGTCCATGCGAAGCACGACCTCGCCGGCGTCGGCTGACTCGATGCGGAAGCCGAGGTAGTCCCAGAAGCCGCCGGCTGCGCTCACGGGTGCTCCTGGGTCGCGAAGCGTCCGCCGTAGCGCGCACGTCCCTCGCAGCGCTGGAGCACGATCTGACAGACGCGCACGCCAGCGTGCAGCACGAGCGGCCGGCCCGCGACGTTCGACATCTCGAGCACCTGCCGGGCATCGACGCCCGGAGCGACGAAGCCCGCGGTCACGTGGATCATGAGCCCGAGGCGCGCAAAGCGGCTGCGGCCCTCGAGCCAGCCGGCGACATCGTCGGCCAGACGCACGCGCTCGCGCGTGATGCCGTGAACCGTCTCGCCCGGCGCCAGCACGTACGGCACGTCGAGCTGGCGCAGCTCGGTAAAACGCGTGTAGTCCGCCGCGTCGTTCACGTCGACGGGCGCCGGGGGGCCGCTGGTGACACGGATCTCGTCGCCGAGGTGCAGGTCGACCGACGCCGGCCCCACCTGGTCCGGATCGTACGGATCGAAGGCTACGCGGCCGGCGGCGATCTCGGCCAGGATGACGTCGCGCGTGAGGATCATGCGGGCACCTTAGCAAACTGCCGGGCCGTCAGGCGACGTGCGGCGCCACCTCGGCCGCCACGACTTCCAGCTGGTCCAAGTACTGCTCGAGGCTCGCGTGCTCGAAGCGGAGATGCACGACAGTGGCGCCGAGCGCGCGAAACTCCTCGAGCCGCTCGCGCAGCCGGCGCCGCGCCGCGGGCTCGAGCGGGTCGAGCCGCTCGTCGAGCGGCAGCACGAGATCGAAGGGCTGCCGGCGCGCCGCCCAGGCAGGCGTCTCGCGCGCCCGCTCCAGAAGCACCCGCAGCTGCGGCAACGTGAGCCCGAACGGATCCCAGCCGTCGCCCAGCTCGAGGGCGCGACGAAGCGAGCGCGCGCTGCGCCCGCCGAGCCAGATCGGCACGTCGGTCTGCACACCGCACGGATCGACGACCATGTCGGCGAACCGATAGTGCGAGCCCGCATAGACCGGCATGCGCTGTCCGAAGGCGGCGCGGAGCGCGCGGATCGCGTCCTCGTAGCGCGGCCCGCGGTCGGCGAAGGGCGCACCGAGCAGCGCGAACTCCTCGGCCAGCGTGCCGACGCCAACCCCGAGCACGAGGCGGCCCCCCGAGAGCCGATCGAGCGTGCCGTACCGCTTCGCGATGGCGAGCGGGTGGTGGTAGCCCAGCACCAGCACGTGGGTGACGAAGCGGATGCGGCTCGTGTGCGCCGCGAGAAAGCCGAACGTCGCCAGCGGATCGTAGTAGCGCGCGCCGCGGGTGGCGACGACGTGCCGCGGGATCGCCACGTGCTCGCTGCACGTGAGGTGCGCGTAGCCCAGGCGGTCGGCGGCGGTGGCGATGCGCAGCAGCTCGGCCGGGCCGGCGTGCTCGGTCCAGGGGGCGTCGTTCTGCGGGTGCCGAGTGAGAATGGGCGTGACGAGCGCCAGCCGCATCCGTCGCGTCTAGCACTGCTCGCCGGCGCCGGGGAATGGTGCTAGAGCCCGGGCTCCGTGGACTTCGCTCCCTCGCCTGCCGACGAGGCGTTTCGAGCGCGGGCCCGCGCCTGGCTCGCCGCCAATCCGCCGGCGCGTGCCGAGCGCGTGCCCCACGACGAGCGCTCGCTCGCCGAGGAGTTCGCGTTTCTCCTCGACTGGCAGCGCCGGCTGCACGCCGCCGGGTTCGTGGGGCTCCTCTGGCCGCGCGAGTACGGCGGCCAGGGAGCGCCGGCCACCCAGCAGGCGATCCTGAACGAGGAGCTCGCCCGCGCCGGCGCGCCGCAGCTCATCAACCGGGTCGGCATCAACAACGCCGGCCCGACGATCATCGCCCACGGCACCGAGGCGCAGAAGCGCCGCTGGCTCCCGCCCATCCTCTCGGGCGACGAGATCTGGTGCCAGCTCTTCAGCGAGCCCAACGCCGGCAGCGACCTCGCCGCCGTCCGCACGCGCGCCGAGCCGGTGCCCGGCGGCTTTCGGGTGACCGGGCAGAAGGTGTGGACGAGCTACGCCCAGTTCTCCAAGTGGGCGATCCTGCTCGCGCGCACGGACGCGAGCGAACCCAAGCACCGGGGACTCACCTACTTCGTGTTCGACATGCAGGCGACGGGCGTGTCCATTCGTCCGCTCCGCCAGATCACCGGCTCGACGGAGTTCAGCGAGGTCTTCCTCGACGGCGCCTTTGTGCCGGCCGACGCCGTTATCGGCCGCGTGAACGACGGCTGGACGATCGCCATGCACACACTGGCGCACGAGCGCGGCACCGGTTTCGCGTTCAAGGAGCAGGTGCTCCAGCGCATCGCGGTCGAAGGGCTCTGCCGGCTCGCGCGCGAGCGCGGCCGAGCCGGCGACCCCCTGGTGCGCCAAGCGATCGCCGCGGGCTGGATCGACGTCGAGGTGATGCGGCTGCTGAACTGCCGCACGCTCACCCGGCTCGAGCGCGGGCTCGAGCCGGGCGCGGAATCGTCGCTGGTGAAGCTCTTCTGGGCGAGCCTCACGCAGCGGCTGCACGCGCTCGCGCTCGCGATCGAGGGGCCGCACGCCCAGCTCGTCGCCGGCCCGCACGCGATCGACGACGGGCGCTGGCAGCAGGCGTTCCTCTGGTCGCGGGTCGGCGCGATCGCGGGCGGCACGTCGGAGGTGCAGGCCAACATCATCGCGCAGCGAGTCCTCGGGCTGCCGCGCGGGTGAGCCGCCGCCCGGGTGAACCGCCGCGTGTGGTCGCGTGTTGTCGGACCGCCGCGTTTGGGGCGCGGGCGCGACGGCCATGCGGCGGTGTCGCCACGCGGCGCTTCGCGCGCGTGGCTTGCTTATCGCTCGGCTTACCGCGCGGCGATCACGTCTTGGGCGAAGTGTTTTAGGGCAGCGATGTACTCGGAGCGGGTTTGGGCGGCGAAGCCTACGGTGAGCCAGGTGATGCCTAGGGCGGCGAGGCGATCGATCTGGTCCCGGGCGGCGGCGGGGTCGAGGTTCTTGGAGCCCGTCGGGCTCAGCGAGTAGCAGATGTCGAGCGGCGCGGTGCGGCCCACGGCGGTGGCGTGCTCGCGAGCGATGGCGATGCGGGCGGCGAGGTCGTCGAGCGTCTCCAGCGGGGGCGTGCGTGTGAACTGCGCCATCTGTCGCGTGTTTGGGAACGGCACCCAGCCCTGACAGAGCTCGACAGCGCGGCGAATGGCGGCGCGGCTGTTGCCGCCGATCCAGAGCGGCGGGTGCGGCTGCTGCACGCAACGAAAGCCCATGCTGTTGCCGCGCGCCTGGTAGCCGCGGCCGTCGAAGCGCACGTCGTCGCCGGCCCAGGCGGCCTGCATGGCGCGAATCGTCTCGTCCGAGACCGCCTGCCGCGCGTCGAAGTCGGCGCCGAGCGCAGCGAACTCGCCCCGCAGATACCCGGCCGCGGCGCCCACGATGACGCGGCCACCCGAGAGCACGTCGAGGCTCGCGACGGACTTGGCGGCGAGAAAGGGGTTGCGATACGGCAGCACCAGGATGTGGGTCTGGAGCCGCAGCCGGCGCGTGGCGGCGGCGGCGAACGACAGCGCCACGAACGGATCGAGCGCGTGATGGCCGCCGCCGTGGAGCCAGCGATGCGGCGGAAACGGATGGTCGGTGACGAAGCAGGCGTCGAAGCCGGCGCCCTCGGCCGCCGCGGCGATCTCGGCGACCGCGTCCTGCGTCACGAACTCGACCGCCTGGTCCATGCGGTCGGTGGGCAGCGAGACGGAAAAGCGCATGCCCGCGTCAGGCGCGCGGCGGCGCGGCGGGATCGCCCGGCGCCTGCAGCAGCTCGATCAGCTGGCCGTCGGGATCGACCACCATGCCCGCCGCGGAGTGGTACTCCGGGAAGCGGCTCACCGTGTCCTCGAGCACGCGTCCCCCGGCCGCGCGCACGGCAGCCAGGGCGGCGTCGATGTCGGCCACCCGGAAGGAGAGGTGTGTCAGCCCGTACTCGTTCATGACGCGCTCGCGGCGGGGCGGCGCCGGCGGGGCGGCGAAGTGCAGCAGCTCGATGCGCACGCCGTCGCGCGTGAGATAGAGCGCGCGCAGCTCGGTACCGCGGAGCCGCAGTAGCCTGTCGGTGGGCTCGCCGGAGACCGCCAGCTCGTGCTCCACCGTGAAGCCGAGCCCCTCGCAGTAGAAGCGGCGGCTGCGCGCCAGGTCGGAGACGCAGATGCCGATGTGAGTGAAGCGCTGAAAGACGCTCATGCCACGCCGTCGCCGGTGACCGTCACCTTGATGGAGCCCGACGCCTTGTCGGCCGCGAGCGCGAAGCCGCGCGCGGCCTCGGCGAGCGGCACGCGATGGGTGACCACGCGCTCGAGCCGTGCGTGCTCGCGCGCCAGCAGGTCCTGGGTGATCTCGAAGTCGGCCCGGCCATCGCGGCGGTTGTACACCATGGAGCCCCGAAGCGTCAGCTCCTTCGCGACCAGGGCCGTGGGCGCGATCGGCTGCGTGCCGGTGAACACCCCCAGCACGCAGATCGTGCCGCCGGCACGGCACGCGCCGATGGCGACGTCCAGCGTGTCGGCCGTGCCGCCGACGGTCTCGATCACCACGTCGACCGGCGTCTCGCGAGCCGCTGCGGCGAGCGCGTCGCGGTCGGTGTCGCCGAAGACCCGATCGGCGCCGAGCTGCCGCGCCGCCTCCCGCTGCTGCGGGCGGCGGGCCGTCACCAGGATCTCACCCGCGCCGCCCGCGCGGGCGGCGAGCACCGCCATGAGCCCGATCGTGCCGGCGCCGAGCACGAGCACGCGCGCGCCGATCGACACCGGCGCCAGCCGCACGCCGTGGACCGCCACCGCCAGCGGCTCCGAGAGCGCGGCGATGGCGGGCGCGAGGCCCGCCGACGTGCGAAAGCAGTGCCGCGCCGGGATGCGCACGTAGTCGGCGAAGCCGCCGGGCACCGTGAGCCCGACGATGCCGAGCGCGCCGCAGAGGTGATACGAGCCGCTCCGGCACGCCGCACACTCGCCGCAGCCGATCACCCCTTCGAGCGCCACGGCATCGCCTTCCCGCAGCGCACGCACCGCGCTGCCGACGGCGGCCACCTCGCCCGCGATCTCGTGTCCCGGGCAGACCGGCGGAGCGGGAAACGCGCCGTGGTACCAGTGGAGGTCGGTGCCGCAGATGCCGCAGGCACGCACGCGGACGACGACGTCGTCCGGCCCCGGGTCGGGACGCGGAACCTCGTCCAGGACGAGCTCGCCCGGTGCCGCCGCGCGCAGCGCGCGCATGCTCAACGCGGGCCTTCGGCAAAGCCGCGCGGCAGCGCCGCCGCGACGAAGCGCGGGAACGCGCAGCCGAACACCGCAGCGTGCGCGCCGGCCAGCACGGCCGCGGTCACTTCCACGTGGGCCTTGCCGGGCAGGTCGACGACGTTCAGCCGCACGGTGTTGCCGTCGCCCACCGCGGCGGCGCGGCGCAGCAGCCGGCGGACGGCGCGGTAGATGCGCGAGCCGGGGATGGGGAGCCAGACGGCTTCGGAGCGGCTGAACGTCACCACCACCCGGCGCCGCAGCAGCTCGTCCGCCTCGTCGCCGAGCGCCCGGGCCAACGCGCAATGCAGACAGGACCGCATCACCTTCCCCGCCCTTCCGCCTCTAGCAGGTCCCCCCGGGCATTGCGACCGTGGCGCCCAGCAGCACCGAGCTGGTCCCGGCCGCGGCGAACGGGCCCGGCCGGAGCACGTCGAACTCGTCGCCCGCCTCGAGCGCGCCGCGGTCGGCGGGCGCCACCAGCAGCCCGGCGCCCCCGGCGAGACCCGTGAGCACGCCCGAACTCTGCGAGCGAAACGGCGTGGCGATCGGCAGCCGGCCGCGGCCGTGGTCGAGATGGACGCGGACGAACTCGGTGAGCCCCGGCTTGCGGCGCACGGGCGCGCCCAGCACCGCGCGCTCGGACGGCACGTGCAGCCGCGTGTGACCCGCCAGACGGCGGAGCGCCGGCCACACGTAGACCGCGAAGCAGACCAGCGCGGAGACCGGGTTGCCGGGCAGCCCGAAGACGAGCCGCGTGCCGCGGCGGCCGAACGCGAGCGGCTTGCCGGGCTTCTGCGCCACCTTCCAGAAGAGCCGCTCGACGCCGATCGCGTCCAGCGCGTCCTTCACGAAGTCGTAGTCGCCGACCGACACGCCGCCCGTCGACAGCACGACGTCCGCCCGCGCCGTCGCCTCCTCGAGGCTGGCGCGGATGTCTTCGAAGCGGTCGCGTACGATGGGCAGCACGAGCGGGCGCGGAAGCCCCGTCTCGACGACCGCCGCCGCGAGCGCGTAGGCGTTGCTGTTGACCACCTGCCCCGGCCCCGCTGCCTCGTCGACCTCCACCAGCTCGGCGCCGGTCGAGACGATCGCGATGCGCGGGCGGCAATGCACGGTGAGGGCCGCGCGGCCGAGCGAGGCGATCACCCCCACGTCGGCCGGGCCGATCTCCTGTCCCGCGCGCACCACGGTCGCCCCGACGGCGATGTCCTCTCCGGCGCGGCGCACGTTGGCGCCGCGCGACACGGCCACCGTGACGATGACGTGCTCCCCCGCGTCCTCGGTGTCCTCGACGCGCACCACCGTGTCGGCGCCCGGCGGCACGACCGACCCGGTGAAGATCTTCACCGCCGTGCCGCGCGCGAGCGGCTCGGCGCGCACGCTGCCCGCGGGAACCGAGCCGACGATGCGGAGCCGGGCGCCCGGCTCGGCCACGTCCTCGGCGCGGACGGCGAAGCCGTCCATCGCGGAGTTGTCGGCCGCCGGCACCGCGCGCGTCGAGACGACGTCCTCGGCGGCGACGCGGCCGCAGGCGTCGACGAGCGCCACCCGCTCGGAGCCGAGCGGCGCCGCCGTGTCGACCACGATCCGCAGCGCGTCGGCGACGGAGATCACGGCGCCGAGCGATAGCCGGACCGCTCGACCATCGCAACGGATCGTTTGCTGCGGCGCCCGCGCCGCCGAGACGCCCTGCGGCTTGCACCCGGCGCCCCGCCTGGCGCACAACGGCGGCGATGAAATTCGACCTGCTCTACGAGCTGCAGATGCCGAAGCCGCACGACGCGGACAGCGAGTACCGCTGCTACCACGAGGCACTGGAGCAGATCGTGCTGGCCGACCAGCTCGGCTACGACACGGTCTGGGAGGTCGAGCACCACTTCCTCACCGAGTTCGCGCACTCGTCGGCGCCCGAGGTGTTCCTCGCCGCCGTCTCCCAGCGCACGAAGAACATCCGGCTCGGCCACGGCGTCACGCTGCTGCCCCACAAGTTCAACCACCCGATCCGCGTCGCGGAACGGGTGGCCGCGCTCGATCTGCTCTCCAACGGCCGCGTCGAGTTCGGCACCGGGCGGTCCTCCGGCTTCGAGCAGGCGGGCTTCGAGATCGACCCCGCGCTGTCGCGCGACATGTGGCAGGAGTCGCTCGAGCTGATCCCCCGCATGTGGACCGAGGACCCGTTCGAGCACGACGGCCGGTTCGTCAAGATCCCGCCGCGGAGCATCATCCCGAAGCCGCGCCAGAAGCCGCACCCGCCGATCTGGGCGGCGGCGACCAGCCCGCAGACCTGGGAGATCGCGGGCCGCAACGGCATCGGCATCCTCGGGCTCACGATCTTCGTCAGCGTCCCGCAGCTCGCCGAGCGCGTGAAGGTCTACCGCCAAGCGCTCGCCAACGCGAAGCCCGTCGGCAAGTTCGTGAACGACAAGGTCGGCGCGTTCACCATCGTGCACGTGGCCGAGACGCGCGAGGAGGCCATCGCCAACGGCGGTGCCGACGCCGCCATCAACTACCTCCTCTATGCGTTCCGCGTGCTCGGCGGCTTCGCCGACCCGAGCGGCCGCGGCATGCAACGGGAGTACGCCGATCTCGAGATCCAGAGCACGCCCTACCGCGACTTGATCGCCAAGGAGTACCCGCTGATCGCCAAGATGCAGAAAGGCGAGTGCACCTTCGAGGAGCTCGACGCCGAGGACATGGTGATCGTCGGCGACGTCGACCACTGCGCGCGCAAGGTCGAGCGCTACAAGCGGGCCGGGCTCGACCACTTCATCGCGCTCATGCAGGCCGACCGCATTCCGCACGCGAAGGTCATGCGGTCGATCGAGCTGTTCGCCAAGGAGATCATGCCCCACCTGCGCTGAGCGTACGCGGCCGCCGGCGACGTCAGGGTTTTGACAGCCGCGACCGGGCGCGTGGGCTAGCTCCCGAGCGACACGCCATGTATGCTGCAGGACCAGCGTCGGGTGGGGAGGTTTGGGATGCGTCGAGTGACTCTTCGGACCGGGCTGGGGATGGCGCCCGCGGCGCTGCTTCTTTTCGTCGGCCAGCCGGCGGGTGCGCAGGTGACCATCGTGCAGGAGCCGGAGCGTCCGGGCGGTCTCTTCTACTCCAGCGACAGCAACCACGACTGCTCCGCCCTCCATGCCCTCGCCGGGGACGCGCTCCCGTACAACGTCGTTCGGCTACGGGCCGAGGCCGCCGGCGCGGACACCTGGACCTGGTCGCTGCCCAAGCCGCAGGTCGGATTCCTCCTGGCCGACGACGATCTCGGACCGCTGGAGACCACCTCTGCGATCCGCGGCTTCTGTGCGGAGTTCGGCAACGCCTGCCTGCTCACCGCGCAGACGCTCAAGTTCTACAACAAGCCCACCATTCTCTATGCGGCGCCCACCTGCGACGTGCAGCCGAAGAGCACCCGCCAGCCGTTCGACGGCGGCAGCGTCACGATCAAGGTGGCCGTCAAGAGCGGGGGCCGGAAACTCGGCAAGGCGTCGACGCAGGTGCGCTGGGGAAGCCTGCAGGCAGCCTCGGTCACGCTCTACACCAACTATCCCACTGCGGCGCCCGGCGTGCGGGTCGCCGAGGATGGCTTGGGCGTCGATTCCGTCGAAGGCGGAGCGATCACCGACTTCAGCGCGGTGGCCACGCCGATCGGGCTGCCCGGCTTGCCCCCGGTGACGCGCTTCGCCTTCCAGTTCGCGGGGAGCTCGGCCAGCGTGCCGACCTGCGACGATGATCCCACGTTCCAATGTGTGTCGCTCGAGACCACGACGCCCGGCACGTTCCTCGCCACGGTGCAGGCCAGCCTCGAGGACGGCAGTGCGCTCTGCGACGGGTTGAACGTCCACGTCGGCACCTGTCCGCGTAAAGCGCAGGTGCAGATCATCCGGGTCCCGTCCAAGCGGACGTACCGCTCGGGCGACGTCGCACGGCTGCGCGTGCGTTTCGCGAATCTGAGCCCGAACCGGCCGGGATGCGGTCTCCTCTTGAAGGGTGCGAACGTGCTCAACTGCGCGGCCACCTTCAAGATCGGCAAGACCGAGGAGACCAAGAGCCATCAGTGGGATTTGCGACACTGCTCCATCACCACCTCGCAGCCGTGCGACACGGACGCCGACTGCGGCTGCATCAGCGAGGCCAACTGCCGGTGCCCGACCTGCGAGCCCAACGAAACGTGCCTGGCGGAATCGCACTGCTCGGAGACGTTCACGCAGCGCTGCGACGAAGACGCCGACTGCAAGCGGGAGACCAACGCCTGCCCGACGTGCAAGGACAACGAGACGTGCGTGCACGTGCTGGCCGTGACACAGCTCGACGTGCAGCCCGGCCAAGCCGTCGACCTCGTCGACGAGACCGTCACGCTGCAGAACGAGATCGGCTCTCCCGTCGCGATCACCGAGACCTGGACGGCCAACGCCTTCCCGACCACCAGCGCCGACGCCAAGATCAAGTACCGGATCAAGGACGCCGATTAGCCGCCAAGGACGTCGCCTGCCGTGCTCTTCCTTCACGAAACCCACGAAGTGGCCGGCGGGCGGATGGACGAGTTCGGCGAGGCGCTCCGCACCGCGTGGCGCCCGCTGCTCGAGGAGCGCGGCGAGGCGCGGCTGCTCTGGGTGTGGCAGCTGACGCACGGGACGGGCGCCAGCTACCAGGCGCTCTCGATCAGCGCCGTCCGCGACTGGCAGACGTGGGGCGCGCTCACCGAGCGCATGCAGACGGACGACCGCTGGCGCGCCTGCGACCGGACGCTGTGGACGCTGCGCCGCGAGGTGACGCGCAAGCTGCTCGTGCCGGCGCCCTGGTCGCCGCTGCACGCGGTCGACCTGACGGCGCCTGCAGCCGCCCCCGCCGCCGCGCCGGGACTCTACCTGCACGACACCGGCTGGCCGTATCCCGGCAAACTCGACGACTACGTGGCCGCGCTCGGCTCGGTCTACCTGCCGCAGGTGCGCCAGAGCCGCATGATCTCGGTCGAGGCCTGCTGGACCGTCGCGGCCGGGACGGGGCGCCACCACGAGGTCGTGCTGCTGCAGAAGATCCTCGACTGGCCGCGCTTCACCGAGCTGCTCGCCAAGGGGGAGCAGGGCGCGCAGCGCGGCGGCTGGATGGTGAAGGGCCTCGAATACCGCGAGCGCTGGGAATCGAAGCTGCTGCGCTGCGTCCCCTGGTCGCCGCTCCAGTAGGTCGCCCGCTCACGCGAAGGCGGGCATCACCTCGTCGATGAAGAGCTCGAGGCCGTCCCAGTCGAACGGCGCGCGCAGCGCCAGGATCACCCACTCGGCGCCCGCGCGCTCGTAGGCGCCGAGGCGGTCGCGGACAACGCTCGGCGTGCCGATCAGGTGCCCCGGCCGGACGAACTCGGTGAGGGCGCCGAACATCGACTGTAGCTTCGTCTCCTGCTCGCGGGCCCGGCGGTCGTCGGCGCCGATGGCGAGCCCGAGGTTGATCGTGCGGAGAATGGCGCGCGGGTCGCGCCCCTCCTTGGCGCACCAGTCGTCGAGCGTGCGGCTGCGCGCCGCGAAGGTCTCGGGCGCCATGAACGGCACGTTCCAGCCGTCGGCGTGCCGGGCGACGATCCGCAGCATGCGCTTCTCGCCCTGACCGCCAATCCACAGCCGAAGCCGGTCTTGCACCGGCCGCGGCAGGCAAACCGCGTCGCGCACGGTGACCTGCTTGCCCTCGAGCGTCACCGTCTCGCCGTCCCAGAGGCGGCGCAGCACGATCGCGGTCTCCTCGAGGTGGTCGAGGCGGTCCTTGATCGGCAAAAACGGCATGCCGAAGGCCCGAAACTCGTTCTCGTTCCACCCCGCCCCGATGCCGAGCTCGCAGCGCCCGCCGCTCACGTGATCGATCGTGACCGCCGCCTTGGCGAGCACGCCGGGATTGCGGTAGCCGGCGCAGAACACGAGGCACCCGACGCGCACCCGGCGCGTGGCCGCGGCGAGCGCCGTCATGATCGACACGCCTTCGAAGGCGGGCTTGCGCGGGTCGCTGAGATCCGAGACCGAGTACAGGTGGTCCCACACCGAGCACCACTCGAAGCCGCGCTCGTCGGCGATTCGCCAGAGCCGGCGCAGATCGTCGAGCGAGCAGTCCTGCGGGCCGGCATGGATTCCGAAGCGCATCGTCCGCGAGGGCTACTATGCCGCACGGGCGCCGCGCAACGGCGTCTCGCCTGGTCCGCGCCGGAGCGCTCGTCTACAATTGCGGTCACGTGGGTCACTCGTCGCCGCGCCGTCGCTCGCTCGGTCTGCTGCTCGCCGCGGCGATGCTCGCCGCCCTGCCCGCGCCGCTCGGCGCGGACGTGCCGCCGCCCGACGCCAGCGACCCGCTCTACGGCGATCCCGACGCCCTGCCGCCGGCGTACCCCGATCCGCTCGAGCCGTTGAACCGCGGCATCTTCGCCTTCAACCGCCAGGTTGACCGCTGGGTGATCACGCCGATCACCAACGTCTACGTCCGCGTGGTCCCCGGCATCGCACGCCGCTCGGTGCGGCGCTTCTTCACGAACCTCAACTCGCCGTCGGTCATCGCCAACGACGTGCTGCAGTGCCAGTGGACGGACAGCGGCGTCAGCACCGCCCGCCTCGCCATCAATTCGACCATCGGGATCGCGGGGCTCGCCGATCCCGCCACGCGGCTCGGACTTCCGCTCCATCATTCCGACTTCGGCCAGACGCTCGCGCTGCGAGGCGTGCCGAGCGGCCCGTACCTCGTCATGCCGCTGCTCGGTCCGACGACGTTCCGGGACGGGTTCGGCGTGCTGGTCGACTTCGCGTTCCGGCCCACCACCTACCTGCTCGGCTCGGTCGTCCTCGCCGAGCTCGCCGGGCTCCCGGGCACCGCCGGCATCGGCGACCAGCTGATCTACGGCACGATCCAGGGCGGCGGGACGGGCTTCGTGGAGCGCGAGGCGCACGCCGAGCAGCTGGACGCGCTCGAAGAGTCCTCGATCGACTTCTACGCCACGATGCGGAGCGCCTACTACCAGAACCGGCAGGCGGCGATCTGGAGCCGCCACGAGGCCCGGCGCGGCGTTACGGCGCCGCGCTACCTATCGGCTCGCCCTTGCCGGCTTGGAGCGCCGCGATCTTTTCCCGCAGGTAAGTTTCCAGTGCCGCGAATCCGTCGCGTTCGATCACCGCAGTGTAGTCCGAGCGCCTGAGCGCCAGCTCGCTCACGGTGCCCTTCAAAATGACGTCGACCACGCGCCAGCCGTCGGGCGTCTCGTGCATGCGGTAGTTGAGGTCGACGTTCTCCTGGGGCGCGTTCAGCAGCCGCGTGCGCACCACCACCGTGTCGAAGGCGCTCGGCTCCTCGCCGAGATCCTCGAAGGTCTGCCCCGAGTAGTCGTCGAAGCGGCCGGCATAGTTGGCGATCAGGAAGTCGCGGAAGAGCGCCACCCAGCGCGTCCGCTCGGCCTCGTCGAGCGTCTTCCAGTGGAGGCCGATCACCTTCTCGGCCATGAACGGCACGTCGAAGGAGCGGTCGACGATCGGCCCGATCCGCTCCGCGCGGCCGGCGTATCCCAGCGTCTTTGCGTTCTTCATCACGTCGAGCAGCGACGCGTTCAGCTCGTGCGCGACCGTCGCCGCCTCGCTCCGCGCCGCACGGACCGACCCCGCGGCGAGCGCAACCACCACCGCCCCCAGCACCACCCCGATTCGCATCACGGCACCTCTCATCCGAGTCTCAGGCCGTCGGCCAGGTCCCCGAGCCATTCCTCCGTGGACCCGAGCAGCAGCTCCGCCTCCTTCGCCCGCAGGCTGTGACGATGGAGCGGGTGCTCGACGACGTAGCCCGCCCCTCCATGCAACTGATGCGCCAACACGGTGACGTCCCGGTAGGCGCGCGCGGCCCATGCCTTGGCGATCGCCACCTCGCGATCCGCCGCGAGACCCGTCGAGAGCCGCCAAAGCGCCTGGCGGGTCACGTGTCGCGCGCCCTCGAGGTCGGTCGCCATCACGGCCACCATCTGCTGGACGGCCTGGAAGGTGCCGAGGCGGACGCCGAACTGCTGGCGTTCACACACGTGCCGCACCGTCATCTCGAGCGCGGCGTCGGCCCCCCCCACGCACTCGGCGCAGAGCAGCGCCGCGAGCCGGCGGCGGAGCCGCTGCCAGCGCGGCCATGCGGTGCCCGCGCGGCCCGCGAGCGCGCCGGGGGCGAG
>DATMAZ010000121.1:0-6473 GCA_035559675.1 Candidatus Limnocylindria bacterium
GGCCGCGGCGCCCGCGCCGTCCGGGCTGCCGCAGTGGCTCACCTGGCAACGCGGCCTGCTCGCCGTCTGGCTCGTGGTGACGGCGGCGCTCTTCTGGACCGGGCTCGGCGCGTTGCGGGTGAAGGTGAGCTGGTACCTCGCGGTCGACCAGCTCGGCTACCTGCTATTCGCGCGCGATCTGCTCGCCGGCCACTTCTTCCATCACTGGCCGCCGGCCGAGGCGCTCGCCACGCGGCTGCCCGACCCGACCGACGTGCTGGCGCAGAGCTACATCTGGGACGGCGGGCGGCTCTACAGCCGCTACGCGCCCGGGTTCCCGCTCATCCTCGCGCTCTGGACCGGGCTGTTCGGCACCGACGCGGCGTTCGAGCTGAACCCGCTGCTCTTTCTCGCGGTGCTCGCCACGTTGATCGCGTTCGTGTGGCGCACGCACGGCTCGCTCTGGATCGGCACGATCGTCGCGGCGCTCGTCTTTCTCTGCCCGACCGGCGTGACGCTCTGGGCGCTCACACCCACGCGCGATCTGAGCGCGCACCTCTGCGCGCTCCTCGGCCTCACTGCGCTCGCCGGCGAGCGCGCGCTCCGCTGGCGCACGCTGCTCGCGGCGGGCTTGGCGCTCGGCGGCGCCGCGTCGATCCGGCCCGACGCGGTCCTCTACTTCCTGCCCGCCGCCGTGCTGCTCGCCGCGCGCTGGCGTGCCGCGAGCAGGCACGCTCCGGCCGTCCAGCTGCTCGCCGCCGGCACCCTCGGCATGCTCATCGGGCTCGCGCCGTCGCTCGTCTACTACGGCGCCGCCACCGGCAATCCGCTGCGCCCGCCGCAGGCGGTCGAGCTGAAGGGCTTCTTCGGGCCGGCGCGTCTCGACGCGCTCGAGCAGCCACCCGCCGGACCGCGCGTCGGCTTCCCCCCCGCCGCCTGGCGCGGCGGCGAGCTGGAGCCGGTCTCGGGTGAAGGCATGAAGCTCGCGTACCTGACGGCCACGCTGCCCGCCAACCTCGCCCGGCTCCGCCGGCTCTACGGCGACGTCCTGCTGATGCTGACCGTCGTCGGCCTCGGCGTCGCGGCCGTGCTGCGACCGGCGCTCGCCGGGGCGCTCGGGGTCTATTTCACGGCCGCGCTCCTCTTCTACAGCTGCTGGGGACGCTCCTACGGCCGCTACCTGGTGAGCATCTACCTGCTGGCGCCCGTGCTGATCGCCACCGCCGTCACCGGCCTCCCCGCGCTGGTGCGACGGCTGCACGCGCGCGGCGACGGGAATGCCGCGGGCTGGCTCGCCGGCGGCGGCATGCTGCTCGTGCTTGCCTTCCACGCCGCGCTGGGGCCGCTGCCCAACGCCACGGTGCAGCTTGCCCTCACGCGACTCGTGGTCGCGGCCACCGTCCTCGGGCTCGCGGCGGCGGCCCTCTGGCCGGCGCGTCCGGTCGAGGACGTCGCGGCCGTCGTCCTGGCCGTCGTGGTGGGGCTCCTCGGCAGCGCGTGGCTCGCCGAGCCGGTGCCGCGCGCCACCGTGCAGCGTCCCGAGATCCAGCGCGCCACGGAGGTGGCGCGGCGTACCTTCGCGCCGCGCGGCGTGCTGATCACCACCGAGGACATCGGCCGTCCCGCCGAGAACTACGAGTACTGGGCCGGCGTGCACGCGCTTTATCTGACGGACCTGGCGCGCTGGCGTATCCCCATAGAGGAAGCCGTCTTCCTGTTCCTCGTGGCCGAGCAGGAGCCGTATCTCCTGCTGCCGCGCACGCTTCCCGAGCGCGAGCAGATTCTCGCCGGGCTGCGCGCGCAGTTCGCCGTCGAGCTGGTGGCCGACGTCCCGCCGCAGCGCAACTACGATTACTTCGTCGCCTCCGCCTTCCACGGCGGGCTGCCGCTCGAGCTCTGGCGCGTGCGCTGATCGCCTGCCGCCTCAGGCGGGCTGACGATAGGTCACCCGGAAGACGGTCGACGGCTCGCGCTCGACCTCGGCGATCGCGCGCACCCAGGTGGCGCTCCGGCCGCTCGTGGAGGTGGCGTTCGAATCGACGATCTCTCCGGGGAGCGTGACCGTGACGCGCAGCTGCCCGCCCAGGTAGGCGACGTACGGCGCGGGCAGCTCCCCCTGCCGCCCGGGCAGCGTCACGGTGAGGGTGCGCAGCCCGCCGGCATCGTCCGTCAGGGCCACCTGCGTGGCAGCCAACGCCGGCGCCGTCGGCAGCGTGCGGACGTCGCGGAACGCGACCCGGAACGTGGCGTGCTTGTCCGGCGTCATCGTGGCGTCCGTCACCGTCACGTCGGGGCTCGCGAGCCGGCTCTTCATCTGCTCCAGGTTGGCGATGCTCACCAGACGGTAGCGAAGCTCCAGCGTGCCCCCGCCGGCCGCGTCGAGCGTGCCCTCGACCACGCAGCCGCTCGCCGCGAGCAGCCAGACCAGCGCCGCCGTGAGCACTCCTGCGCGCATGCGGCGGCGAGCTGTAGCGCCGGTGGCGCGAATATTCAACGTGCGGGGTTGCAACTCGAGGCGACCCCGTGGTACCCAAACAAGTGTTTGGGGAGGTAGCGATGGAGCCTCGCGACGTCAACCTGCTCGACCTGCACCGCTTCGAGCAAGGCACCCCGCACGACCAGTTCGCGCTCCTGCGCCGGGAAGCCCCCGTCTACTGGCATGCCGAGCCCGACGGGCCCGGCTTCTGGTGCATCACCAAGTACGCGGACGTGCGCCACGTCTCCAAGCACCCCGAGCTGTTCTCGTCGCAGCGGCAGGGCACCATGATCGAGGACCCCGCGCCGCACGACCTCCCCTTGATCCAGACCATCATGCTCAACATGGATCCGCCGCAGCACCGGCGGTATCGCGCGCTGGTGAACAAGGCGTTCACGCCGCGCATCATGCAGAACCTGGCCCCCGCGGTGGAGGCCATGGTCAGGCGCATCATCGACTCCGTCATCGAGCGGGGCGAGTGCGACTTCGTGAACGACATCGCCGCGCCGCTGCCCCTCGAGGTGATCTGCGAGCTGATGGGGGTGCCGCACGAGGACCGCCGCCAGATCTTCGAGCTGGGCAACCGGATGATCGGCGTCGACGATCCGGAGCTCTCACCCGAGACGGCGGAGTTCGGCACGCGCGATTACCAGAACGCGTCCGCCGAGATGTTCATGTACGCGGGGAAGCTGGCCAACCTCTGCCGGCGCCACCCGGGCGAGAACCTCGGCACCACGCTGCTGCACGCCGAAGTCGACGGGCATCGGCTCACGGAGCTCGAGTACAACTCGTTCTTCCTGCTGCTCGCCATCGCGGGCAACGAGACCACGCGCACCGTGACGACCAACGGCATGCTCGCGCTGATGGAGCACCCCGCGCAGCGCCGCCTGCTGCAGGAGCAGCCGGCGCTCGTGCCGAGCGCGGTCGAGGAGATGATCCGCTTCGCGCCGCCGGTGCACCATTTCCGGCGCACGGCGGTCACCGATACCGAGATTCGCGGCGTGCGCATCCGCGAGAACGACAAGGTCGTCATGTGGTATCCGTCGGCCAACCGCGACGAGGAGGTCTTTCCGAATCCCGACGTGTTCGACGTCCGCCGCAGTCCGAACGAGCACCTCGGCTTCGGCATCGGCGAGCACTACTGCCTCGGCGCGAATCTCGCGCGCCTCGAGCTGCACGTGATGATCCGCGAGCTGGTGCGCCGCCTGCCCGACATGGAGCTGGCCGCCGCCCCACGCCGGCTGCGCTCGAACTTCATCAACGGCGTGAAGGAGATGCGCGTGCGCTTCACGCCGCAGGCGCGCCGCGAAGCCGCTGTCGCCTGAGCGCCGCTAGAAGACGATCTGCACGGCCATGCCCACGATGCAGGCGTAGCCGACGCCGTAGCAGAGCGCGCGCCACGGCTGCAGGTGGAACGTGTACGCCACCGTGTGCAGCACCCGCGCGATCGTGAAGGTCCAGCTATAGACCGCCGCGCCGAACGCCGAGGCGCCCGAGAGCACGTAGATCAGCCCGATCGCGAAGAACAGCGGGATGTTCTCCAGGTCGTTGCGCTGGATGCGCAGCGCGTGCGCGACCGCGGGATGCTCGGTCTCGCTGGCGCTCGCGGCGCCGAACGCCTTGGCGTCCTCGGCGTTGACGAAGCCCTTGTGCCGCAGCCGCATCGCGGTGGTGTAGGATCCGGACAGCAGCATCTTCACCGCCAGGATGGCGCTGCAGACGGCGTAGGACCGAAACGCCGCATCGGTCGTGAAATCGGTCATCGCTCCCCCCTCGCCGCCCGCAGCAGGACGGCGCGCCCTTCCCTCTAGCGCTCCGCCTGGGGGCCTGCCAAACGCCGCGCGCGACCGGCACGGGCTCGCCGCGGCGTCCGAGCGGCGCCTCCGGGTGCGCCCGCGCCTTGCACTCGCGCGGCCCATCGCCGAGCATGCGCCCGTGACGTCGGACGAGCAGGCGATCACGGCCCTCATCCACGCGTATGCCGAGCGCCTGGACGAGGGCGACCTCGACGGCGTCGCCGCGCTGTTCGCCGAGGCGACGTGGCGGACCCCGGAGCGCCCGGCGCCGCTCCGCGGCGCCGCCGCCGTGCGCCGCGCCTACGACGGCGTGATCCTCTACGACGGCCGGCCGTGCACCAAGCACGTGATCACCAACGTGACGATCGAGATCGATCCCGGGGCGGCGACCGCGCGCGCCCGCTCGTACTTCACCGTCCTCCAGGCCCGTCCCGATCTCCCGCTGCAGGCGATCATCTGCGGGCGCTACCACGACGCCTTCGTGCGCGACGGGGGCGGCTGGCGGTTCGCCGACCGTCTCATCCTGCCCGATCTGATCGGCGATCTGAGCCGCCACCTCCGCGCCTGACCCGATCGGCCCGAGGCGCTGCTGGTGGTGTCGCCGGCTCGTGCGCCGGCGGGTGGCTCCGCATCCAGAACCATCTCTCCGACGGCGTGGCCTTCTACCTCGGACACCAGGGCTACGAATACGTCGACCTCGGTCGCGTCTGGCAGATCGCGCTCATGGTGGGCCTGCTGCTGTGGCTCTTCCGTCGTGCGGCCCGCGCTGGCGCGTACCCACTCGGTGAAGCACGGTTACTGGTACGCGCGCAGCGCCAAGTTCATGCAGACGCTGCGCTAACTTCGGGTGCCCGGGGACACCATCTTCTTCCTCGGCGCGCTGGCACTGGTGGCGTTCCTAGCTGGCCTCAAGAGGGGTCCCTCGTTCCGGCTCCGCGCGCTCGCCACGGCGGCGCGCCCGGCGCCCGGCCCGTCGGCGATGTGAAGCGCCGCCCGCCCGCAACGCAGCCGCCATGGCGCATGACGATGATCCAGTAGATATTGCGCGTTCGCCGACGGCGCGCTTATCCTGTCGGCTGATGGCGTACCGCTCCGCGCTGCTCACCGTCTCGTGTCTGCTGCTCGTCACCGCCGCGAACGCGGCCGATCCGTGCCGCGTGGACGCCCGAGCCGGCTTCCAGGAGTGCAAACGCACCTGCCGTGACGCGTTTCGCGCGGCGAAGGACACCTGCAGCAAGCGCGACGCCGCGTGCGTCGACGGCTGCCGGCTGGCGCACCAGGAGTGCCGCGCGCCGTTCGAGGCCGAGCTCGCCGCCGCCAAAGCCGTCTGCGACGAGGCGTTGCGCGCGGCCAAGCGGACGTGCCGCGAGCAGTTCGCCGATGGCAGTCTCGAGCTCGACGCCTGCATCGACCAGGCGCAGGGCGTAGCCTTCGCCTGCCGCGATGCCGCGCGCGAGCGCGTCGCGGCGGATCTCCGGCAGTGCCGGCGCGATTTCCGGGCCTGTGTCGACACCACGTGCCCGCCCGAGACCCCGGTCGATCCCGCCACCTTCCGCGCCTGCAAACTCGACGCGCAGGACGTCCGGCGCCGGTGCGTCGCGGGCTGCCGCGAGGACTTCCAGCTCGCCAAGGACACCTGCCTCGACCGGGATCACGCCTGCGTGGAGACCTGCCGCGCCGCGCGCACGGAGTGCCGCGCGCCGCTCGTCGCCGCCTTCGATGCCGCGCTGCTCGCGTGTGCGGCCGACCGCAGCGCCGCCATCGACGTCTGCCGCGAGCTCTACGCGGCCGACACGCCGGAGCGCGACGCCTGCGTCGACCAGGCGCAGCTTGCTGCGTTTGCCTGCCGCGACGCCGCCCGCGAAGCGGCGCGGCCCGGGCTGCGCGCCTGCCGTGAGGCGTTTCTCGCGTGCGCGCGGGCATGTCCGCCGCCGCTGGCCTCGCCGAGCGGCGCGTTCGTGCGGTAGGCGGCCGCGTCCGGCGCCCCGCTACAAGAGCGCCGCGCCGATCACCCCGGCCGAGTCGCCGAGCGCGTTGCGCACGATCGGTGTGCGCAGCTCGTCGTTGAAGACGTAGCGCGCGACGGCATCGCGGCCGCGGTCGTAGAGCGCGTCGAGGTTCGAGAGGCCGCCGCCCAGCACGACGACGTCGGGGTCGAGAATGTTCACCAGGTTGGCGAGCGCGCGGCCGAACGTGTCCAGGTAGCGGTCGAGCGCCCGGCG
>DATMAZ010000122.1:0-4129 GCA_035559675.1 Candidatus Limnocylindria bacterium
ATCTGTGCCGCGCGCGCCACCGTGTGCCGCCGCGTGCTGCGCATGCGGCCGCGGCTTCTCGCCCGTCGCGCCGCCGCTGTCAACTCCTGGTTTGACTGGCCGGCGATGCTCGGCTACGGCCGCAGCCCATGCGCGAGCTCGCCGGCAAGGTCGCGGTCGTCACCGGGGCGGCGAGCGGCATCGGCCGCGCGCTGGCCGAAACCTTCGCGGGCGCCGGCATGAAGGTCGTGCTGGCCGACGTCGAGGCGGCCGCGCTCGACGTGGCCGCGCGCGAGCTCGGCGCGGCCGGCGCCGACGTGCTGGCGGTGCCGACCGACGTGTCGTCGGCCGACGCCGTCGAGGCGCTCGCTGCGCGCACCTACGATCGCTTCGGCGCGGCGCACGTCGTGTGCAACAACGCCGGCGTGGCGCTGGCCGGACCGCTTTGGGAGTGCACGATCGACGACTGGCGCTGGCTGCTCGGCGTGAATCTCTGGGGCGTCATCCACGGCGTGCGAAGCTTCGTGCCGCGCATGCTGGCGGCCGCAACGCCCGGACACGTCGTCAACACGGCGTCGATCGCCGGGCTCACCAGCGCGCCCGGCATCGGGGCCTACAACGCCTCCAAGCACGCGGTGGTGGCGCTCTCCGAGACGCTCGCCAAGGACCTGGCGCTGGCCGGCGCGCCCATCAAGGTCTCCGTGCTCTGTCCCGGATTCGTCAATACACGCATCCTCGACTCCGCTCGCAACCGTCCCGCGTCGCTCGGCGCCGAGCGGCCGCGTCCGGCGGAGATGGAGAGCGTGATGCGCAGCCTGGTGGCGGCCGGCATGCCGCCCCGCGAGGTGGCGCGCCACGTGCTCCGGGCCGTCGAGGACGAGCGGTTCTACGTGCTGACGCACCCGGACTTCACGGCGCAGGTGAAGGAGCGCTGCCGGGACATCGTCGAAGGACGCACCCCGAGCGCCGAGGCGATCACATTGGTGCCGCCGAGCTCGTGACGCCGTTCGCGCCCTGGGTGTGGGACATCCCACCCCGTTTCAACATCGCCGCCGCCTGCGCCGACGTGCACGCGCGCTCGGCGATCGCGCAGCGTGCCGCCGTGATCGTGGACGACGTGGCGCGCGGCGTGCAGACGCTCACCTTCGCCGAGCTGGCCGAGCGAACCGGTCGTCTGGCCGCGGTCCTGGAGGACCTGGGCGTCGCTGCGGGCGAGCGCGTGCTCGTCCGGCTCCCGAACTGCCTCGAGTATCCGATCGCGTTCTTGGGCACGCTCAAGCGCGGCGCCGTCGCCGTGCCGGCGTCGATGCTGCTCACGCCGGACGAAGTCCGGCATCTCGCCGCCGACTCGGAGGCGGCCGTGCTGGTGACCGACCCGCCGACGCTCGACGCGCTCGGCGAGTCGGTCCGTACGCTGCCGGCTCTGCGTCACGTGCTGCTGGTGGGCGGGAGCGTGCGCCGCCCGGCCGGCGGCGTGCGCGTCCACAATTTCGCGCAGCGGCTGGCGGCGGTGCCGCGGATCGCGCCCGCGGCCGACACCGCGGCGGACGACCCGGCGTATCTCGTCTACACCTCCGGCACGACCGGCTATCCGAAGGGCGTGGTGCACGCGCATCGGGCGCTGCTCGGCCGCCAGCCGTCGTCGGAGTACTGGTTCGACTTCCTGCCCACCGGCGACCGGGTGCTGCACGCCGGCAAGTACAACTGGACGTACACGCTCGGCACGGGGCTCATGGACCCGCTCTACCGCGGCCACACGGCCATCGTAGCCGAGGGACCGCCGGACGCCACGCGCTGGCCGCGGCTCATGGCTACCCACCGCGCCACCACCTTCGTGGCGGTGCCGACGGTCTACCGGCAGATCCTGGAGAAGACGACCGCCGGACGGGCCGACGTGCCGACGCTGCGCCACTGCATGAGCGCCGGCGAGCCGCTGTCGCCCGACGTGGCGGCCGCCTGGCGCGTTCGCTTCGGGCTCGAGATCTACGAAGGGCTCGGGATGACCGAGTGCTCCTACTACATCTCCGCCACCCGCTCGCGGCCGATTCGGCCGGGTGCGGCGGGCTTCGTGCAGCCGGGGCACGACGTGGCGCTGCTCGACCCGGACACCTGGCGCCCGGTGCCCACCGGCGAGGAAGGCATGCTCTGCATCCCGCGCTCCGACCCGTGCCTCATGCGCGCGTACTGGCGGCAGCCCGAGGAGACCGCCGCCTGCTTCCACGGCGACTGGTTCCTCACCGGCGACTACGCGCGGCAGGACGCCGACGGCTACGTCTGGTTCGTCGGCCGCCGCGACGACCTGGTGAAGTCGTTCGGCTACCGCGTCTCGCCGTACGAGGTGGAGCGGGTGCTCCGGCAGCATCCGGACGTGGCGGACGCGGCGGCGACCGGCGAGGAGGTGGCGCCGCAGAAGACGCTGGTGGTCGCCTACGTCGTGCCGCGGCCCGGCTCGAGCCTCACCGCGGAGGCGCTGCTCGCCTGGGCGCACCAGCACCTCGCGAGCTACAAGGCCCCGCGCATCGCGTATCTCGTCGACGACCTGCCGCGCACTCGCAACGGCAAGGTGCAGCGGCGGGCGCTCAGCGCGACGCAGGCCCGTGCAAGCGCCCAGTGGCGAGGTGCAGCGTGAAGCGCGCGCTCGGCCGGCTCGCGCTGCGGCTCGGCGGCTGGCGCGTCGCCGGCGCCCCGCCGGAAGCGCCGCGCTACGTGCTGATCGCGTTTCCGCACACCAGCAACTGGGATTTCGTCTGGGTGCTCGCGTTTGCGTGGGCGCTCGGCGTGCGGATCCAGTGGATGGGCAAGGAGGAGATGTTCCGCTGGCCGTTCGGCGGCCTCATGCGCCGGCTGGGCGGCGTGCCGGTGCATCGCAGCGCGCGCGCCAATCAGGTCGAGCAGCTGGCGGCGCGCTTTCGCGGCGCTGAGCGCCTGGCGCTGGTCGTGCCGGCGGAGGGCACGCGCCGCTGGGTGCCGCGCTGGAAGTCGGGCTTCTACCACATCGCACGCGCCGCCGACGTGCCCGTGGTGCTCGGCTTTCTCGACTACGGCCGCAAGGTCGGCGGCTTCGGCCCGGCCATTCGGCTGACGGGCGACGTGCGGCGCGACATGGACGTCGTGCGCGCCTTCTACGCGCCGATGCGCGGCAAGCATCACGCGTCCACCGGCACCATCCTGCTGGCCGAGGAGCAGGCCGAGCCGCCCGCCGTCGCGTAGGACGACTCCGAGCGCTCACTCGCCGCAGCGAGTGCTAGGCCCTTTGGCAACGCGTCCTATCTGGACACGACGCCGCAAGCGCGAGTACGGTGTCGGCACGGTCGCTGGTGCGGCGACCGCACGCAGAAAGGAAGGAGATCCCGATGAAACACGTTGTGCTCGCGCTGGCGGCGGCGCTCGTCCCCGTCTGCGCCCAGGCCGGCGACCTCTACCGCTGGACGGATGCGGGCGGCGTCGTGCACTACACGAACGTCGCGCAGAACGCGCCGGCCGAGGCCGTGCAGGTCGACACGCCGATCACGCTCGAGGTGGAGCGGCTGCCGGCCGGCGACGAGCCGGTGCTGGAGATGGCGGGCGGGCAGGTGAGCGAGCGCTGCACGCGCGCCCACGGCGCGCCGGCCGTCGAGGGCCAGTACTGGTATCCCGATGCGCCGCGCATCTACGACGAGGAGCGGCTGCGCTTCGGTCTCTTCTCGAGCGGCGCGCTCTACTTCGGCGGCTTCTCGCACGCCAACGACATCTCGCCGAATCTCAACATCTACGCCTTCACGCTCGGGCCCGAAGCATGGCTGAACGCGGCCAAGGCCGAGCTGGCGATGCGCGAGCACGGCATCAACCCGCGCGACATGATGCGTCTCTACCAGGAGGCGCAGCGCTAACGCCGCTCGGTCGGCGCCGGAGCCACCGCCGCTGGCGGCTCCGGCGCGACGCCCGCCCTCTCGAGCGAAGGCCCGCGCGCCCGCCGCGGCCCCGCCCTCACGGCTGGATGCGGAAGCGGGCGACCACGATGGGGCGCGCACCGTCGCCGAGGACGATGTCGGCGCGGTAGCCGCCGGGCTCGAGCCAGCCCGCCGGGATGCGGATCTCGGCGCTGCTGCCGGGCGTGCCGAATTGCTGCTCGCGCAGCTCGCGGCGGCCGGCCGCGTCGCGCACGCGCAGC
>DATMAZ010000123.1:0-11666 GCA_035559675.1 Candidatus Limnocylindria bacterium
TGAGCGCCGTGCCGAGCGGCGCCACCACCTCTTCGATCCCCGCCTGCGCCAGCGAGACGACGTCGAGATAGCCCTCGACCACCACCACGCGCCCGCGCTCGCGGATGGCGCCGCGCGCCAGCGCCAGCCCGTAGAGCATGCGGCCCTTCTGAAAGATCGGCGACTCGGCGCTGTTGAGATACTTGGGCGGCGCATCCGCCCCCGGCCGGGCGGCGGCGCCCGGCAGGATGCGGCCGCCGAAGGCGCACACACGACCCGCCGCATCGCTGATCGGGAAGACGATGCGGTCGCGGAAACGGTCGTACAGGCCGCCGCCGGCGCGCCGGGCCACCAGCCCCGCCGCCAGCGCGTCGGCCTCGCGCACGTGCTCGGCGGCGAGATGCTTGGCGAGCGCGTCCCCCGCGGCGGGCGCATAGCCCAGGCCGAAGCGCTCGATGCTGGCTTCGCCGATCCCCCGCTCGGCGAGATACGCGCGTGCCCGTGCTCCCTGCGGGCCGCGCAGCATGGCGCGATAGAACGCCGCCGCGGTCTCGTGCGCGGCGAGCAGCGGCGCCGTCGGCGAGCGCGGGCCGCCCGCCACCGCCTCCCGCGGCAGCGGGATGCCGAAGCGCGCGGCGACGGCCTCGACCGCCTCGGGGAAGGTGAGCGACTGCATCTTCATGACGAAGCTGAAGACGTCGCCGTGCTCGCCGCACCCGAAGCAGTGATAGAAGCCGCGCTCCTCGCTCACGGTGAACGACGGCGTCTTCTCGGCGTGGAACGGACAGAGCCCGACGGCGCTGCGGCCGCGACGCTTGAGCGCCACCACGTCGGAGACGACCTCGGCGAGGTTCGCGCGCTCGCGGACCTGCCGGATGGCATCGTCGGCGATGCGACCGGTCATCCCGTGGCTCCCGCGCCCGCGGGCGCACGCTGCGGGGCGAGCCGCTCACCGCCTTCGGTGATCAGCGCCCGGGCGAGCTCCACCATCGGCCGCGCCAGCCGGGAGGACTCGACGCGCTGCCGCGAGAGCACCGTCGGCGCCCACTGCTGCCCGACGATCAGCGCGAAGCCGAGCAGGATGGCGCCCTTGCCGATGGCGAAGGCGATGCCGAGGACCCGCACCGCCGTGCCGAGGAACAGCGCGTGCGCGAGCCGGTCGACGCCCCAGCCGACCAGGGTGACGGCGAGGTAGGCGGCGAGGAAGGTCGCCGCGCCCGCGGCAATCAGCGCCAGCTCGGCTTCCGCCACGCCGCGCGCCATCAGCAGCTCGGCGACGCGGCCCCCCTGGAACACCACGGCGGCCGTCGCCGCGACCAGCGCGAGCAGACTCGTCGTCTCGCGCACGAAGCCGCGAAAGAAGCCACGGAGCCCGAACGCGGCGAGCACCGCGAGCAACACGGCGTCGAGGGTGGTCATGCCGCCTCGCGCGCAACCGCGCCCGGCGCGGCGGGGATGCGGTCAGACGGGGGTGCGGGCCTGGCGGCGAGTGGCTCGCTTGCGCGCCGCCATGGCCTTCTTCTTGCGGCGGACGCTCGGCTTCTCGTAGTGCTCGCGCTTGCGCAGCTCGGCGAGAATGCCGGCCTTCTCGCACTGCTTCTTGAAGCGCCGGATCGCGCTCTCGATCGGCTCGTTTTCCTTGACGCGGACGCCTGCCATGAACCGAAGTCACCCCTAGCCGCAGAAGCGGAGGGCGTCACCATCAGCGAAAAGGCGATCGCAGTCAAGGTCGGGTCGAAACTCCCCGGTTGGGCACTGCGCACTCGGGGCTCTCACAAAAGCAAGAATCGCTCCGGATAGTCGGTGAACACACCGTCGACGCCGGCGCGCTTCAAACGGGCAAATTCCCTTGGTTCGTTCACGGTCCACACGCGGGTGAGCAGGCCCGCTTCACGCGCTGCGGCAAGATGCTCGGGCGAAGCGAGCGTCTTGCGAAGATGCAAGCCTCTGGCAGCCACGCGCTTCGCGAGCGCGATCGCTGGGGACAGCGTGGATCGGGCCCAGAGAACACCCAGTTGCGCATCGGCTGTGAGGCCTCGCAGGCGGTGGAGCGCGTCGGGGTCGAACGAGGAGAACACGATGCGCTCGAGGGCGCCCGCCGCCCGCACCACCTCCAGCGCTCGGGCCTCCAGCCCCTCGCCCCCACCCGGCTTCAGCTCCACGTTGATCGGCAGGCGGATCGCCGCCAGCACCTCGCCGAGCGTCGGCACGCGCTCGCCGGCGAATTCCGGGCCGAACCACGAGCCCGCGTCGAGCCGCTGCATCTCCGCGAGCGTCCAGCGCGCCACCGGGCCGTGGCCGTCGGTGGTACGCTCGAGCGTGTCGTCGTGCATGACGACGACCTCGCCGTCGCGCGAGAGCTGCACGTCGAGCTCGATCATGTGGGCGCCCACGGCTTCGGCGCGCCGGAAGGCGGCCAGCGTGTTCTCGGGACACGTGCCGCTGGCGCCGCGATGGGCGATCACTTCGACGGGCACGCGAGCGCAATAGGGGTGCGGTGCGGGTGCGGTCAACTGCCGCGCCGGCGGTTGACAGCGCCCGCGCGGCGGCCTTTCGTTGCGCGTGGCCGTGTTGCCAGCCGAGTGGGTGGCGGTGCGCGTTGCGGTGCCGGAAGCGGCGAGCGACGCGGTGGCGAACTTTCTCTTCGAGAACGGCGCGGCGGCGGTGGTGGACGAGGTGCGCTTCACCGAGGACCCGGACCGGGGCGAGGGGTGGCGCCTCGAGGCGCACGTGCCCGCGCGCGACGCCGACGCGCTCGTGGCCGCGCTTCGCAGCTACGCCGCTGCGCTCGGCGCCTTGGACCCGGGCTTCGGGCCCATCCGGGTCGAGGCGGCACCGGTGCCTGCCGTCGACTGGGAGGCGTCGTTTCGGGCGCATCACCGGCCGCTCGCCATCGGCGTGCGGCTGCTGGTGGCGCCGCCGTGGGACGTCCCGGCGGCGCGCGGGCGGGAGGTGATCGTGGTCGATCCCGGCATGGCGTTCGGGACCGGCCAGCACCCGACCACGCGAACGTGCCTCGAGGAGCTCGAGGCGCTGGTCGCGACCCGACCGGTCGCCTCCGTGCTCGACGTCGGCACCGGGACCGGCATCCTGGCCGCGGCGGCGGCCCGTCTCGGCGTGCCGCGCGTCGTGGGGATCGACATCGACGCGGCGACGCTCCCGGTGGCGCGCGAGACCATGGCCCGCAACCGGGTCCCGCAGGTGCTGCTCGCCGCCGCCAGCGCCTCGGCGGTGCGCGGCCGCTACGACCTCGTGCTGGCCAATCTCTTGGCCGACACGCTGGTGGCCGAGGCTGCCACGCTCATGGCACGTACCGCGCCCGGCGGCGTGGTCGTCGCCTCGGGCATCCTCGATCGGCAGTGCAATGCCGTGTCGGCCGCCTTCGCGCCGTGGCGGGTGCTGCACACCCGCGCCGAGGGTGTCTGGCGCACGCTGCGCCTGGGCGACGGACGCTGACCGTGGCCCGGCTGTTCGTGCCGCGCGCCTCGATCCGGGAGGGCGCCGTCGAGATCGCCGGCGAGGAGCTGCGGCATCTGCGCACCCTGCGCCTCGGCGCCGGCGACCTGCTGGTCGTGTTCGACGACACCGGCATCGAGCACACCGTGCGGCTCGAGCGCGTCGACCGCCGCGCCGCGCGCGGCGTGATCGAGCGCAGCGAGGCGGTCTCACGCGAATCCCCGCTCGCGGTCACACTCCTTCCGGCCCTGCTGAAAGGGCCCCGCATGGACGTCGTCATCGAGAAGGCGACCGAGCTCGGCGTCATTCGCATCGCCCCCGTGCTGACGGCGCGCTGCGTCGCCGAGCGCGGCCACGTGGCCCGCTGGCGGCGCATCGCGCTCGCCGCGGCCAAGCAGTGTGGCCGCACCCGCACGCCCGCGATCGACGAGCCCGTACCGCTCGCCGTCCGCCTCGACTCGTTCGGCAACGGCCTGCGGCTCATCGCCTGGGAGGAGGCCACCGCGCCCGGCTGGGACCGCTTGCCGGCCGTCGCGACGGCGGTGACCGTGCTGCTCGGCCCCGAGGGCGGCTTCACCCTTGACGAGGTGGTGCAGGCGCGCGCCGCGGGCTTCCACGCGGTGTCGCTCGGCGGGCGCGTGCTGCGCGGCGACACGGCGGCGATCGTCGCCGTGGCGCTCTGCCAGCACCGCTGGGGCGACGGGTGATCGCATGAGCGGCGGGGGTGGGCTAGCATCGCCGGCGATGCGCCGCCGCTTTCTCTACGTCATGGACCCCATGACGAAGGTGCTGGTCGACAAGGACACGACCTTCGCCTTCCAGCTCGAGGGGGCGCGGCGCGGCTACGAGCAGTACCACTGCCTGCCCGACGACCTGTTCGTCACCGAGGCGCGCCCGCACGCGAGCGTCCGCCGGGTCGTGGTCCAGCGCGGGACCCCGCACTTCACGCTGCACGAGCTACGCACCGTGCCGCTCGACTTCTTCGACGTCGTCTTCATGCGGAAGGACCCGCCGTTCGACATGGCGTACTTCTTCGCCACCCACCTGCTCGGCCTGTGCGACCGGACGCGCACGCTGGTGGTGAACGACCCGCGCGGGCTTCGGGAAGCGAACGAGAAGCTCTACGCGCTCAACTTCCCCGACATCATCCCGCCGAGCATCGTCACCTCGGACGCGGAGCGCTTGAAGACCTTCATGCACGAGCTCGGCGGCGAGATGATTCTGAAGCCGCTCGACGGCGCCGGCGGCGCCGGCGTCTTTCACCTACACGCCGGCGATCGCAACCTGAACGCGATCCTCGAGAACTCGACGCGCGACGGCACGCGGCTGGTGATGGGACAGCGCTACCTTCCGGCCGCACGCGCCGGCGACAAGCGGGTGATCGTGCTCGCCGGGGAGCCAATCGGGGCCGTGCTGCGCATTCCGCGCGAGGACGAGCATCGCGGCAACATCCACGTCGGCGGCCGCGTGGAGCGCGCCGCCGTCGACGCGCGCGATCGCGAGATCTGCCGCCGGCTCGCCCCGCGGCTCGCGGCCGACGGCCTCTACTTCGTGGGGCTCGACGTGATCGACGGCCTGGTGACCGAGATCAACGTCACCAGCCCGACGGGCGTGCAGGAGATCGACCGCTTCGACGGCGTCTGTCTCGAAGCCCAGGTGCTGGACTTCGTCGAGCAGAAGGCCGCCGCGCTCGATCGCTCGGGCGCGCCTCACTGAGAGATCGCGGTCGACAGCAGGTAGCGCCAGAGGCTCGTGCGCACCTTCCAGCGTCCGTTCACGCGCTTGCCCACGGCGATCACGCGCCGGCGCGGCGGTGTCGGATGCTCGTAGCGGGCGGCGCGGGCGTCGGCTCGGTGGTTGGCTCGGGTCTCGTCCATGTTTCCCCTCCCGACCGAGGAGAAGAGCGAGATCCGTGCCCGCTGCCGGAATTCTGTAACTCATTGATTTCGCTCGGAATGCGGTCGCGGCCCGGGGGCGACGCCGGACATTCCTGAACGCATCCCCCATGCGGGCCGCACAAGCACGTGCACTACTCGCCGGGCTTGTCGGGGCTGTTGCGGTGGAGACCCGCGCGGCAGGCTTCGACCTGCCTCAGCGGCACGCGCGGCTGCCCGTCGACCAGCACGGGGCGGATCACGGCGGTGCGGATCAGCCGTCGCACGGTGCTTTCGCTCACGCGCAGCAACCGGCCGAGCTCCTCGACCGTCACCATCGCCTCCTCTGCCGTCTCGTTGCCGGCGATGCCGGGCGGCAGGTCGTCGGCGGTGAGCTCCATCCCCGGCGCCAGGCCGGCCAGCACGTGCACCGCCTCGAGCGGGATCGGCGTCTTGCCGTCGCCCTCGTACAACCGCCGATCCTCACGCTTCCGCCTCATCACGACCTCCCGCGCGCGCCTTCTACGTCAAACGCGGAGCGGGCGCCACTCGCGGCACCGCGCTCAGGCCACGTCGTCGGGCGAGTCGTCGTCGCCGCGGAGATACTCGCCGAAGAGCCGGCAGGCGTCGCTGGTGGTGAACACGCCGACCAGCTTGGTGCCCTTGCGCACCAGCGCGCAGCTCACGTGCGAGCGCGCCATGTGGGCGAGCACCTCGTCGAGCGGCGTGGAGAGGTCGACCACGTAGAGATCGAGCGACGCGACGTCGCGGACGCGCAGCGGCGGATCGCCCTTGCCGCGCTGGGAATCGAGCGCGAACTGCACGTCGCGCTCCGAGACCACGCCGATCAGCGACGACCCCTTCTTCACCGGCAGGTGCCGCACGTGGTGCGACGCCATGAGCGCCTGCGCTTCGGCCACCGTCGCGTCGCACGACACCGAGTACGGAAACGGTGTCATCACCGACTTGATGCGCGGGACGCGACGCATGCGCCCGCGGCCGCTACCGCCGCGCGACGCGCCGGCGGCTCGCGCTCGCGGAGCGGGCCGGCCGGCTCGCCGGTGTCTGGGGCAACTCGGCCATGAAGCAGCTTTTGGTCCAGCCCGCCGAACCGGTCAAGGCTGGAGAAAAGCGCAGAGCGCGTCGGCGGCGGCTTCGGCGTCCGCGCGCCCGATCTCGATCAGGCGCTCCGTGTAGGCCCGATCGAAGAACAGGTACGAGAGCAGGTCGGCCTCGCCGAGCGCCCCCCGGGCCACGATGCCGGCCAGCGTGCGGCCCACCAGCGAGCGCTGCGACCCATCGCGCTCGAAGCACTCCGAGGCGAGCGCGCCGAGGTCCTGCGAGGGCTTGAGATGCAGGCTGTCGACGATGCGATACGGGCGCCCGCGCTCCGCGGCGATCGACTCGTTGATCCGGTCGACGAAGTCCGGGCCGTAGACGGCGGTGCCGCGTTCGAGGATGGCGTTGAACAGGCGCAGCCGCTCGAGATCGGTCTCGACGCGGTCGAGCAGCAGGGCGTTGAGCGCCTTGCCGGCGAGGTAGGTCGGGCTCATGACGTTGGCCTCGCGCCGCCGCCGGCGCTCCAGCAGCTCCTCGGGCGTCGCCTGGTAGCGAAGCCCGACCACCAGCACCCGGTCGGCGCCGAGATGGATGGCGGGCGCGAGCGGCGTGTTCAAGCGGAGCCCGCCGTCGCAATGGTACGCGTCCGCGATGCGGATGGTGGGAAAGAGCAACGGGATCGCGGCCGAGGCGAGCGCGTGGCGCGGCCCGATGCGGGTCTCGCAATAGGTCACGTGCGGGTCGGCGTCCGGGGCGAGCGGCGCATCCGCCCGGCGGTCGACGAACACCACGGAGCCGCCCGTGGCGACCTCCGTGGTGCTGACGGCGAGCGCCGACAATCTGCCGCGCTCGAAGTTGCGGCGGATGCCGTGCCAGTGGACGCGGTCCATGACCAGCGCCCGGAGCCAGGAGGTGTCGAGCAGCCCGGTCATACGCTCGGGCAACGCCGCCTCGGCGGGTTCGGGCACCGGGAGGACCGCGCTCAGCAGCCGCAGCGGCACCCGCACCATGTCGCCGATGCCGAAGCGATAGACCGCGTCGAGCGACAGCGAGCTCCAGATGGAGCGCAGACGCTCGGCCGCCGCGCGGTCCTGCCCCGATCCCGCCACGTAGCAAGCGTGGATGGCGCCGACGCTGGTCCCCGTGATGATGTCGAAGCGCGGGGCTCGACCCAGCCGCCGCGGCAGGACTTCGAAGCAGTACGACAGGACCCCCGCCTCGTAGGCCCCGCGGGCCCCGCCGCCCGAGAGCACAAGCGCCACGCGCGGCGCCCCCCCACCACCCGCCATGCCGGGCGGCATTAACAGATGCAGGTTCTGCTGGCCATAGCCTCGGCGCTCGGGATAAGGTGCGCGCCCGTGACGCACCTGCTGCTCGCCCTTACCGCCCTCGCGCTGGCTGCCGGTTCGGCCGAGAGCCAGGTCATCACGCGCGGCCCGCTGCTCCAGAACCCGGACGCCGACGCCACCAAGGCGACCTTCGTCTGGTGGACCAACGTCGCCGGCAACAGCACCGTCGAGTACGGGCTCACCCCGGCCCTCGGGCAGAGCGTCACGGTGCCGCAGGCGCCGAGCTGCGAGGTCGGCAGCGCCGGCACCTGCCACACGGTGACGGTGAGCGGGCTCATGCCCAACACGCGGTACTACTACCGGCTGCTCACCAACGGCGTGCAGGTCGCGGCCACGACGTACTTCACCACGCTCGCCGCCCCGGGGGTCGAGACCGATCTCTTCTTCACCGTGATCGGCGACTGGGGACAGGGCACGACGCCGGAGGCGCAGCTCGCGGCGCTGCAGAACGCCGAGGAGCCGCAGATGATCCTCACGGTGGGCGACAACACCTACACCTTCGGCCTCCAGAGCGAGCTCGACAGCAACGCGCTCGCCTACTACGCGGCCGTGCTGCCCCGGACGTTCTTCTTCCCGGCGCTCGGCAACCACGACCTCAACGTCGTGTTCGGCAACGTCAACAACTACCACAACACGCCCTACGCCAGGACCTTCGTGCTCCCGCGCAACGCCCCCGCGCAGCCCGAGCGCTACTACTCCTTCGATTCCGGACAGGCGCACTTCACCATCGTCGACACCGACAGCTGCTGCGACGCCACCCAGACCGCCTGGCTCCAGAACGACCTGGCGTCGAGCACGGCCGCCTGGAAGTTCGTGTTCCTGCATCACGCGCCCTACTCGTGCGCCAGCGGCAGCGTGTCGTTCGGCAGCAATTTCACGGTGCGCACCGCCTGGGGACCGCTGTTCGAGCGCTACGGGGTCGACATCGTGTTCATCGGGCACGACCACATCTGGGAGCGCAGCACGCTGGTCGACGACTACATGGTGGACGGGACGTCGGGCTCGGACGGACTCGGCACGTACTACGTCATGACCGGAGGCGGCGGCGCCGCGCTCGACGGGCCCGCCCAGCTCTCCGGCGGCGTCCCGCACCGCAGCGGCGTGCAGTGCTACTGGCTCGCCACGGGATGCCCAGACGGACCGAACGGCTACTGCAGCATCGCGACCTACCACTACACCTCGGTGCGCATCAACGCGAACGTGCTGACGCTCGACGCCATCGACAACGCCGGCAACGTGTTCGACACGATGACCATCAACAAGGCCGGCCCCACGACCACCACCAGCACGTCGGTCACCACGACCACGAGCACCAGCACGAGCACCTCGTCCACCACCACGTCGTCGACCACGAGCACCAGCACCAGCACGAGCACGTCCACCTCGTCGAGCAGCAGCACGAGCACGTCGAGCACCAGCACCTCGACGTCGTCCAGCACGAGCAGCAGCAGCAGCAGCAGCAGCACGACCAGCAGCTCGACCTCGTCCAGCACCAGCTCGACGAGCACGTCGTCGAGCACGTCGACCTCGAGCACCACGTCCAGCAGCTCGTCCACGTCGTCGACGAGCACGTCCACCAGCACGTCGTCGAGCTCGTCCAGCACCACCTCGACGAGCACGTCGTCGAGCTCGTCGAGCAGCAGCACGACCTCCACGTCGACCACGCTGCCCTGCGCCGACGCCGACGCCGATGGCGTCTGCGACACGGTCGACCCGTGCGTCAACGCCACGGCCGGCTTGAAGCCTCGCCTGAACGTGACGCGACTCCTGCCGCCCGCGGACGACGAGGCGCTCAAGGTGAAGGGCACCATCGTGATCCCGGCGCCGATCGTGCCGCCGCTCAGACCGCACGAGAACGGCGTGCGCTTCCTGCTGACGAGCGCGCTGGGCTCCCCGCTGCTCGACCTCACGCTCCCGCCCGGACTGAAGGACGTGACCGGCACGGGCTGGGTGGAGCGGCCGACCGCCTGGACGTGGCGCAGCCCCGCCGGCATGGCGGGCGTGCGCGTCCTCAAGGTGAAGATCCTCGGCAGCGGGCCGGGGCACATCGGCTTCAAGGTGGTGGCCCGCAACGCGAGCCTGCCGCTCACGGCGGCCGACCTGCCGCTCACCGCGACGCTGGTCCTCGACCCGCCGCAGGCGACGAACGGGCGGTGCGGCGATCTCCGCTTCCCCGGCCCGGCCGGTGTGGCGCCCACCTGCACGCTGGACGCGGCGGCGAGCCGCGTTCGCTGCCGGTGACGGCCGCCGATCCGCGTCGGCGCCATCCAACGCCGCGGACGCCAGGCTGCCGCTTGGCGCTGGCCGTGACGCGCGGGTAAACACCCCCCATGGCGTCCGATCTCTACGGCAGCCCGGAGCACCAGCTCTTTCGTCAGACCGTCCGCAAGTTCGTGCAGGAGCACCTCCTGCCCCGCGCGCGCGAGTTCGACCGCATGGGCCGCATCGACAAGGCGCTCTATCCCGTGATGGGCCGCCTCGGGCTGCTCGGCCTCAAGTACGATCCCAGATGGGGCGGCGCCGGGCTCGACTGGAGCTACACGGCCATCCTCTTCGACGAGATCGGCCGCTGCGACAACGCCGGTGTGGCCATGGGCATCAGCGTGCACACCGACATGGCCACGCCGTCGCTCGCGCAGTTCGGCTCGGACGAGCTCCGCCGGCGCTACCTCGTCCCGGCCATCAAGGGCGAGTGCGTCGCGGCGATCGCCGTGACCGAGCCCGACGGCGGATCGGACGTGGCCTCGATCAAGACGCGCGCGGTGCGGGACGGCGACGACTGGGTGATCAACGGCAGCAAGATCTACATCACCAACGCCGCCACGGCCGACTGGCTGTGCTTGCTGGCGGTCACCGATCCGAACGCGGGCTACGGCGGCTTCTCACAGATCATCGTGCCGACCGACGCGCCGGGCGTGAGCTATCAGCTCCTCGACAAGATCGGCAACTGGGGCAGCGACACCGGGCTCTTCTTCTTCGACAATGTGCGCGTGCCGGTGGCCAACACCATCGGCGAGATCGGCCGCGGGTTCCAGCAGCAGATGATGCAGTTCCAGGACGAGCGGCTGGTGGCCGTCATTTCGGTGAACGCGTCCTGCGAGCGGCTCTGGGAGGAGACCAGGCGCTGGTGCGAGGACCGCGTCGTCTTCAAGAAGCCGCTCACCAAGCATCAGGTGACGCAGTTCAAGTTCGTCGAGATGAAGGTGCAGATCGAGGCCGCCCGCGCGCTGGCCGACGTCTGCGTGCGCAAGCGCGTGGCCGGCGAGGACGCCACGCGCGAGATCACCATGGCGAAGCTCTTCACCGGCCGGATGTGCCGCTTCGTCTCGGACCAGTGTATCCAGCTCCAGGGCGGCTTCGGCTACATGAAGGAGAGCGTCGCCGGGCGCGGCTTCGTCGACATGCGGCTCATCTCGATCGGCGGCGGCGCCGACGAGGTGATGACCCAGTACCTCGCCAAGATGCTCGGCTTCTGAGCCGCCGTCAGTCCATGTAGCCGAGCGCCCGCAGCCGCTCGCGGGTGGCCTCGTCCACCGGCTGCGCGGCCACCGCCCCGTCCGGCGCCACCGCTGCCGCCCAGCGGTCGAGGGCGGCGAGCGACGTCACGACCTCTTCGCGCGGCGGGGTCGCCGGTGTGAGCCGCGTGGGCTGCTCCGTGCCGTACTCCCACGCCTCGAGGCTGACGCCGTCGTCCTGGACGGCGCGCACGAGCAGCCCGTGCGGGCCGGCCACACCGAGCCGTGTGCCGCGCAGCACGGCCGGGAGATCGCGTGACTGGAACGACCGGCGCACGACGAAGCCGTACTCGCTGGCCGGGCCCTCGCCGGCGCTGAGCACGCCGGGGAGGACCGGCGCGCCGGGCTGCGGCACGCCCGCGAGCGCCGCCAGCGTGCCGAAGACGGCGCGGGTCTCCACCGTGGCCGGCTCGCGCACGCCGCGCGGCCCGGCA